>JAUYEE010000307.1 GCA_030691545.1 bacterium | reverse complement strand
CGCTGCGCCGGTCGCTTCCCAAGCATCTTGTCGCTCCTCAACCTCCTTGCTCAATATACCTATCACGTGCCTCACCCATCATCATACCACCCCTGCTCTACTTATGGAACCCCAAAAACCACTTTTCGGCTGAATTTCTAGGCGAGCACTCATCAGATACCAGGAGGCAGGAAAAAGCGCGGTTGGCGCGCAAACTCATCCCCGGGCATGACACTGGGGGTTCGTAATCTCGACAGGCAGCCAGTCATGAGAACGCAGAGAAAGAACAACCACAAAGACCGCGAGACAGCGGGGGTCGTTTTCCATGGCGTGCATCCCGCCACCGTGGGGACAGACCAGCGACTGCCTTTTCCCGAGAAGTTGTGGTCTCAGGTCGTCGAGGCCCGAGTGTGGGAATTTGTGCTTTGCCCCTGGTTTCACGGCCGGGTCAGGTTGTTTATGCCCCAAGAGTGGCGACGATTGGCAGACAAACTGGCGAAGGTGGAGGCCTCAGTCATCGGATTGGTCAAGTTCTGGGATTTCATCGTGCAGTGGGCTGAGAGAAGACCAGTGCCGCAAGCTGGGAAGATGTATGTCCCAACGCACATATACCGATCCTATTTCGGAGACGATATGGAGAAAAGGAAAGTTTTCCTGCTGGGCAAGCCTGGGGCAATAGACGTTTGCCGGCGGGACATCCACTTGACCCGCAGAGACCAGTTCCTCAGCAGCGACGAGGCTGAGTCAGAAATCATGGGGCTGCTGGCGAAAACAGGCTTCTTCCGCCCTTTTTCCGGTGCGGCAAGCTCGGAATTTCTGTGAGCCGCCGTAGCCCTGTCGGTATTGGGGCGTAGTACAAATGTGGAAAAAGGACAGAACAAAGGCACAGTGAAATCTGGAGGAATTCAACATGGTTAATGAGGAAATTGCATCTCGTGTACCGCAATCCACAGAGGCGGAAAAGGACTGTGTGGTCGGAGTCCCGGACCAGGCGAACCAGATACTTCTGATGCAATTCGCACGTGCCCGTGGGCTGCGAGCGTATGTGCCGGGTCGGTCTGAGAAGCGTGTGGTACTGCGAGCCTCTGAGGCAGAAGTTCGCCGGATTGTGAAGGAGTGTGGGGCGTTAAGCATGGTTCTGGAAATCAGGCGCCTCAAGGTCTTGCGAGAGGTGCTGGAAGAACACGGCCTGCAAGTACCAGAGGAATTGGACTCAGCTCTGGCAAGGTTGTAGGTCAAAACCGCCATGGCTGGGAAGTGATGCCATCGCGGTGAAACGCGTCAGGGTGGTTAACTCGAGGCGACCGGTGACAGCCGAGAAAAGGGCTGTTTTGCCGCTGACTGGTGATGGAGATCTGCAAAGGACGGATACAACAAGAGCGACTGGACTGGCCTCTGGATTGCTCAGGCGCCTCGTGGAGGGAATGAATGAAGGGCAAGAAGGATAACGCGAACAGAACGATCGAGGACCGCGCCGTCACCGTAACGGAGCAGCTTGCTTGTTCTCCGCCAAAAGGCATTGACTCGGAGTTTGTCATCATGTCGAGGCTCGGCGGCGAATGCACGATCGAGGCTGTCGTTCTCGGTGTGGAACTGCGGTGCGTTCGCGTCAAGCTGCGTGTTGCCTGATGGAATACGGCGGCTCTTCTGAATCCAGCGACGTCAATGCAATGTGCCCGTCACGAATCTCTTGTCTCGAGGCGACTGAAGTGGTTCTGCGGAGACTTCACAGGACGCATGCCGGTTGGGCTGTCCAGAGAGTTTCACGGAAATGGCCATGAGGAAAAACGCTAATCGAGCTGCCACTTCGTCCTTAGAGCCATATCCGTCAGCGGTCAGCCGGGCCGTTGACGGCCAGGGGAGACGCGTTCGCCTTCCTGGGTACGTGGTCGACCATTTTCGAAGACGTCGGGCCCGTGTTGTCGTCCTGCTACCCTGGTCGAAACACCGCGTCCTAGTCATAAGCGAGGCTTTATGGCGAGGCGAAGATTTCCCAATGAGGCTCTTCGGGTACACGGATTTCTCCGTGGAGCAGGTGGAGAATCTCGAGCGCACCCTCGTTCACAGAGACACGAGTCCCGTTGACGCAAAAGGCAGAATAGGGATCCCGGAGAAGTTGCACAAAGAGAACCTCAATGGCTGCCGCCGGGTGACGATCATCCCACTCAGCTGCGACGTTCTGGAGGTGTGGGACGAAGAACACCTCGAGGGCATGCCAATGGCCAGCGAGCAAGACATGGCTTTGACGAGGAAAGTTTTTCTACAAGCGATGAGTGAGGCAGACAGTGGAAATGGGCGAAAGGCTTACAGCCGCCGAAGGAAAGGTTGATGGCCTCTGCTCGACGCCCCGAGTGAATGCCTAATCCTTTTAGGTGAAGAGAGTAGCAACGCCTCTACTCCGCATTACAAGGAAGCGTCCCAATGAGGAATCGGCAGCGAATATCATGTCTTTTGCAGCAGAGTTTCGTCGCTCGGCCCAATAGGCCTACGAAATCGTACCCCTGCTGCCCATTGGCTCGCAGAAACGAGACGCATATGGGACTCGATTCCCATCGAAGTCTTTGGGAGGAAGTGTCACCCTTTTCGCGGAAAACGAAAAAACAGGATGTGATTTGGGAAGGGCAGCCTGTCCGCCCTGAGGTCGCTGAACCGGTCCTCTCGGGCAGGGCTGTCAACAATAACGTGAGACGAAGAGCCCCACCTCAAAAAGCGGGGAGCCTTCGCTCTGGCTCGCCCTTCCCTGTTTGCTACTGTAAAGCTTCCGGCAATGAGGAAGGTAGTTTTTTCTGAACCGCGGCAAGGGAAGTGTCATGGGCTTCGAGGCAATCTCAGCCGAATGGCTAAAAATCCAGCTGCAGGCCCATCAGACCGCAGTGGAGGATTGGCCGTTGGCCGCGGTTATCAAAGACCCACACGGCTGGGCAGAGCGGATGATCGTCGAGTTTAAACTCTAAACTGGCGTGAAGGCGAGAGTCGGTCGGTGTCGGTTCAACGCGAGGTGCCTGGATTGTGATGGTCTGTTTCAGAAAAGCGAATAACTCCATCGGAGGCGAGAGGGCCAGGAGCGAAAAGACAGACCTCGGACCGAAAAAGCAGGGAGCGTCAATGGCGCGGTCACGCGAGGTGGCATGACAACAGCAAAGGGACTTGACGATGGATATTCTTTATAGGTTTTCGCGAAAAATAATTGAGCTGATCCAGAACGTCGACCCGACGATACGAAGCCTGGTTCTTCGTTTGTCGTTCTGGTGGGCCCTTGTGGGGTTGTGTTTGGTGGTGACGAGAAATCTTCCTCGCCGCAGCCCGGCGCTCCAGTTCGCGACGGCGCTTGCGGCAAGTTTCGTTGCCCTCTCGATCCCCGTGGAACGGGCCCTCGCTGTTGACAGCGCGGCCTTTGGTTTCGCGTTTCTGCTGTGCATCATCGTTCTCCCATTCTTACCATTCTGGCTGTCCCGGCTCTTAGTCCCCACGTGGATTCATCAAGTGGTTGTCATGGTCATTTTTTACATCGTGTTGGTAGGCCTTTTAACGCTGCAGTTGCTGATTACCGGAGGGAGTGATTAAGAGGTGAGCGAGTCAACTAGTCTCCCACAACTGCAAGAATGCCTGGAACTGAAGGCGAAAGTCATGCGCGCTGTCGAAACCGGAGGTGACCCCGATCCGGAGGATCTGGCACGCCTCTACTCTCTCGAAGCGGTGCTTCGCAGAGCCGGTATAAATCCCGAGGAAATCTATGCCGAAACTTCAGGGCAGGCCGTTTCGCCCTTCGGGCCTCGGGGCGACGCCAGTCATCAGAACCTCGTGAGGCCAATAACCCGCGACGTTTTGTTCAAAAGGGTGGTTGAGGTCGGGGGGGACGGGTACCCGGGCCATGTTGAAACCATTGAGCAGACGGAATCCGGGCTCGTTCGCCTCGTTGAGGAACCACTGATTCTGGCCGCGTGCGGACGCAGGATCCGGGAGGTCGGAGGGCGTTGCTCCGTGTGTCAGCAATTCGAATGTCCCGACCACGTGTTTTTCTGCCACGCCGACGGCTGCCACATCTCGCTTTGCCTCCGGCACGTCCATTTTTTCCCTTTGGACGGGCAGAACATTCCTTTTTGCCGAAAGCACTTTCGTCGTGCGGTGCACCGAAGAAACATGTGGGACGAAGAATCCAAAAGACGCGAGCAGGAATGATGAGGCGACGAAACGAAGCAGGAGCAAAGAACTGGCGGAATAGGAGGGTCATTTCTCCTGAGGAGTTCAGTTTGTCGCTGTATGGGGAGCTGCGTAGTCTGGCTTTGGCGGCAGGAGAGGTCAATACGCCACTCGTCCGGGACACTCTGGACTTGATCCTCGGGTTTGCCCACAAGCCGGAGGTGTTCATGGCGAGAATACCCGATGTTCGCTTACGCCTTCTGACCCGACTCCAAGAGCGTCAAGAAGAAGGACGGAACGACTTCCTTCCGTTGCCGCCACGCGATGTGATTAGCGGAGAGGTCTTTGTGGGACGGATCATCCGGAGCCCACGCGACCGAAATCCACTTGGCCCCTTCTTCCTGAGCCTCAAGGAAATCCTTCAGGGAGTCGGATACCTGGGCGCCCAAGGGTGCGGGAAGAGCACGAGTGTCCTATACCTTGCGTCGCAGGTCATGCGGCTGGGGTATCCGGTCTGGTTCATCGAAATTAAGTCCGAGGCAAATGTCCTCTTACATCTACACCCGGACATCCTCGTCTTCGACATACCGAAAACGTTTAAGTACGACCCGCTCAAGCCCCTGCCAGGAGTGGACGAGCGGCTTTGGCTGCAAACCCTCACCGACGTTGTGCATCAAGCGACCCCCATGAAGCCCGAAACGAGCGAGACGTTCTTCCACGAATGCTATCAGCTCCGCCAGCATGACCCTTCGGCGTCTTTCATTGACCTCCCATCCTGGCTGGACAAGCGGATTGATGAAAGCCCGTCTGCGGAGAAGGGGAAGTTTCGCACTGTGAGGGGAATCGTGGTGGGCATTGTCGAGAAACTGGGCCCCATGCTCGACTGCAAAGAGGGCTATTCCTGGGAGATCCTCGTCCAAAAAAGCTGCATCTTCCGCCTGAAGGGGCTCAGGCACAACATGCAACGCCTTGCAGCGAACCTCATACAGCTACCATTGACATTTCTTCGGGCGAGGGCTTCAGAGCGCGATACGCTGCGTCAAGTTCTTTGTTTCGACGAAGCGAAAATGATGTTCGGCAAGGAGAACTTTGGGCGTGGGACCACGACCGGAGTTCCTTTCATCAAAGAGCTCTGGACCCAGATGCGTGGGTTGGGCGTAGGGAACATTTTTGCCGACAACGTTTCCATTGACCTTGCTCAATTTCCCAAGCTCAACGCGAGCGTTCTGTTTTACTTCCGCCAGGGAACGCCGGATGGCATTCGCGAGGCTCTTCAGGCCACAGGCGCCCAGGAAAGGCATAAGCCCCATTTTTATGGTCTGCGAAAAGAGCGGCAAGCCTTTGCCAAGAAGACCGGTCACCCCTTCCCCATTTTGGTTGAGATGGCGTCTTTCCCAAAGGGGAGACATATCGGAGACGAAGAGCTCGAAATGCGGATGGCTCCCAAGTTGGCGGCTCTGACGTATCGTCCCCATAACACCGGCTTGGTGCCGACTATCCACGTTGCGGACAATTCGAGCGAACAATCTGATGAGCGGGCGAAGCGGGGCTCGTCACCGGACACGCCCTCAGCAGGTCTACCGGACGAATGGGCGAGTTTCCTAATTCACGTTGTGGAACACCCCGACCAGAAAGTCTCCGACCTGTACGGCTCCTACGGTTTGTCTCACCGCAAGGCGCACCGCTTGAGAAGGGAACTCGAGGAGAACGGGCTTATCGCAACCCGCACCCAGAATACGGGGACGCGTGGTCGGCCGAGCATCTATCTCAGGGTCACCGAGAAAGGGGTGAGATTTCTCAATGGGCAAAGGGAAGGGCAGTGATCTCCACCGAAAATGTGTGCAATGGGTCGAGGCGATAAGCCGAACCCCCGACACCATCATAACCCGAGAAAGGATTCTTGGCGGCGTCAAGTTGGTGGATGTCCTCATCTACACCGTCAGCAACAAGAAGCTTGTCGGCGTCGAAGTGCAGCTTCGCGCCACCAGTCACGCGCTTCGAAACATTGAGGTGGATTTGGCAAACGGCTGCCACGAGGTCCTCATTGCGAGTCCATACCCCAAAGTCCTCACGGGGGTCAGGAGGAAGGTCGAGTCCATCATGCCATGGCACCGCGAGCGGGTTCGCTATCTACTCATTGAATTTATTCCGCCGGAAAAGAAAAAAAACAATACGCGCAATAAGGCGGAATAAAACGGAATGAAATCGCCCCGGGAGTTTATTCCATTGGGGCCGTCAGAAAAACGGGTTCGTAAAGGAGAGAGTTAGAGGAGGGAATCAGCAATGGCAAGGATCATATTCCTCATCGGGACAGACGGCAAAATTGAGCAGCACGTGATCAAAGCGAAAGGCAAGGCCTGTCTGCGGCTAACCGCTCGCCTGGAGAAGGAGTTGGGACAGGTCCTCAATCGGCGACTGACTTCGGAGTTCTACGAGGAGCCAAGCACGGTCGCGGAAGAACCCCTCAGGCAGAAAACCGTCATCTGAAGGAGTTGTATTTTGGCTGCGAAGAAGCTTTCGCGACAAGACGAGCAGATCATTCGAGGATTCTGTGAACTGATTCGGGCGAGGAAGGTCCTCGCTTGGGTCGTGACGGACGAGGAGAAACGAGCCCTATGGCAGATTGCCTCCGCAGCAAAGACAACGGGAAAGGAACTGCGGGTGTGGCGCTCCACGAGCGGGATTGTAGACCGGAAGGGGGAAATGTTTGACGGAGCCGTAAGTCTTCTTGACGCGATCAACTTCGCCACGAGGGAGGCGGGCGGATTCGTGTACGTGTTCCTTGACCCCTGTCAGTTCATGACGGTCCACGCGGGGATGCGCGGAGCTGTTGCAGTGAGACAACTTAAGGATGCTTCGCACACCCTACCTCTCACCGGGTCAAACATTTTCGTGGTGTCATCTGACCCCGTGCCGCCAAAGGAGTTGAAGGATTCTGTGCACATCACGGATCTGCCTTTGCCTGATTCGGAGGCAATGGAGACAAATCTCGTTCAGCCGATTATCGAGAAGGGACTTTCAGAGCTGGGGGAAGAAGGTGTTCCGAAACTCATGGACTATCTCGCGGGAACAACGCTCCAGAAGGCCGAGGACGTTTTGGCGGGGGAAATAAGCCGCCACGGCAAGCTGACCACGGCCTCACTTGCCGCCATCCGCGCAGCAAGGAAGGACCTCATAAGGGGGGTGTGCGGTCTGGAGTTCACTGACTCGGACGGAGACCTTGTCGCGGTTGGAGGAATGACCAGGCTTCTGAAGCATTTGCGCTCGATAAAGGCCGCGTTCACGAAGGACGGGGAAGGGCGGGGATTGGAGCTTCCCTGCGGGATTGTATTGGTCGGGCCGTCGGGCACAGGGAAGAGCTTGCTGGCGAAGTGGACTGCCCGCATCTTCGGGTTCAGCCTTTTTCATATGGACGTCGGCAGCCTGTTCAATAAGTACCTGGGTGAGAGCGAGGCCAACATGCGGCGCCTTCAGAGGACGTTAGAAGCACTCGAGCGTGTCGTCGTATGGCCCGACGAGATCGAGAAGGCCTTGGCAACCGGTTCCGGGGAGCTTGATGAGGGAGTCGCCCTAAGGATGTTGGAGAATTTCCTGACCTGGGGTCAGGAGAGGCGAAGAGGCAAACTGTTCTTCGTCGCCACCGCAAATGATGTCAGAGCGCTCCGTCCGGAGCTCATCCGTGTCGATCGCCTATTTGACGCCATCTATCTGGTTGACCTCCCAAGCCTCAAGGAAAGAAAGGTCATCTGGGAGATCCATCTTTCCCGCAGAGGGAGAAAGTTGAACGATTCTGACATGCGACTTCTTGCCGAGAGAAGCAGAGGTTACACCGGCTCCGAGATCAATGGGGTTGTCAAGTCCGCAATGTACAAGGCTTTTGAGGCAGACCAGGGTCTCAAGGTGGAGCACCTCCTTGCGGCCTTGGAGGAAGTTCAGCCCATCTCAAGGATCATGCCGGAGAAAATCGAGGAGGTTCGAGATTGGGCTCGTGGAAAAGCCCTGCCAGCAGGAGATGAGAAGGACGATTGATCCCCATGACTCTAAAGACCCGCAAGACCAGTCGAGGAAACAACGGCGATTGTGGCATGCCCGCCGTGCCCGTGAGCATATTTGTGTGCCCGGATGGGAGCGTCGTAATCGCCGACCTGTTCGAGTGGGTGATCCCGCTCGTCCATTCCCTAAATCCGAGCAATCAGAGAATCTCAAACATCTTCAGAAGGATGACAGAGGAGGAAACAGGCAATGTCCGCTTACACGACCATCCGCACGGAATTCAATGATCTTGAGACCCTCGTGAACGTGCTTCAGCAGATGGGGTTTCCCGTCGAGACAGGTCACAACCTTGACCTTTACGACTACCTCGGAGTCAAGAGAGGCAAGGCGGACCTGGTCATTCGTCGCAAGCACCTTCTCGACGTCTCCAACGACCTAGGCTTTCGAAGCACAGGCGACGTGTACAAGGTGATTATCTCCGACTATGACGGAGCCTATCTCAAGAAGGGCAATTTCCTGAAGGAACTCAAGCAAAAATATAACGTGCTCAAAGTGAAGAAGGAGACCGCCCGGCAGGGGCTG
>JAUYEE010000245.1 GCA_030691545.1 bacterium | reverse complement strand
GTGGAGAACACGCGAGTGGGACAACAGATGAACTACGACCGGCTGGTCGTGGAAATATGGACCGACGGCCGCCTGACTCCGGATGAGGCGCTGAAACAGTCGTCTGCTATCCTGAGGGCTCATCTCGACCCCTTTGTAGGTTACGACGAGAGCTACCTGGAGTTCGAGGCGGGCAAGGAAGAGCAAGAGGACGCGAAAGCGGAACTCCGCAAGCTCCTCGATACGCCGGTCAGCGAGATCGAGCTGTCCGTTCGGGCGGCGAATTGCATTTCCAGTGCGAACATCAAAACCATCGGCGATCTGGTGCAAAAGACCGAGCCCGAAATGCTGAAATTCAGGAACTTCGGCAAGAAATCGCTGAACGAAATCAAGGCCATTCTCGAAGGAATGGGACTTTCTCTGGGGATGGACGTGAGCGACATCCTCGGCAAGAAGAAGGACTGAGCGAATGCGCCACCGAAAGCGAACTGTCAAGCTGAGTCGTACGGACACCCACCGCAAAGCCATGTTTCGCAACATGGTGACTTCCCTGCTGGACAAGGAGCGAATCGAGACCACCGTCCCAAAGGCGAAGGAAGCGCGGAGGTTTGCCGATCGAATGGTGACCCTGGGGAAACGAGGAACCCTTCACGCTCGCAGGCAGGCCCTCTCGTACATCATGGACAAAGAGGTCGTCAGCAAGCTCTTTGCGGAACTGGCGACTCGTTTCGCCGGGCGCAACGGCGGTTACACGCGGATCATCCGGACGGGTTTCCGGCGGGGAGACGGCGCCGAAATGGCCTTTCTGGAATTAGTGGACCGGATTGCTCCCCCTCCAAAGCCTCCCAAGGAGGATAAAAAGAAGAAAGCGCAGAAGGGTGTCCCGGCGCCCGAAGAAGCTCTGCCCTCCGAGTAAGAGGTGCCACGGGTTTCCGGTCCGTGCCTGTACCGCAGGCGTCCTCGCCTGCATTCCTTCACCATGGGCAGGATGCCCATGCTACTTTCCTCTCTGCGTTCTCAGCGTTCTCCGCGGTTAATCCTTCACGGATTTTCAAGGACGCGGTAGAAGCGTTTTGGGGCGAGGAGGGGCGGAAGTCCGGTGAGGGAGCCGTCGTCGGTCCAGGAGGTCGTCAGGACGAGGAGTCCCTCGCCGGCTGGCAGGGCACCCACCGCGAGATGCCACGTCAGAAGGTCGTCGGTGTAGAAGATGGAGTAGGTCCTGAACTCCCGGGAGCTCCAGGTGAGCGTCAGTTGTTCAGGCTCGGGACCCGGTGAGAGCCGGTTGATGTAATACTCGTACGCCCCCATGTCCACGCGGTGGTAGGCTTCTTTTCCGCCATAGGCGACCCGAGGCATCCCATCGAGATCGTACGCGCCATACAAGGTCTCCGACCAGGGATGGCCAGTGTCAACACATGGGGATTCCGGCCTGAGTCGGTAGTCGCCGGCATCGGCATCGACGAACAGTGGGTCGGCGTCAATGTTGTGGCGTGCGTCGCGCCAAGCCGCCGCGTCGCCCACGTCGCAGTATTCCGGATAGAAGGCCGGCTCGGGCGGCCACAGCGCGATGTCCTGGGTGTTCCCCCAGATGATGGAGCTGATCGCCTCGACGGCAGCCCGGTTGAGGCCTATCCCGCGGGCGTTACCGGTTATCGTGCAATTCCGAAGCTCGATCTGCGGGTCGTCCCCGCACCACAGGCCGTACTCCCCATTTCGCGTGAGCGCGGTCGATTCCACGGTGATTCGCGTGAAGCCGTCCACGCTGAGGCCCGTATTGCAGCGGTCGAACGAGCACCCGAGGACCATCCCGCTCGCTCCCTGGACTGAAACAGCGGGGCCAGCGGTGCCGGTGAAGCTGCTCCTCCAGACTCCCAGGTGGCCGGGAGACGCGGCGATAACCCCGGCCCCCTCGAAGACGCAGTCCTCAACGGCGAGCCAATGGCCCCCGATGGACTGCTGCGACGACACCCACAGCGTTCCGCCGCCGGGCGGCCCCTGCACCTTGCAGCTCACAAGCAGGGTGAAACCACCCTCCGCGCGGCACTCCACGGCCCGTTGGAAGGTCCCCCGGATGCGGCAATCAGCCAGAATCAGACCACCCGCTCGCGGGCCCAACACCGCGACGGGCTGGTAGGCCGGATGGTCTTCGGGGCAGTCCTGCGCCACCCCGAACCCCCGTATTTCACTGTCCGTGCCCGCCGATACGCTGCCCCACAGCAGCGTCCGGTCGGTGCCCAAGCCGACAAGGTTCACGTTCGAGCCCATGTGCACACTCTCATCGTACTCGCCCGGGGCGACGGAAACCGTGTCGCCCGCAGAGGCGGCGTCGAGCGCCGACTGAACGCGCCTCGCGGCAGTTTCCGGAGTCAGATAAGGCGCCTGATCGGACCCCTCAGGCGATACGTAGTGCGTGTCACACAGCCCAGACCGACCCATGCACAGAGCCGTGACTGCCAGCGGAACAATTAAGATGGTCCTCATCGAACTCACCTCCCATCCCACGCCGGGACATGCGCGTCGTTGTGCGTGCAGCCTACGGCCAGTGCTGACCGGCGTGAAGCTGGACGCTGTCCTCGAACTTCGTTCCGTCCTCCTTCACGACATTGAGCGTTGCCGTGGTCCCGTTGATGTCTATGGTGCAGAAGTGACGCGCCTTGACCGCCTTGCCGGGGACGCGCTTGGGGTTGTTCGGTCCCGGGTCGTGCAGGTCAACATCGCGCACGGCGCCCCCGGTGACAATATAATGAACCCAGTAGCCGGACTTCAGGCGCTCTGCCTGGCTTCGTTCGTAGAAGTGGTTATGTCCACCGATCACAAGGTCTGCCGGGTGGTTGACGTCTTCGAAGAGCGGTGCCAGGTAAGTCCGCACGCGCGTTACATCCTCGGCCGTGTACGGGTGGACGGGACTGTCTGTGTACGGCGGGATGTGCAGAAGGACGACCACCCAGTCGGCCCCGGTGGCATTAGACAGGTCCGTGTGGAGCCACTGGTACTGGTGGGTATTCGGCCCGATGTCCCCCTCAAGCGCGTACTGGCCCGTGTCGAGCACTATGAAGTGGCAGTTGGCATAGTCGAAGGAGAAGAATCTTTCCTCGTGTTGCGGGTGCCCCGTAGGCACTGCAAACACTGCCCTATAGTTGGCTGCCTGGCTATCACCGCCTCCGTACTCGTGGTTGCCGATGCTTGGCCACAAGGGCGTGTTGCGAAGGAGCGCTGCCGCGGGGTTGAAGAAATGGGGCTGCCATTGATTCTCAGCGCCCCCCGCGTTGGCGAAGTCGCCGCAGTGCAGGACGAAACGGGGCTCCGCGTCTATCCAGGCGTGGGCCAGCATGGCGTTGACGACGTCGAGGTGGTTCGTCTGGAAGTTGGTGTCGCCGCCTCCTCTGTTGTCACCGTAAGCGAGAAACCGGAAGCTGTCGCCGCTGCTCATGGCTGTGCGGAAGGTACAGTCTGGGCTGTAGCTGGACCCATGCCTTACCCTGTAGTGGTAAAGCGTATCCGCCGTCAGACCGGTCAGCGCCTTCTCGTAAATCCAGATGCCGCTGGTTTCGAGCTGAACGGGGCTGTCCAACAGGAGATTGCCGTAATTGTCGCTGGGGCCCCATTGCACGTAGCCCGTCTGGTTGCTGGAGCCATGCCACATGACGGTTATCTGGTTGGTCTGCACGTTCTGGAGGTACGGCTTGAGGCGGACGGGACAGTGGTAGCCAATGTCAACGTAACTCGTGCCGACATCCTCGCGGCTGCCCAGGCTTGTGGTATAGGTGCTGAGACCCGCTGCCGTCGCGGTCCTTGACCCGCCGTCTATCAGCTCGTTGTCGTGCTGGATGAGGTAGAAGCGCTCCGCATAGCTGCCGTGTGGGTCATACGGCGACGCCCCGAGGTTCTTGTCGTGCGCTGCGAGTGCTACATCTTGCTGAGTCTGCTCGTTATAAAGGTTGTGGGCGTTGTTGTAGAAGCCGTTGTAATCGTACTGGATGGTGCCGCCACTGTAGTTGTGGTACTGGCTGGCGCCATAGTCGTTGTTGGTGAACAGCGAGTCCTTGAAGGTCAGGTGGTCGTAGTCGTTGAAGCGCAAGCCGCAATCGTTGTCATCGAACGTACAGTTGTACACGGTGCGAGTGGCCCGGCTCGTCCAGCCCCACATCATGATGCCTCTGTGGCTCGTGGCGAACACGTCGGACTTAGCGTCGAGGTTGATCTGGGCGTATAGGTCAACCCCCCAGTTGCATAACGAGAAGAGGTTATGCTCGAGCGGATTGTTGGCTCCGAGGCTCTGCCAGACGTTGATTCCCCCATAGAGCCACTGGAAGCGTGTGAACTTGATGCGGCTGTCCTGCTGGGGATTCTGACGCGTAGAAAGGGTATTCTGGCCTGCGGAGCTCGGAGGGGGCCAGGCGTATGACTCGATCCTCATCGAAACGCCGCGCCCTCCGCAGAAAAGGATGTACCCGCCGTTGTCAGGGTTGCCGACGCACTGGAGATCCCCGTCGACGCCAACGGCGAGGAGTCCCCAATCTGTCAGGCACACCACAACACCGGGGTTGATGGTTAGCGTACCCCCGATGAAGATGTAGTTCGCGTCGAAATCAACCCGGCTGTGGTGATACCCTATGTACACCTCCTGCCCTGGCTCGTATCTGGTCTTCTTGGCCCAGGTCTCGTCTCCCTCGTCGATGCCAGTTTTGTACTCGGGCCCCTCGACCCAGTACCACTCCGCCGTCAGGCGCGCGTCTGTAGGCGAAGCCCCGCTCGCAGAAAGGTCGCCCCCGTACCCGCCTGTGTCGAGGAAGAAGTCACCAAGGGTGGAGGTTTGATAGGGGTTCTCGTCCCAGCCGAGTTGCACGTTATGCGCGCCCTGCTGGCCCACCCCGTCGAAGTTGTTCGTGTTGCGCCAGAAGCCGTTGTAGTCGTATTGGTTCCCGCTGTCGTTATAACTGCGGATGCCCACGGAGTTGCGGGTAAGCAGGTTGCGCTTGATGATAAGGCTTTGGCTGCTCGAGGTGTGAACGCCGTCGTCGCATGAGTCGGCGGTGTTGTTGGCGATTTCGGACGAGCTGCAGCCGACGCACCGGATTCCGTCCTGCCCGCATTCCACAAGCAGATTGTTCCGGCAGTTGGTCGTGACACCGTTCAGGTAGATGCCGTAGTTCTCAATGTCCCGAATGACATTATCCCGGATTTCGGTGACGAGGGAGACATTGTCCTCGATGCCCGTCTCCGCGTAACCAATCTTGCAGTGCTGAATCGCCGACGAGGCGGAGGAACCCTGCATGAGCCGAAACGCGTACGTGTAGTCTCCGGCTTGGCCGGATGTGGTTCCCGGGGTCAGGTCTTCCCCCGACTGGTCATCGTTACTGCTGGTGACCGTAATGAAATTGTAGGGATCCCCAACTGCCCGCAGGCAGCCGCCCGACTGAACCTCGATCCTCTTGCCGGAGCCTACCTTGACGGTCGTTCCGGGACGGATGATAAGGGTTCCGTAGATGGACACGTCGCTGCTGACAAAAACGGTTTCCTTGGGGACCCACTCCTCCGTCTCGCCGGAAGGAACATTCTGCCCGCTCATCCAGTCCCACACAACCGGGAAAACGCAATCGGACAGTCGTGAGTAAGGGATCGTCTCTCGAAGGTACGTCTTCTGGGCGTCCGGATCTCTGTAAATGCGCCGTTCAGCGAGGAATGCCTGCCCGCCACCGTCCCGCACCGGGGAGTGCAAAAAGGAGTGCAGCACGACCTCGCCCTCGGCCCCTCGCCGCATGAAACGGATGGGCTCACGTTGAGAAGGGTCTGTACCAAATTCTTCCGCCGCGAGGTCAACGTCCATTTGCCCGACACGGATGGCGATTCCTTGCTCCGCGTAGTCGCGCAGGTCAAGTTCCGTCAGCACGCTGAAGGTCGCCGTCCCGGGATCGAAGGGTTCCGGAAGAGGGATTGGTCCCCGGATGATAAGGTCTTGGTGAATCGCGGCTGGCTCCGCGACGTACTCGAGGTCAAACCCGGGCCCGAATGCGCCCGCAAAAGTCAGGTGGGAGCGGTCGCTCTCATCAATCCGGCCCACCGAGTTGGGATTGACGCCAGCGAGAACGACCTCTCGCTCGCCCTCGCGGACTACGAGCGCCGCGGGCCTGAATTGGAGCTCAACGCCTTCGACATCGTAGCTTAAAGGAGTTGTGAGCGTCGGCCCCGCGTACAGGCGATAGACGCAACGCTCCACCGCGAATGCCGTGGTGGTGACTTCCCACTCCGCTACGGCCGGTACGAACTCACCCTCCGAGTCCCGATAACAGATGCCCGATCCCTTCTCGAGGATGCGGGACCTGACCGTGTCCCGCTCCTTCCTGCCGTCCGGGTAGGTCATCTCGACCTCCTTGACCCGCTCCCACACTCGCGTGTTCAAGTCCCTCATTTCGACAATTTCGGTGAGAGGATGTTCGGCAAGGACCCTGGTGCTCACGCCGACATGGACAACTGGCGGGTCACTCCCCGTCGCCGTAAGTCGCCCCCCCCCAGACAGTTGGAGAACGAGAAGTGCGGTTGCGGAAAGCAGAATGGACAAACCGATCCCCCTGCTTCTGAACTTTCTCTTTTTCATGGTGCGCCCTCCCATGAGTTTGAGAGTTGGTAGTTACCCACCGCGTTATACTGTTAATTTACCATCGCTTCCCGGCCCAGTCAAGGCCTTTTTCGGGATTTTCTGCCGCGGGGGTGAAGGTGCGGGCGGACGCGCTGTTTGAGAGGCGCAGGACAACCGTGAAGCCGTACGAGTCGCCGACGCCATGGGTGACCTTCGGTCCGTTTCGGGTGAGTCGGCATCCGAGGTATCTTCGAGTGTTCGCCATTCTCTTAGGCGGCGCAGTCATCCTCGGGTTGGTCGTCGCGTTCGTTTTTCCCGTTGTTTTCGTGATTGTCATGGATGCGATGTTCATTCCGCGCGAAAAAAGGAACCTTGAGGAAATCTTCGGAGAGAGGTATGTTGAGTACTGGAAAAAAGTGAGGCGCTGAGTGTGACCGGCGCCCATCTCGCTGAGGGCGCGCTCAGGAAGCGGGATGAACCGACAGAAATCATGGACAAGCTGCCCATGCTGCCTTAGGAGAGAGATAGTGCGCGTCTTGAGAACCACAGTCGCCGCAGAGAGGGAAGCGATCGCGCAATTGCAGAATCGCTCCTTCTTAGATCGGAGACTGGAACGGAAAGTCAAGAGCATCATTGACGATGTGGAGAAGAGAGGCGACGAGGCCGTCTCCGCGTATGCGGAACGGTTCGACCGTGTCAGAATTCCGCCGAGGAAGTTCCGGGTGGAGAAGAGTGTCCTGGCAGCGGCTTTTCGGGACATTGACGGAGAGCTGCTGTCCGTTCTGCGCAAGGTCGAGCGGAACCTTGTGGCTTACCACAGCCGTCAGAGGCCGAAGGACTGGCGGATGGACGCGGGGAGAGGGAGCAGTCTCGCGGAGCGCTGGCTGCCGATAAACCGGGTTGGGGTGTATGTGCCGGCGGGGCAGGCGCCCCTCGTTTCATCCGTGCTGATGGGACTTGTTCCCGCGCGGGTGGCGGGTGTGCGAGAAGTTGTCGTGTGCTCGCCGCCAGCTCGCGATGCCGAAATCAACCGTCACATTCTGGCAGCTTGCGCGATGCTTGGGGTCAGAGAGGTTTACAGGATTGGCGGCGTCCAGGCAATCGCAGCGATGGCGCTCGGAACGGAAAGTATTCGAAGGGTGGACAAGATCGTCGGGCCGGGCGGGGCGTATGTCACGATGGCGAAAAAGCTCTTGTACGGTCGTGTCGGGATTGACATCGTCGCCGGGCCGAGCGAGATACTTATTCTCGCCGACGACAGCGCGAATCCGAGATTCGTCGCAGCCGATCTCCTTTCCCAGGCGGAACACGGCACCGGGTATGAGGTCTGCCTTCTGGTGACGGACTCGGCGAAACTGGCCGAGGATGTGCAGAAGGAGTTGGAGGCTCTCGCGGGGTGCGGCGAATCGGTTGCCCCCGCAGCGGGCGAGCTTCTTGGCGTCATCACGATTGTGATCGCTCGAGACCTCAGCGAGGCGGTGAAGCTAACGAATGATTTCGCGGCGGAGCATGTCGAGGTGATGACGAAAAAAGCGGCTTCCGTGGCGAGGCAGATACGAAACGCGGGGGCGGTCTTTGTCGGGCCCTATTCGCCTGTGCCGGTAGGGGATTTCTATGCGGGTCCGAACCATGTTCTCCCCACCGGCGCCGCGGCGAAGTTCTCCTCTGGTTTGTCCGTCCTTGATTTTATGAAGAGAATGAGTGTGGTATCGTACACGAGGAGGTCCTTGAGCGAAGCTCTGCCTGCGGTTGCCTCGATGGCGGAGGCGGAAGGGCTCCGGAGACACGCCGACGCTCTTCGCGTGCGTTTCAGAAGGGACACGAAGTGAGCTACTTCCGGGAGAACATCGAGCGAATGGAGGGCTACACGCCCGGATTTCAGCCGAAAGGCGAGGGGTGGATCAAGCTCAACACGAATGAGAATCCTTTCCCGCCCTCGCCGAAGGTCATTGAGTCGCTGCATGCTGCGATTGACGGCAGAATCCGTCTGTACCCCGACCCCCTCTCGGACCGGGTGAGGGACAAGGTCGGCTCGGTGTACGGGGTTGACAGGGAGTGCGTCATTGTCGGGAATGGGTGCGATGAGGTTCTTGCCATAGCCGCGCGTTCGTTCGTGGGAGAGGGCGACAGGCTGCTAATGACGCGGCCCACCTACACGCTGTATCGCGTGCTGGGCGAGATTCAGGGAGCGGAGGTGATCGAGGTAAGGCTGAAAAACGATTTCTCATTGCCGGCGGAGATTTTCTCTCATAAGGCCGAGTTGACATGCATATCGAATCCGAATCCTCCTTCGGGCATTCTGTACAGCAGGGAGGAGATGGAGGAATTAGTCCGGAGGGCGGGAGGGGTCGTCGTGATTGACGAGGCGTATGTGGATTTCGCCGCGCAGGACTGCCTGGAGATGGCCAAAACTCACGACAACGTTATCATTGCGAGGAGCTTCTCAAAATATCTATCTGTCGCGGGGCTGCGGCTTGGATTTGCGGTTGCCGACAAGAGCCTCATTTCCGGGATGATGAAGGTCAAGGATAGTTACAATGTGAACTGTCTAAGTCAGGTCGCGGCCGTCGCTGCTCTGGACGACCTGAATTATTACCGCGAAGTTGTTCGGAAGGTCTGTCAAGAAAGGGATATTCTCTCGCAGGGATTGCAGAGGCTGGGATGGAAAGTGTTCCCGTCGCAGGCGAATTTCGTGTTTGCAGTTCCCGACAGGCTTCCTGCTTCTCAAGTGTACGAGGAGCTGTACCAGAGAAAAATCCTCGTTCGCTACTTTGACTCGCCGGAGACCCGGCATGGTTTACGCATCACCATCGGGACGACCGAGCAGAACCGGCGGCTGCTCGAGGCAGTTGAGGAAATCACCGGAGGAAAGGAATGACAGCGAAGCGCTCATCGCGGGTTCGACGAAAGACAACGGAGACGGATGTCTCTATCTCCCTGAATCTCGACGGGACGGGCGAGGCGCAGGTGAAGACAGGCATGCCGTTCATGGACCACATGCTCGCGCTATTCGCCAAGCATGGGCTGCTTGATTTGCGAGTCGAGGGCACGGGAGACCTTGCGGTGGACGAGCATCACCTCGCGGAGGACCTCGGAATCTCCCTGGGCGAGGCGTTGAAAGAGGCGCTCGTGGCGAAGGAAGGCATCTGCCGCTACGGACATGCGGTCGTGCCGATGGATGAAGCGCTGGCGGAAGCTTCGGTTGATCTCAGCGGGCGACCGTACTTTGTGTATAACGTTCCCTGCAAGGCGAAGAAGGTGAAGAACTTTGAGGTTGCCTTAGTGCCGGAGTTTCTCCTCGCCTTTGCTTTTTCCGGATGTATGAATTTGCACGTCAGCTTGCGCTATGGGGCAAATACCCACCACATTCTTGAGGCGGTTTTCAAGGCGGTGGGGCGCGCCGTGGGCGCAGCGGTGAGGGTGGACCCAAGAATCCGAGGCGTGCTTTCGACAAAAGGAAGGCTATAACGATAGCGTCTGGGGTCTCAGAAGCACTGTGCACGGCCGCGTGGGACCTCATACCCGCGCTGGTAACCGTTCGGAGGGGCGCGAAAGGGATAAAATGGGAAGAAGAGGACTGCTCGGCATACTTATCGTCTCCTGCCTTTGTTTGATGGGCCCGTCGCCGGGAGTGGAGGAGGCTGAGCAGAAACCCCGTGTCTATGCGGACCCCGAAGGGCGATACAGTTTTCCGCTCTGGGGCGACTGGATTGCGGTGCGCGAGGATGGGCAAGAGGGGGTTATTGGCTCGTTTTTCTTCACCAGGAAGGTCGGCGAGAGCCGAAAGGTGTTTGCGGAGATGCTGATTTCCATGACGGAGTGTGGCTCCGGTGTGCGGCTGGATGACTACGTGAAGGCAGAAGACCGCCGCCTCACCAATTCTCCTGGCTTTGCGGCGGTTGGGCAGCAGGAAGAGGCTACTCTTGGAGGCGAACGCGCGCTGAAGAGCCGATACCACTTCTCGCCGCCCGGCGAGGCGCCGGAAGGCGAACGGAAGAAGATTGTTCACCAGTATTACGCACTTCACGGTCGCGTGGTCTGGGGGATAACGCTTTCTGCCCGCTCGGCGGACGAGCCTCTCTTTGGGGACATTCAGCGAAATGTTCTGTCAGGTTTTCAGTTTTCGGTTCCGGAAGGCGCTTCATCGGAACCGCGTTTAGAGGTCTTCAAGAAGGTCTCCGTGACGGGGGCGGCTGGGGGGTTCTCCTTGAACGTTCCGGAGAAATGGGAGGTGAGCCAGAGCGCGGAAGAAGGCGCCACGTTCCGAGGGCCTGGAATCGTGGTCTATGGTTTCTCGGTTTCTCCTGAGCAAAAGACCCGTTCCGCGCAGGACGAGGCGGGAGCGTTTCTGAAAGAAAGGGAGAACCTGAAGGAGTTGCGGGTGCTCTCGCAAGGGGAAAGGGACATCGCCGGTTCGAAGGGGTACGCTGTCGAGCATCTTGGGGCAGCGGAGGGCAGGAAGTGGCGCGCGCGGCTTACGGTTCTTGTGGATGGCTCAAGGGTTTTCTATGTCCACTGCGTGGTGCCGGAGGAATTGTGGCAGAAAAACCAAGAGATTGTTGAGCGGGTGAGCGACAGTTTCTCGCCAGCGTCTTTGGCTGAGGAAGAAGGGAAGAAGTGAGCCGGATTTTGCAGGACAGACTGTCTCGGAAGAGGCGCATGCTGCGGTTGGAGGAAGGAGGAAGATTGATGTCTCACAAGAGCTGCGAAGGGCGCGTAGGTTTTACCGCGTTGATTTGTCTGTTCTCGCTCGGTGCGATGGTGTGCGCTTTCGGCGCCGAGCAGAAGGTTAACATCGAAAAGACCAGCTATGGCGGCTGGGACAACTGCTATCGCATGTCGAATGGCAAAGTCGAGCTCGTTGCTACGAGTGATGTCGGCCCGCGGATCATTCGGTTTGGATTCGTTGGCGAGGAAAACGAGTTTTCAGAGAGCAAGTCGGACCTGGGAAAGGTCGGAGGCGATCAGTGGCGGGGATACGGCGGGCACAGGTTGTGGGTCGCCCCGGAGGCGTCTCCTCGCTCGTACTACCCGGACAATGCTAAGGTGGAAGCGAAGGTTGACGGGAACACCTTGACCCTGACGGCGCCGCCGGAGCTTGACCCGTCGTTCAAGGTGAATACCGGAGTCCAGAAAGAGATGCAGGTTATTATGCACCCGGATGGCCACGTGACCGTGGTGCACCGAGTCACCAACGTCAATCTGTGGCCGGTGGAGCTGGCTCCCTGGGCATTGAGCGTCATGGCGCCAAACGGCCGGGCAATCATCCCGGCGCCCGACCCGACGCCGCACCCTCAGGCCCTTCTTCCCGTGCGTCCCATGGCTGTCTGGAGTTACACGAATCTGGCGGACCCGCGGTTGATCTGGGGAAAGAGATACATCGTTGTGAGGCAGGACCCGTCGCTCGGCGAGCCTCTGAAGCTCGGCGTCGGCAATGAGAGGGGATGGGTGGGTTACGCGCGCTCCGGACACGTTTTCCTGAAACTCTACGATTACGTGGAGGGAGCAAGGTATCCCGATTTTGGCTCGAACACCGAGACCTGGACAAATTCTCAGATTTTGGAAGTCGAGACCCTTGGCCCGTTGACGACTCTCCCCCCGAAGGGAAAGGTCGAGCACGTCGAGAACTGGTTTCTGTTTGAGGGGGTTGAGGTGACCGACGACGAATCGAGCATTGACGCGAATATGTTGCCAAAAGTCAAAGAGGCGCAGCACAGTGTCCGCTGACTTCCGGAGAGAGCGCGGGTGGAGGTACGGAAGGGGACGCGGGATGACAAGGTGGGTTGGTATCGGAGGTTCAGCGAAGCTATGCCCTGGGCACGAATCGGCGCTTGACACAGAGGCGGGATCCCCGATAGAGTTTAGTCGTAGGCTCCATTGATACTTCGCGCGTGGCCCTCGTGATCTGCGACAGGGAGCGCAAGTTCGCTCTCGGGCACGTGGAGAGGTGGCTGAGTGGTCGAAAGCGGCACCCTGCTAAGGTGTTGTGGGGGAAACTCCACCCTGGGTTCGAATCCCAGCCTC
>JAUYEE010000211.1 GCA_030691545.1 bacterium | reverse complement strand
CGAGCTTCATGCGGGGTCAGAAAGCGGTCTTCTGCACGTTTGTGGACCTGGAGAATCCGAAACAGTCTCTTACATCGCTGAAAGAGCAGATGAGCCGCTTCCCGGAGAAATTTCTTGTCGTCGGGCTTGACGAGACCGCGTTCTCGCCGGATGAGGATGTGGTCGCGGAGATCCTCCGCGCCACACAGTCTCTCGGCGATGGCGTCGAGTTTGTCCGGCTCGACGAGTTACAGCATCTCCATGGGCAGGCTGTCGCGGGAAAACTGGTTGATGCGTCGCCGCCGGTTTTTGCTGAGCAAACGGATGCGCGGGGCTCCCTCGAGGTGGCCAGAGTCTCCCCCGGCGCCATTCGGGTTGATGGCCAATTCGACGATTGGCGGAAGATCGGCATTCGGGAACTGGACCTGGTGCCCGCGGCGACTCCGCAGGAAACATCAACGCCGGAATCCAAGACGCCGCGCGCGAAGGCATCCGTCGCTTACGACGACAGATTTCTCTACATCGCCGTCGCCGTGGACGACGAGTCCCTCTTCGTTGACGATTACAATCTGGCGGCAGGCGATTCCGTCGTCCTGCTTTTGGACACGCGTTCCGAGCGCTTCCGCGAGCCGGTCATGACGGAAGGATGTTACAGGCTGCACGTTGTTCCTGCGGTGGGATTGTTAGAGAAACCAAGCGTGTTGTTCAAGTACCCGACCTTTGACCTCGACTTGGTGAGCAACAACCGTAACGGCATCGAGGAAGAAGCGGTCAGCAAGACCACTCCCGGCGGCTATGTCTTGGAGGCTGCGATCCCGCTGTTGAATTTCCCTTATTTGAGATGGGAGAGAGGGGCGACCCTGCGATTCGCCATCGCAGTCAATGACGCCGACCGCAACGGGCGTGTGGCGCGCCTCAGTTCCAGTGGAAAAGACGCCATGTCCAATCCGCTTTCCCTCTCGGATGCGGTCTTGAGATAGACGAATCGCGGCAAGGGACGTGGTTGTGAGTTCTGGGTCATGGAGTGGAGAAGTCATGCAGTCGCCCGGGATAGTGTTGGCGGAACCAAGGCTCCTGCCGGATGCTCCTGCGGCGTCGAAGATTGACTACTTCCGCTCTCACCTCACCCATCAGCAGACGCTTGAATGGCTTCGCGAGGTCAAATCATCCGGGAGGAAAGTTGTTGGTATTTTTGGCGGGGAGGCGCTTGCCCCGATTATCCTCGCTTCTGGCGCTCTCCCGATTCGCTTGTTCGGAGTCGCAGCGGACGAGCGAGCCTCCCGCCGCAAGCTCCCGCGAGATACGTGCCCGCTTGCCGCGTCCTTTTTCGCAGCGGCGGAAACTCTCGCCCGCGAAGGACTTCTCGACGCTGTCGTGATTTCGGCGACCTGCGATTGGAAGCGTAAGCTCGCCGATGTCATTTCCGGATTGACGAGCGTCCTCATGCTCGAATCTCCCCTTGAGCGTGCCCCGGCTTCCGTTGAACGCGAGCTGAGAAGTTTCGCGCGGCAGGTTGCTGTCATGACGGACTTGCCGGTGACAGTGCGCAACCTTCGGTCCGCCAGTGACAAGTTGGGAGTTGCGGAAACGGCATTTGCCTCTCTCTTGCGCGTTAGGAGGCTGCGCGGGTCATCCTTTTCGGGAGCCGAGGGTTTTGTTGTGGGCGAGTCTTTCATGAAGGACGATGTTTGTGTCTGGGCGGAGCGTTGTTTGTCTCTTGCTCAGTCAATCGCGCAGACGGCGGAAATGGATAAAACGTGTGGCGATGACTCGGCTCCGCGGATCTTGCTCGTCGGCTCACCCGCCGCATACGAACACGGAAGCCCGATCCAGCTCATCGAGCAAGCGGGCGGACGCGTCGTGTGCGACGATTCGCACTCTCGCCTGAGCTGGCTGTATTCGAGCAATTTCTCTGAAAGAAGCGACGGTGTTTGTTTCCCCTCTCTGTCTTCTCGATGGGCGGCAACCTGTTTCTGTTCGCTTATCGGTACAGAAGGTGAGGACTGCCTCATGCGAGCCATAGACGATTTTTCCGTGGATGGAGTTGTCGTGCATATCTATCGGACGTGTGCCCGGCTTCAGATGGAATCGCCTGGTTTCGTGCGCCGTTTGAAACAGAAAGGAATCCCCTACCTCGTTCTCGAAACGGAGGGGGATCCCAACGAGACCAGCCGTCTCCTTGTCAGAATTGAACCTTTCATAGAGATGCTTGTCGCCGGGAAGAGGAGAGGAATGTGAGTCTCGTCGCGGGTCTTGACGTCGGTTCCACAACCACAAAGCTTGTCCTGATGGAGAGCTCGCAGATTCTCTCGGCGGAGGTCTCTCCGACGGGCCCGAGTTGCCGAAAGACGGCAGAGAACCTCCTGTCGGCGGCGCTGAAGTCTTCCGGGCGCGACCGCTCTGAGATTCGGCGGACCGTTTCGACTGGCTACGGACGGAGACTGATTGACTTCTCTGACCGAACGGTCAGCGAAATCACCGCGAACGCCCGAGGCGCGACTTGGTTACACAATGGCGCCGTCCCCATTGGCACCATCATTGACGTCGGCGGTCAGGACAGTAAGGTCATCTCCCTCGATGAATCCGGCTCCGTCGTCAATTTCGGCATGAACGACAAGTGTGCCGCGGGGACGGGCCGATTTCTGGAGGTCACCGCGCGAGTACTCGAGATAGACCTCGACCAACTCGGGGAGCTTTCTCTCCGGGCGAACAAGGCACTTGAAATCAGCAGCGTCTGTACTGTGTTCGCTGAATCCGAAATCGTCTCGCTCATTTCCCAGGGGGAGAGCGTCGAGAACATCGCCGCTGCTCTTCATCGGTCCATCGCAAGGCGGGTCAGCGACTTAGTGGCGTCCGTCGGTCTGCGGGAAGCGGTGTTCTACGACGGCGGGCCCGCGCTCAACCGCGGCCTCGTCGTAGCTCTCGAGAAAGAACTGGGTGTCTCGCTGATTGTTCCGGATTCACCTCAAGTGGTCACCGCCGTTGGCGCCGCGCTCATCGCCAGCGAACTCCCGTGAGAGGACCACGAAATTACCTGACGGGGCGTGCTCCCCGGTGCCGCCGCAGAACCGTGTCAGACCGGCAGAAGTTCTTTCAACTTGGTTCCGGCCGCCCTCTCGAGCGTGCAGCCGGACTTTAGCCGGCACTCCTTTTAGCCACCAGCTTCAGCTGGTGGTTGCGAGATTTGCCGCTCATGTTGCCGGAGCCGGCTTTGGCCGGGCTTCTCGAACAATGGATTTATCCGTTCGGTGCCACGCAAACGCGGCTTCCCTGATGTTCCCCTTCGGCGCCGCGGAGTCCAGTGAATGTGTGGTATAATTCAGATGAGTTGCAGAAACCTTTTCCGTGGGTGAGAAGTACAGACAAGACCTCTCTCTGCGGAATGAACCGGCCATGATCCGGAGCGCGTCAAAGATGAGACTATTCTTTTCTCCTTTGGTTTGTTGCTTGCTGGCTCTGTATCCTTTCGCGAAAGCCGCATGGGCGTCTGAAGAAATCTCTCTGGCAAAACTCGAAGTCGCCGGTTGGCAACCCACAGCTCTCGAGAGCTATGTCGGGAAGAAACTCTATGACGCCATTGACGGCTACGCGGACTTTCACATGGGATTCAACTTCAAGGATTCGGAGAGACGATTCTTCACGAATGGGGAGAAACGGATTGAAGTTTTCAGTTACCGCCTCGACAGCCCCGAAAACGCGTTCGGCCTATTCTCCGTGATGCGGAAAGGCGCCCCGGAACTCCTCGACATTGGGAATGAGGCTGCCTCCGCAGGCGCCGTCTTCCACATGTGGAAGGGAGCGTACTATATCACGGTCAGCGACCTCGGCAAGACGGAATGTACCCAGGAGGAAATCCTTGCCTTCGCCCGGGCGGTGGACGCTCAGTTCGCCGGGAAGTACACGAAGCCCGCCCTCGTCGAGGCTCTTCCGAAAACAAACCTCGTCTCTTCCTCGGTGACCTACTTCCATTATCGCAACGCACTGGAGCGACTGACTTATCTCGGCGAGGGAAACGTCCTTCTGCTCGGTGAGGATTTCGATAAGCCCTACGATGTGGAAGCCGCTTACGGACAGTTCGTCATTGACAAGACAAAGTACGACCTCATCGTCTTCCGCTACGACTCGCCGAAAAAACCGGAGACCGCCGCGAAGAATTTCGTTGAGATGATGGAGGGCGATCTAAAAACCTCGACGACCAATTGGCCGTGGGCGGAGTTGGTCGAGCGAAACGGCAAGCAGACGATTCTCTTCCGGGAGGGGAACATTCTGATGCTGTCGTTCCCGACGGCAAAAGGGGATGTCGTGAGAGACCTCATGAAAGACCTCGCTGCGCGTCTCTTGCCCAAAACAGGTTGACGCCAGGGAAGGGGTCATGGGGTCGGAGTGGAAAGCATCGTTGCAACAGCCTCTATGCCAGCCAACCTGAACGCGCGCGGAGCAGGCTGGAAACCAACATCACAAGGACCTGAGGTGATCTTGAAACATCGCGCGTTCTCGAAGGACACCATGGAGCACACCCCGTCGGCGGCTCAACCTTCGCTTCGGGAGTTTCTGGACAAGGCCCTGGAGCGCCTGCGGCAGCGTCCATCTCCATTCGCCTCTCTCGACTATTTCTACCGACGGGCAGGGCAAATTCTTCGTCCACCTCTCGTCACGAAAGCCAGGGCGGAGGGGCGAAAGGTCATTGGCTATTACTGTGCTCTTGTGCCTCTGGAAGTCATCGCTTCTTTCGACGCGGCGCCGCTCCGCCTGTGCAGCGGACTCCCAGTGATGTCGCGTCATGGTCTCCCGCGAGATTGTTGTCCACTGGTTTCCTCTTCGACTGAGTCTGTCAACGGCAGAGAAGAAATATCATCACCGGCGATTGACGCGGTGGTTGTCCCGACAGTCTGTGACTGGAAAAGCCATTTCGCCGAGACCCTCTCGGGCCATGTGCCAACTCTCACTTTTCAGGTTTCAGCGAAAAAAAGGGAGCCGTCCGCGCGGCGCGAGCGCCTCGGCAGCCTCACGAGGCTCGTCCATTTCATGGAAGACCTCACGGGGCGCTGGCTCTCTCGACGAGACCTCTGGCGCGCCATCCAGATGTATCAGAAGGCAAGCCATGCCACCCGAAAGCTATCTGAGTTGATGCGCGCGGATCCACCTCCACTCCGTGGGAGCGACCTTCTCTTCGTTATGAACACCTCATTCTTCGACGACATTGCCTCTTGGACCGAGGCGGTTCTGCAACTGGTTGCCGAGGCAAGCCACCTGAAGGCGCCGCGAGAGGTCTCCGCGAGGGGTGTCCCGCGTCTCCTGCTGACCGGGGCGCCAATCATCTGGCCGAACTGGAATGTCCCCGAGGTGCTTGAGGAGTCGGGCGGGAGCATAGTCGCCGAGGAGCTTTGTTCCGGAGCAAGAGTTTTCTATGACCCCGTGAGGATTGACGAGCCGACTCTGGACGACATGCTGCAAGCCATCGCCGAGCGATATTCCCTCGCCTGCACCTGTCCCTGTTTTGTCCCCAACGAGGACCGCGTTCACCGCAACCTCTCTCTCGTTCGCCGGTTCGCCGTAGATGGGGTCATTTACCACAATCTCAGAACGTGCTACCTTTATCAGTCGGAAGCGTCCGTTCTGAGGAGTGCGTTCCAGGAACTCGGAATTCCTTTTCTCGAGATTGAGACCGATTCCTCTCATGAGGAGCGCGAACAACTCGCTGTTCGTATTGAGCCCTTTATAGAGATGCTTCGGAAAAAAGGTCATCGGGCGGTCGGATGACCATACGCGAGGACGCTGCCCCAACGAGGCGATTCCATTCGCGCGGGCTTTTGCCATGAAATGGTTCATTGGCACATCCGGTTGGAGCTACGAGCACTGGAGAGGCATTTTCTATCCCGACGACCTGAAGTCAAAGGACTGGCTCTCGTTCTACACGCAGCACTTCTCGACCGTCGAGGTCAACTCCACCTTCTACCACATGCCCAACCCCGCCACCCTGGACAACTGGCGGAAGAATACGCCCGACAACTTCGTCTTCACCCTGAAGATGAACCGCTGGGTCACGCATCGGAAAAAGCTGGAGGACGTTGGCTACCCCCTCAATCAGTTTTGTGGCACTGCGCGGCGACTCGAACATAAGCTCGGGTGCATCCTTCATCAGATACCTCCCTCCATGACAAAGGACATCCCGTTGCTCGCGTCGTATCTCACGCTGCTTCCAAAAGAGGTAAGGCACGCCATTGAATTTCGACATGAGTCATGGTCGGATGAAGAAACGTTTGACCTTCTGCATTCTGAAGGCGTGGCGTATTGCATCATCAGCGCGCCAAAGTTAGAAGCTCACATTCGAGCGACCGCCCCTTTTGCGTACATCCGCATGCACGGACAAGGGGGGTGGTACGCATCCCGCTACAGCGACAACGACTTGAAAGAGTGGGCGGGGAGCATCGTGAAACTGGCCAGGCAGGGATGCTATGGCTACGTCTATTTCAATAACGATTACGGTGGGTACGCCGTCGAGAACGCGCTGACCTTGAGAAAACAGCTTGATCATCCGTCCCGGCGACACGTTCTTACTGCGGTATAAGTCGCTCGCCTGCGGCGAGGCTGGTCCACTTCTCCCGGATTTCCAATCCGCCAGGGCGCGTGAACCCTGCTCGAAAAGACGACAATGCGTTGTCAAGCATGTGGAAAGGAATCCGGAGTTATCTCGAAAGCCATCGGCATCTGTGTGGACTGCCTTCGGAGCCGTGGACGGGACGTCCTTCACACTGCCCGGGCTGCTCATGCTGAGAATCACACACAATACGGTCTCCCTGGCGATGTGCCGCGGAGCAAAGGCGGCGTCCGATGCTCGATGTGCGTGAACACCTGTTCCCTCAAGGACGGAGAGACCGGCTACTGCGGTGTGAGAAAGAACGTTCGCGGGGAACTTGTGGAACTCGCCGGCAGCCCCGAAAAGGCGTTCGTTGAATGGTATTATGATTACCTTCCCACCAACTGCGTCGGCGACTGGGTTTGCCCGGGAGGGAGCGATTCCGGCTATCCAAAATACTCGCACTGCAAGGGGCCCGAGCGCGGCTACAAGAACCTCGCGGTCTTCTATTCCGCCTGTTCCTTCGATTGCCTGTTCTGTCAGAACTGGCACTTTCGCCACCCTCAGAATCGGCAGGCGGCTCATTCTGCACAGGAGCTTGCTGATGCCGTGGATGAGGGGACGAGCTGCATCTGCCATTTCGGCGGCGACCCCACACCGCAAATCCAGCACGCCCTCAAAGCTTCAGAACTGGCCCGCGAGAGGCGAAGAGGAGAAATCCTGCGGATTTGCTGGGAGACGAACGGCAGCATGCATCCGCGCTGGCTCGATCGCGCGGCTCAACTAAGCTTCGAGTCCGGCGGTTGCGTCAAGTTCGACCTGAAGGCACACGACGAGAACGTGCATATTGCTCTGACCGGCGTCACGAACAGGAGAACTCTCGAGAACTTCCGGCATCTCGCTGCGCTTTCCCTCAAGCGCCCGGAACCCCCGTTTCTCATCGCCAGCACCCTGCTTGTCCCCGGCTACCTCGACGAAATTGAAATCTCCGCTCTGTCGCGCTTCATTGCAGAACTCAATCCTGCCATTCCCTACACCCTTCTCGGCTACTATCCCCATTTCTACATGACTGACTTGCCGCGCACCTCCTGGAAACACGCCCAGCGCTGCGTTGACATCTGCCGCGAGGCAGGGCTTCTCCGCGTCAAATTAGGCAACCCGCACCTTTTCTCGTAGTGGGTTGGGGACTTATGTGCGTCCCGGAGAGGCCCGTCAGACGAATGGGTCTTATGGCGCCTGCGGCGCCACTGCGAAACCCCGGCTGCACGGTTCAGCCCCGCAATTGCCGCAGTATCTCGTCAGTGGTGGTCACGAATGCGAATCCGAAGGCGAGGTTCAGGAGACTCGCCAAATGCATTTCCTCGTTGATGGTCGCCGTTCCGTCGGCGAGGAAAAAGACCCGATAGTCCCGGTGATACGCATCCCTCGTGGTGGACTCGCAGCACATGTTCGTCATGACGCCGGAGATGACCAGGTCCTCTATTCTCAAGCAGCGCAAAATGGTTTCCAGGTCGGTGTTGTAAAAGGCGGAATAACGGTGTTTCAGAATAACCTTCTCGCTGGCGAGCGGTGCAATCTCCTCCGCGATCTCGCTCTCCGGCGTTCCTTCGAGGCACATCCCCTGCCACCACCATCCCATGATGCCCGCGTCAATACCGTCGGGATGATGGACGTGTCGCGTGTAGATGACCGGGCGGCTCGCCTGGCGGAACGCAGCGACGAGTCTCTTGACATTTGGCAGAATCGCCAGCCCTCCGCAGGTGAAGGTCGGTGAGTTTCGGTCGAGAAAAAAGCGCTGCATGTCAATCACCAGAAGGGCAGAGGCATCGCGGTTCAACTCCATCCTGTGCTCGTTGAACGGCGCGATTTTCTCCAGCCAGTTGGTGCATTTGTGTGTAATCGAATCGGCTGTCACGTATGACTCTTCCATCCGTTCAGCTCCGTGTAAAGCATTCCATCGAGGTTGGTGATTTGGCTTCCGATTGCCGCGGGCACACTTGTTCCCCCTCGAGCAATTGTGGCCCGCGGATGCTCAGCTCTCTTCTCTGACAATCTCGATGCCGTTGATGAGGGGGGCTTCGGCGACTGTCGGGTTACCAGACTTCGGGACAAACTCCACCGTGAGGTTCTCACGGACGGGCAACCGCTTGAATTCCTTCACCACCGCCTTTCCGGTCGCCCCTGCGGCCCGGACAATGTCGAAATCCCGCAGAACGACCTCTCCCTGGAGCTTTACATGGAAGACCCGCTCGCCGGGATGGTCGTCAGGAGGAGCGGCAAAGTACAGCCGGATTGAGTAAGCCGCGGATTCCTCGCCCTTATCGAGAAGAGGCACCTCGCATTTTATCAACCCCCGGCAGCCCGATGCAAAAACCCAGGGCTTGTCCGTTCCTTCAATCTCCACGCCACGGAAATTGTGGTCGAAATAACCCATGTTCGGGAGAATCCTCTCGTTGAGGGCCAATTTCATTACCCAATCCACCTGGAGGTTTGCCAGGCTCGGGCGCGGATACGCGAACCACAGCCTCCCCGCAGTATCCATCCGGTCGCCGGGAGCCCCAAAGTTGATCGCCAGATGTTTCACCGGTGTCAACTTGCCATCTCCCGGTGTCATGTCCCCTTTCGTGGGGAAGAGCGACCAGCCGCCGTTTGCATCGGCAGGTTGCCTCGGAGCCAGCACGACCGTCGAGAGTATCGGGAACGAGCAGCGACAGCCTGAGCTTGCCTCCGGGTACAACACAAGCCCGTTGGCCATGATGATGTTCAGCCAGCATCCGCCGCGAATCCCCCCGAACGCCAGCATTCCGCGATCCTCGATGAGGTCGTAATAGGCGGTGCTGTACGACCGGAGGAAAAAACAGTGGGGGGCAGCCGTAGTGACTCCGCAACTGTGCCCTCCGCGAATAAATTCCCAGACAACCTCCTTGCCCGTCACCGGATGGACGCGCGTCTCAAGCTCGCCGGTCTTCGTATCGCACATCCACGGCTCCACGATAAGCTTGTCTTCCATGACGACCGGCCGCCGCAGATAACCGATTTCCTTCGACCAGAGAATCTCACCGCCCGCCGCCGAAAGAGCGGTGACCCGGCGCCACTTCAGCGTTCCCGAATTGAATAGTGCACGGTCGTGATTGCTGAAGAACCCGAACAGCAGCAGGATGCCATCGCGGTACGCTGTCCCCATTCGGTCTCCACCGCAGCCCGTGGCATCGTGGACTTTCTCCCACCGCTTCTCTCCGCTTCGGGCATCGAGCGCAACAAGAAGCCGCACGTCGGCGGATTCCAGTTCTCGCCTGAGCTTCGCTGCTTCCTCACCGCTCAGTCTCGCGAGTTCCGTCCGCTTCGGCAAAAGAACCATCTCCCGCTGCTCAGGAGGGATTTCGCTCTCCGCAAAAAAGACGACTCCATCGCCTATCGAGATTGTCGGATGCGCGATCCGCCGCCCGTTGTGGACCCATTTGAGGGAGCCTGTTTGGACATCCATGGCGAAGACCACGTCGCTCGTCATCATCGCGGACGTCACAGCCCCCTGAGAGGTTCTCACCTCCCCCCATTTCGGGAAAGTCGCTATCGGTTCCCACATTCCGCCGCTATACTGAAAGTCCGAATACGCCCTTTCATTTGGTTTTGGGTAGCGGGAGACGAAATCCTTGTAAACGTCGCGCATCTCGGGCGAGGCATCCGCTGGCAGAGGGCCCCATGTGCCATCCGGTTGAACCACGGTATCCCACAATCGGCCATATTCCTTCAGCGCCGCAGCGCTCGACCCATAGAGCAATCCTTCAGTCACCGCAAGGTATCCCCAGCGGCGGGGTGCCCCGCCATTCACCGGCGGCAGCCTGTACGTGCGAAGCGTTTGTCCCGTCGCGGCGTCGAGGCGCAGGCATTCGTCCTTCACCGCAACGAAGACGCTATCGTCTGTGAGGGCAATGTTGCTTCCGTCCGCGTCCACCCGCACGCGAACAGCCCCCGGAATGTCCTTCTCCCACAGGAGGGCGCCGTTGTACGCGTCGTACGCCATCACTACGTTCTCGCCCTGCACGAAGAGACGCCCATTATGCGATAGCGGGCCGGCAGCCCTGGCATGCCGCTCCACCATTTTCTCCGGCCCGGGATCACCGAACCACAAAACGCCCAGGGGGCACTTCACCAGCTCGTCGTCGGAGAAAGCTGTATTCGCAGCGTCCGCGTAAAGATGTGTCCAGCTTCCTGCGCTGTCGAGCGGGCGCCGCGTGACCTTCGCCCATGCGCCACCCCTGTGGCTTGTCTCCGGCTCGAGCCCGGCGCCATCGCGCAACCACTCGCGCAGTTCCGCGACGTTCGCCCGTCGGCCGCCTTCTCCGTCCTTCTCCAGTTGCCCGAAGAACGCGACCCCGCCGCACGGCCTCAACACGCGGAACACCTCCTTAGCGGAGCCCGGCGGTTTCCCCGACAGAAGTGCCGTCTCCGAGACGATCAGGTTCGCAAAATAGTCGGAGTAGGGGAGGCGCGAAAGCGAGCCCTGCTGAACACTCACCCGCGTTCCATACAGACTTGCCGCGGACAGGTTCCTTCTGGCGGCTCGGACGTTCTCCTCGTCGGGGTCAATCCCGATAATCTGCAAGCTCGTTCGCTTCGCCAACTCGAATGCCAGTCGCCCCGTCCCGCAACCAAGCACCAGGCAGTATCCTTTTTCGACGCTTGTCTCCTTGACAATCAACTCCGCCGCCTGAGCGCAGATGCTGCCTACTTTGTCATCCGGATAAGGTTGAACAACAACACTGGGCTTCACCGTGCGGGGCGCCGCGACTTCCGCCTCTCCGAAACAGTGGATCGTTCCCCTATCCGTGCTCACGAACAGGCACCCCGCTGCCACAGCCAACCCGGAAGCTGTTCCTGGAACATCGTGTCTCCAGACCTCCTTTCCCGTCGTCGAGTCAAGGGCCGCCACATTGCCCTTCCCGCCCACGAACAGAGTACTCCCAGCGAGCACCGTGCTGATCCCGTCCTCGTAAGGCCGGCGCCATTTCACAAGCGAGTCTTCCAGTTTCTTTCGCTTCTCGTCGAGGGCGACCATTTTCTCGGCGCATTCCTGAATCTCTCTGTCTATCTCTGCGCGAGCCTCCGCACTCGCCTTCTCCTGATTCGTTCTCAGTTCGGCGACCCTTTCCCCCAATTTGCTGCGACTTTCGATGGCATTTTTCCGCTCCTTCATTGCGGTAGCGTATTCTTTCCGGTCAATGGCACAGATTTCTGTGTGGGTGAGGAGGTACGAGCTGTCTGGCGAGACCACCAACTGAATCCCCGGAAACCAGGCGTAGCGGTCTGTTCCCATGCGACTGCCGGTTTCCTTGTCGTAAGATACCTGCCAATCAAGACCCGCAACGAGGTCTTCCTCTGTCAGGAGCGCCCATGTGCCTCCCACCTTCCCACCCGGAGAGCAATCGTAGAGAAAGCGACCGTCCTTTTTGTTAAAAGCCGCTGGCATCGCCCTACCGGACGAAACGTACAGTTTGCTCTCCGATGCCAGCAGGTACCCTTGCGGCGAAATGCCGCCGAATTCCTGTTCCAGCCCATGCTCCCCGCAGGTGTCATTTCTCCACAGCAGTGTCCCATCTTCCACCCGCACGGCGCAGATATAGATGTCTTCCGCCGGAAAGACGCCGGCGCCGAAATACGCGATTCCATCGTCAACCACTACCCCCGTCCGTATCGGCCACAGCGAGATCATCCTTCCATGGCCCAGGACCATTGGGTCGCCAAAAGCCGCGCGAAATTTCCAGAGCACATCCCCCTTCTTCGCGTCCAGGCAGTACGCGTGCCCGTCATCCGAGCCGACCAGGACTTTGCCTCCCCACACCGTAGGGGACAAGCGCACGGGGCCGCCGGTGAACTGAGTCCATCGAACCTCTCCCGTTCGCACGTCCAGGCAGTAAACCTGGTCGTCCGCCGAGGAGCCGAAATACACAGCATCGTCAGCGACAGCCACATGGTACGCCTCATCAAAGCGGACTCTGGGTGTCTCCTTCACGGGCTTCGTCCACGCGGGTTTCGGGGGATGGGATATGAAGACCCACTGCTCGTGCAAAGGGAGGTTCACAGTTTCGGAGGTCACCCCACTGCGAGCGTTGTCGTGATAGTACGTCGGCCAGTCCGCTCCGAGGGCGGTGACACAGCACAACCCAACCCACCACAACATTGCGCGAGTAACCCAGCACGTTCTCCTTCGCACGTCCCCAGCGTCTTGCGATTTCCGCCGAAATTCCGTCATCTTCACATGCGACTGGTCTCCGAACGGCATCGGTCTCCTCCCAGAGTAAACGTTTCTCCTCCGACAACAAAATGATTGTCCTCTGGCCAGAACCTGCGGCAAGGCGCTCTTTGCGCCGTCCCTTCCGTGGGGACACGGTACCGTGCGCCGTTCCGCATCCCGCGCGGCCAGCGTGACCCGCAAATCATACGACACTTCGCCCGATAAGACCACCTTCTTCTGAGGTCTCATCAACGCGCAGCCCCAAAGAAAGCAGGTCAGCACTCCTGTGAAGCGCTGACCTATTTCCGTCCAGAACCGTCCCAGAAAAAACACGCCTTCTGGATTGATCCACGGGCTTACAGTGTTTGTCGCCTTACCTCTCGCCCTCTCTTTCTGTTCGCGGAACCCGCCGTGCACCTTCTTCCGTGGCGCGCTCGCGTCTCTCCCCGGATTGGCTGCGAAGCTCTTCAAGCCGCTTCTGAATCAGATTCTTTTCGCGGATCAACGGGACGAGCCGCGGGTTGCGCTGTGCAACGGCCATATCGAGCACTGCATTCGCTCTGGCCTGTGCTTCGTTCAGCGCAGCTTGCAGTTCGCGCACCCTCGCGAAGGCTCTTCTGACTGTCTCGTTCTCCCTCGCCTGTTCCATGGCGCCGCGGAGTTGCTGATTCAGTTCCCCGAGCCGTTCCGCGAGTTTTCTAACTTCTTCCACTTGAGGGCGAACATCCCTTCCCTCTCTTTCGGCCGGTCTGTCAGTGCGCCCTCGTTCGCACCAGGCGGCGCCGCAGACCATGCCGAAAGCCACGATCAGGCAAATGGCGACAATTCTCTTCATCGTTCCCTGTCCTTTCTCGGTAGTGGTTGTTTGCGTTTCGTCGGCTTTTCACCCCACTTCTCTTCCCGGAAATCCCGCCTCGGGCTCCCTTGTCATGGAGCCTCAGAGGTGCTCATGGCACAGGTGGCAAGAACAGGAGTTCCCGCGTGCAAAAGCATGTTCGCTGTGGAGACAATCCTGCATTAGCTGCAACGATTTTTCTCAGTGTCGGGTTTAATTCCTTCGTCCAACTATCGGAACAGGTAGCCGTTCCGTTCCCATGCTACGTTTCCCGGATCGAAAGGCCGCCCCGCCCGTGTCGCCATTGCTCGTAGGGGAAAGCATTTGACTTTGTCGCTCAGGATTCAATACTATCTTTTAAGGACGCCAGAATGCTGGCGACAGCGAGCACCGGATCGCTTCTCGGCACACGAAACCAGGTTCTATGATGACAGTTCCTTTGCTTGATTTGAAGGCGCAATTCGACGAGATTGCCGACGACATTCGTGCGGCGATTGACGCTGTCCTTGAGTCGCAGCAGTTCATCCTCGGTCCCGTTGTCGGCGACTTTGAGCACGCGGTGGCTTCCTACTGCGGGGTTGCCCACGCCGTCGGCGTCTCCTCCGGAACCGATGCGATTCTCGCCTCGCTGATGGCTATTGGAATTGGTCCCGGAGACGAGGTCATAACGACGCCGTACACCTTCTTTTCGACCGCTGGCTGCATCTCTCGCCTTTGTGCCCGGCCGGTTTTCGTGGATATTGACCCGCGAACATTCAACATAGACCCGGCCAAGATCGAGAGGGCGGTTACCGACAAGACGAAAGCGATTATCCCCGTTCATCTCTTTGGACAATGCGCGGAGATGGACCCTGTCCTCGAGATAGCCCGCAAGCACCGCCTGAGAGTGATCGAGGACGCCGCCCAGGCCATTGGGGCAAAGTACAAGGGACGAGATGCTGGGTGCATGGGAGACCTCGGGTGCTTCTCCTTCTTCCCATCGAAGAACCTCGGGGGATTCGGCGATGGGGGAATGGTTGTCACGAACGACCCGGAACTCGCCGAGACGGTCCGAATGCTCCGTGCTCACGGCAGCAAGCCAAAATACTACCACAGTATTATCGGGGGAAACTTCCGCCTCGATGCGCTCCAGGCCGCCATTCTTCGAGTCAAGCTGCGGCATCTCAATTCCTGGACCGAAGGGCGCCGCCGGAACGCCGCCCTGTATGACGAACTCCTTGCTGAGTTGCCCGTTGTCACACCTCACATCGAACAACACAATTTCTCCATATACAACCAGTACGTCATTCGCGTCGAAGAAAGAGACCGCCTGAGGTCTTTCCTGAAGGATAAGGGTGTCGGGACGGAAATTTACTATCCGCTGCCGCTGCACATGCAGAAATGTTACGAGCATCTCGGATACCATCAGGGCGATTTCCCCGAAGCCGAGAAAGCCGCGGCGGACTCCCTGGCCATTCCGATTTATCCCGAGCTCACCGACGAACAGCAGCGTTACGTAGCGAGTCAAATCGCTTCGTTTTTCCAGAATCGCGCCTCGTCGCCGTAGCGCAGGCGCCGCGCGGCCGTAGGCTGGATTGGTCTTACAGTGGGCGGCCCCGCGCTTGCCCGGGCGCCTCGCCACGGTGACCGGTCGCGATATCGAGGTAGTCAAGGAAAGCGAAAATGTCGTTTTTCCGTCCCTGGCCGTTCACCCCGACGCAGTGCAGAAGCGCGCACGGTCCACTGGGGCGGGTCCCGCGCTCATGCGCGAACGCGGGCAGGCGCCCGTTGCGTCTTGTCCCCGTCCTGTGTCTGGCTATCTTGCTTGTGCACGGAGATTGTCCTCGCCTCCTCGCGGAGACGACGCGAGCTCAGTCCGAGGTCCGCCTCTCTTCACCTCGCGGCATCTGCATGGGCCTTGGTGAGGACATTCTGGTGGCCTCCAGGGGCAATGATAGTGTTGTTCTGCTTAGACCTCGCCCCAAGCTTCGTTACCAGGAGAGCGCTGGTGAGACGCCTTTTGTGCCTTATGGAGTCATCGAGGGGGAAAAGGGCGGCCGCCTGAGTCGTCCTTGCGATGTTGCCGTGGATGCCGCCGGCCGAATCTTCGTCGCGGATACAGGGAACGACCTGGTCAAGGTCTATAGCAACATCGCCGATTCAAGACGCTATTCGGCGGACCTCATCCGTGGCCCCTTGGGGCGCAGGCTCTTCTCGTCCCCCCAAGGCCTCACCACAGACCCTCGCGGGAACCTGATTGTCTTCAACACCGGCGGCGGCAAAGTCCACATCTTCTCCCCCGACCTCAAGGAGCTGGCGGTAATATCAGGCGCCACTGACCAGAAACCTCCGGACTTTTCCGGGACGCAGCAAATCAGTGGCCCCTTTCTCGGCGCCCCGGTGGATGGATGTTCTTTTGGCGACGGTTACCTCGCCGTCGCCGACAGGTTCCTCTCGACCTATTCAGTCTGGAAATATGACCCGAAATCTCCGAGACCCGAAACCTGCCAGTTCGTGGGATACGGGCCTCCTTGCGAAGACGCTCTCAATTTCTCGATTCGCAGCATTGCATACAACAGTCAGCGCCGTTACCTGGCTTTTCTCGGAACGAATTTCCCGCTGCGGGACGCCGCGTTCCTTTTCTTCCAGCCCGTGGATGCGGACGACCCGACCCGTGTGGTCGGCGGAACAGTTCCCTGCTCTTTGCGCATCCCGTTGGTCGGTTGGCTGGAGAACCCCTCCGGCCTCGCCTTCACCCCCGACGGCGACCTGTTCATCACGGATGCCGCCACGGACTCGTTTCAGAAAATCAGCCGTGAGAGCTTTTCCGTCTTGAACTCCCCCGTGAGCGTTGACCCGCAGCAGACTCGCGCGACGCTCACGTATTTCTCGACCGCAGAGGTCGTCACCAGACTCGAGTACGGTGCGGTGCCTGTCTCCATCGGGCCCGTTGTGTCCCTGGGGCGAACGTACTTCGACCCGGCTGAACTCTTCGCCCACACTGTGAAGCTGAGCGGCCTTCTTCCTTCGACACGTTACGCCTACCACTACCTCCTGTCGGAAGACTACTTTTCGGGCATCTCAGCAGGGGCGGTTGCGAACTATTCCAAAACCCGCTTCTTCGCCACTCAACCCGCTTCCCGCAGAATTCAGTACCTGGACTTTCCGTTGGAGGTTCTCGTCTTCCCGAATGTGCCCATGGAGACCCTGCAATCGCAACTGGAATTTACCCGGCTGTTCTTCTGGGTGAATTCACGCCTGACCTGCAACCTGAAACCGAACATCATCCCCGTGGGAGAAGGGCGGCGGTTGCCTCAGCCCTCCATCCTCGCGCAACGCGGCGGGGAAATCTCCGTCGAGACGTTTCTCCGCGACCTCGGCAGTTTCTCTTCATCCCAAAACATCTTCGTCATCGCCCCGGCAGCGTCTTACGACGAGAATCTTCGCAAGCTGTTGCCCGCGACCTGCGGCCTGGATCACCCCGGAGGGGCCGTTTCCTTCTTTGCCCACACAGGCGACGACATCACTGCCTCCTTCATTCGCGAGTGTCACAGACAGCTTTCCATCATGCACCTTGCCTCGGGGCGCAGCGATGCCCTGTCCTGCCTCGTTCAGGACCCCGGTGCCGATCTCTCGCACGTAACGTGGGACTCCATTGCAGATGTGTCCCGGGCGCTCGGAAGGGACAGTTGGCTTGCCAACCGGTACGGCATTTTCAAGACGACCGCTGACAACGACGAGGATGGTGTCCCGGACGACGAGCCCACTTGCCCTCTCGACGAAAAGAGATTTGGCACGAGTTCCGCAAAAGCCGATACCGACGGCGATGCTGTCGGGGACCTGGCCGAAATTCTCGCCTCACGATGGGCCGGAGAATTTCTCGTTGATGGGGCGAGGGTCATCGCCAATCATTTCAAGCCTTCTCCTTCCAGCGTTGACACCGACCGCGACGGCGTCCAGGATTCCCTCGACGCCAATCCCCTCTGTCCGCTTGGCGATCGGGTCCGCAGGCTCGACATCACAGTTGACGGCAAAATCAGCCAGGGAGAATGGGAATATGCGCCGTCCCTGCACATCGCGGACTCGGATTACGACGGGGTTCTCCGCGTCGCCTGGAACCGCACCCACCTGTTCTTCTCCTTGACGGGGGCGGGTCGCGGCGTCTCACAGGGCCCCCCGTCCATCCGAATCCGCTTGGACGGAACCGCCGACGGTTTCCTTCGAGGCTCCGACAACCTGGGCTTATTGCTCGAACCGGATTCCACCGGCTCGTTCACGGTCCGCCAGGAAGAGCGTGAATTCGGACTCGTCTCCGAGAAATGTGAGTCTTGCACGATGCCCTGGTCCGGGCTTTCCCCCATGATAGGACGCTGGACGATGGTCCAGGATGCCTTTCAGGCCGAGTTCGCCATCCCCCGGTCCCCCGAAATCGGTCTGAACCTCTTCGGGGGGGAGGAGACGGCTTTTGACCTCGATCTTCTTCCGAAGGGCACTTCCGTCTGGCTGCGCGTCTTCGAGCCATTGGCGCTCTTTCGCGCAATATTGAAGCCCCCCGAACCGGAAGTAGAAATGCCGGATTAGGGCGATGTTCTCTCACGCCGACAGTATTGCCGGCCGGTCTGTTTGCCCTCACGGAGCGCGTCAGAAAAAGGCCCTTGACAAGCGTGGCCGCGCATGTTAGAAAATAGAATGTAATCGCGGGGTGGAGCAGTCTGGTTAGCTCGTCGGGCTCATAACCCGGAGGTCGTTGGTTCAAATCCAACCCCCGCTACCATTTGAAGTCGCGCAGGGACAGGCAGTTACGCCTGTCCCTCTTCTTTGCGATGGAGACGACTGTAGCAAAAATGTAGCAGAATTTGCTCCGCGCGAACCGCAGGGACGGGCCATGGCAAAGGAAGGAGGAAAGTCATGGCCAGTATCTACAAGAGGGGACGAGTCTGGTGGATTCACTACATCGTCGCGGGAAAGTCGGTGTGCCGGTCTCTGAAGACGACAAGCCAAAGAGTGGCGCTGGAGAGAAAGAAACAACTGGAAGCACTCCAAGTCACCGATCAGCTTGTTCGCCCATCGAGCATTCCCATCAAACCGCTCTTACAGTCCTTCTGCGAGTTTTTGTTGGGCACGAGAAGGCATAAGAGCGCCAAGAACGACATTTCCTACCTGCGTTCATTCTTCGGGCCGTGTTGCACCGCGCTGCAGCCCGGTAGCCGCGTGCCCCATAAGTTCCGCGGCAATAGAAGAACGTTGCCGACGGTCCCAGACAAGTTGGGGAAGTGCCATGTGCCGGTGGGTCGGCTTGAACAGATATCAACCGAAATGATCAATGCGTTCATACGGAACCGGGTTGTGCAAGACGGCATCGCGCCTAAGACCGCCAACCGTATTCGCGAAATTCTTCACCGCATGTTCAGTTATGCGATCGAACACAATGGATACGTTTGTCCTGATCGGCGCTACCGCAACCCTGTCGAAGGTGTCAGGCGAGCAAAAGAGCCAGCTCCCACGATCACGTGGTTGAACGCGGATGAGATTCGGCATCAGCTGGACATTCTTAAACCGTGGCCTGTGCTAAGGGCGATGGTGGCGACTTACATATTCGCCGGGCTGCGTCGTGAGGAAGCTCTTTGGATGACTGTCGACGACGTAGACCTCGAGAGACGCATGATCCATATACGGGCGAAAGAAATGGAGGGAGAGTTTTGGCAGCCAAAGACCAAAAGAAACCGATCGGTTCCGGTGTCCCGAGCGCTTTTCTCAATTCTGCGTGCCTATAGGCAGCCCGTCAAGTCGAATTGGTACTTCCCTGGGTCGAGAGGACGTCGTTGGGACCCGGATGACTTCAGCAAGCGCCTTCGCTTAGTCAATAAGCCAGCTGGCCTGAATTGGTCGTGTCTGGAATTTCGCCATACCTTCGGCAGCCTCCTGGCCATGAAGGGGGAGTCGCTCTATAAGATCGCTGAGTTGATGGGCAATTCCCCTGAGATATGCCGCAGGCATTACGCTGCGCTTGTGCCGGAGAAGATGCACGACGTCGTGGAGTTCGACCTTGAGGCCAAGAAAAACCTCAATGTCGAAAACCAGCCACACCGTGCGCTGCTCGAGGAACTGCTTCAGGAATTGCGCCGTGCCAACGCCGAAGTGGAGGCACCTCGGCTGCAATTCGTGCGTTAGGGCCCAGAGCCTCGTGTAAGGCATTACGAATGCGGGGCAATACCTGCACATTTCCCCTTGGTCTCGACGAAGACGATTCCGCGACTTTCGGCTGGTTTCGACCTGTTTATGGCAAAAAGTGGACACAATTTGGACACAGGGCTGTCCCCTTCGGTTAGAGAGGCGGTAAAGGTGCCCAGAAACAGTGGTTCTCTCCACAGGGTCAACACAAGGTTTCACCTGCCGGGAAAACCACCTCAATCCGGAACAGCAAGCACGCGATTCTACAAGATTACTGTTCCGCTGATTTGGGCTTAGGTGGCTGGCTTGGCCTCTGCTCGGGAGCGGTATACGCGGACAACCTGAGAGGCGCACGCTTCAGGATTCCGGAGGATAGTGCGTCCCCAGAAAGTTAGGACGGCCCAGCCTTTCTCCTGCAAGTAATTCCTCTTCCTCGCATCAAGCTCGAGAGTCTCCGCGCTTGCGTGGTACTGGTATCCGTCACAGTAAATCGCGATTTTTCGGTCGTTGTAGGCGAAATCAGGCACAGTGATCAAGACTTCCCCTTCGCGGAGCTCAAGCTGGGGGATCGGGTGTGGCAGCCTAGCCCATGTTTGTCAGTTTTCGGGCGGTTTTCGGGGTATTTGAGGAGGGGCGTCGTCGAGAAGCTTTTATTTTGGGGAAAATCGGGGTGACAAATTTTTGTCCTATGGGCGCTTTTTTCTATTGACATCGGTGCGGCGTG
>JAUYEE010000174.1 GCA_030691545.1 bacterium | reverse complement strand
GAAGAAGCCGTCGCTCGGAAACGAGGGCGAGGCAAAAGCCATCCTCGCGGCGGTCAGAGGATTGCCGTTTCGGGTTGCGAGCGTTGTCCAAAAAGAGAAAAAACGCAATCCCTTCCCGCCATTCATCACCAGCACCCTCCAGCAGGACGCCTCCGTTCGCTGCCGGTTCTCTCCGAGCCGCACGATGCAGATCGCTCAGCGGCTTTACGAGGGCGTGGACGTCGGCGAAAGGGGCACGGTCGGGGTCATCACCTACATGAGGACCGATTCGACCCGCGTTTCTCAACAGGCCATCTACGCGGCGAGAGATTTCGTCTCCAGCGAGTTCGGCAAGGAATATGTTCCGCCTGCGCCCCGGTATTACGCCTCGAGCAAGACGGCGCAGGAAGCCCACGAAGCCATCCGACCCACCATGGTGGACCTCACCCCTGAAAAGGCAAAACCGTTTCTCTCTCCGGAGCAGTTCAAACTGTACGAACTGATCTGGAATCGTTTCGTCGCCTCGCAGATGGCTTCCGCCGTTTACGACACCGTCGAGGCTGAGATCGAAGCGGACGGGTACTTGTTCAAGGCGACCGGCTCCGTCCTTAAATTCGATGGCTTCCTGCGCGTCTATCAGGTCTCTCCGCCCTCTCAGAAGGACGAGGAAGGTGAGGAAAAAGAAGGCGATGTCGTTCTTCCGCCCCTGCGGGACGGTCAGGAGTTGACGCTGCTCGACGTTCTGCCCGAGCAGCATTTCACGAAACCGCCCCCCCGATTCTCCGAAGCCTCCCTCGTCAGGGAGCTCGAAAAACTAGGCATCGGTCGCCCGAGCACCTATGCCACCATCGTCGCCAAGATTCAGGACAGGGATTATACCTCGAAAGTTAAGGGGAGACTTATCCCTACAGAGCTCGGTTTTCTTGTGACGGACAAGCTTGTTGAGAACTTCCCGGATATTTTGAATGTCAGCTTCACCGCGCAGATGGAGAGCAGTCTCGATGAGATCGAAGAGGGGAAGGGCGACTGGGTGGGGACCCTGCATAGCTTCTACTCCTCCTTCCGCCGCGACCTCGAGAAGGCGAACGACGGAATGCACGTGGAACCGATGAAGACGGAGATTACTTGCGACAAGTGCGGCGCCCCCATGCTCAAAAGATGGGCGAAAAAAGGCGGGTTCTTTTTGGGTTGTTCCGCCTACCCCAAGTGCGAGAACACCAGGGCCATCATCGAGGATACCGGCGAAAAACTCGTCGTTGACGGTGAACGGGCTGACGAGGTTTGCGAACAGTGCGGCGGCAAAATGGTTCTGAGGAAAGGAAAGTACGGCCCCTTTCTCGCGTGCGAGAAGTACCCCGATTGCAGAACCGTCCGGTCTCTCTCCGGACGGTCCGGGTCGCGCCGCTCGAGCGAGCCTCCCGAGAAAACCGACGAGAAATGTGAGAAGTGCGGCAAACCGCTGGTCTATCGCAGCAGCCGCTATGGGCGTTTCCTCGCATGCTCCGGGTATCCTCAGTGCAGATACATCAAGAAAGAGGCGACCCCCGATGTTCCTTGCCCGAGGGAGGGATGCGGCGGCAAACTCGTCAAGAGAAGAGGGAAAAACCGGCGCTTCTTTTACGGCTGTTCCAATTACCCTAAGTGCAACTACACCGCGTCGGACCTGAACAACTTGCCGGAGGCGTCAGAAAGCAGCAAGACGTCGGAGTGACATTCGATGGTTGGCTCGAACGGGAAAGCTGACACGGTGCCCGAAGCCCCGCCAGGGGCGGGGTTGCCAGGACAAGCCCTTCTGGACTCTTTCCTTCTCTATCTGAGGGACATCCGCGACGCATCCCCCCACACCCTCCGAAACTACTCGGCGGACATCACGGCGTTCCTCGGTTATCTCCAGAGCATCTCGCCGTCCTACGAGCTGAAGTATGTGGACCGCGGCATCGTTCGCAGCTACTTGACGCAGCTTCAGGTGGGTCGAAAGTCAAAAACGACCAGGCAGCGCAAGCTCTCCGCCTTGAAAAGCTTTTTTCGCCATCTGACGAGAGAAGGTCACCTGGACCACAATGTCCTCGCCGCCGTGCGCGGGCCGAAGGGCGAGCACCGCCTTCCCGGCTTCTTAGACACGGAGGAAGTTGTGCGACTGGTCGAGGCCCCCGATAGGTCCAACCTCCTCGGTCTGCGAGACCGCGCCATCCTCGAGCTCCTGTACAGCTCCGGCATCCGAGTCAGCGAGCTCGTCGGCCTGAACCTCGAGGATGTGGACCTTGTCGGAGAGGTCGTCAAGGTCCGGGGGAAGGGAAAAAAGCAACGTATCGCCCCCATGGGACGGCACGCCACTGTGGCTCTGAGCGATTACCTCGACAGCCCCGAGCGCCGCAGGGGGAACGCCCCCAGGGACGCCGTGTTTCTCAACCGCTGCGGCGGACGCCTCACGACGCGAAGCGTGGCTCGCCGTGTCGTGAAGTACGTGCGCCAGACCGCCTTGAAAATTGGCGTGTCGCCTCACACCCTCCGGCACACCTTTGCCACGCATCTGCTCAATGCAGGGGCTGACCTGAGGTCCATCCAGGAGCTTCTGGGACACAAGTCCCTCGCGACAACGGTCATCTATACCCACGTTTCCACAGAGAAAATGCAGGAGGTTTACACCAAATCCCATCCGAGAGCTTAACCGTGATGGACAATAGTTCTGCTCCTCCTGTCGGCGGATTCGGCTGAATGGTCTTGATATACAACTCCGCGCTTCTTCTTTTATCGCTTTCTCTGTTTCCCTATCTCGCCCTTCGTTTCCTGAGCGAGAAGAAACACCGCACCGGCCTGCTCCAGAGGCTCGGCTTTATTCCCCGGCGAATTCTGGAGAGGCGGTCGGGCAAGCCGGTGGTCTGGGTGCATTCCGTTTCCGTGGGGGAAGTTCTCGCCGCAGCGCCGCTTATCGAGCAGATTCGCAGGCAGTTCCCAGGCTACCAACTTCTTCTTTCCACGACCACGGTGACGGGCCATGGGGTCTGCCTGAAGAAGGTTGCGACTCCGGATGACCTCGTGATTTACTTTCCTCTCGACATTCCCTTCGTCGTGCGGCGGATTGTGGCCCTTTTTTCTCCTCGCGCGGTCCTCCTCATGGAAACGGAAATCTGGCCGAATCTCATCCGCGAAACGAGGAGGCGACGAATCCCCCTGCTGCTGGTAAATGGGCGGTTGTCCGAAAAAAGCTTCCAGCAGTACCTCAGGGCGCGGTTCTTCGTCCGCCCCCTGCTGCGCTCCTTTTCCTTCGTCGCCATGCAGACCGAGCAGGGAAAGCTCCGGATGGCGAAGCTCGGGGCGCCGCCGACAGTTCTCGAGGTGACTGGTTCCATGAAGTACGAGGCAGCCCTTGCGACCGTTCCTTCTCAAGCGGAGGTGAAAGCGCTGCGCAAGGAACTCTCCATCCGGACGGAAAGGGTCATCGTCGCCGGAAGCACCCACCGCGGTGAAGAGCAGTTTATGCTGCGCGCTTACCTTGAACTCCGCCAGAAATACCCTGACCTCTTTCTCATCCTGGCTCCGCGCCATCCCGAACGATTCCCGGAAGTGGAGAATTTGCTTCGCCAGAAGAATATCCCCTTCATCCTCCGCTCCGCTCGGACAAAGGCGACCTCTGAATGCCGCGTGATGCTCCTCGATACACTCGGGGAACTGGCGAAGTTTTACGCTCTTGCCACTGTCGCCTTCGTCGGGAAGAGCCTCACCCAGAAAGGTGGGCATAATCCCCTCGAACCCGCCTCCTGCGGCAAGCCCGTGCTCTTTGGGCCGCACATGGACAATTTCCGTGAAGTCGCGCAAGTTCTCACGTCCGAGGGGGGTGCCGTGGAGCTCGCCGACTTCCACGACCTTGTATCGGCGTTCGATCGCCTACTGGCCGATGGAGACTCAGCCAGGGAAATGGGCCGCCGTGCGCGGAAGTCCGTCGAGTCGCGCACCGGATGTGTTAACCTCACCGTTACGAAACTTCGACATAGTCTCTCGACGGCGACTAAAACCGCACGTTGATTTAGGCCTGCGGCTACATTTGAGTGGTTCATCCCGGCACGCCCAAGCTCATCTCTCGCCTTCTCCACTATCCCCTGAAGTGGCATGGGCATCCTGCCCATGATGAATCACGGGTCCCGCCAAAGGCGGCATGCCACTTCCTCCTCGCCGGGCTTCAGCCGGCGCCCCTCCCGTTAGACACGGGCTTCAGTCCGTGGGATTGTGACGCGGCAGGTTTCTGCCTCAGCAGGCTTCAGCCTGGCTTCTCGATCAAGGGATTCATCCATCCCCCCTCATATGCAGCCGCTCCTCTACAGTCACCCCTTGTCCGCTGAGCCTTTCGCGTGTATCATGACAGCAGGCCTGAAATCACCGAAAGGACGATTCACTCTTCTGAGCATTTTCCTGCGAACAATGAGGCGAAAGGTCCTGTCTATCCTTGTAGCGTTCATCGCTGTGTCCGTCGCTCTCGGCGGTTGTCTTCTCAACACGCCGGACCGGGTCGTCAAGCGATTTATCGGGCATCTCAAGGACATGAAATGGGAAAAAATGGCGGAGTTGGTGGACTGGCCCCAGACAGCCCAGTACATGCCCGACTTCCCGGCGACGAACGAAGGCGAGAGTGAGAGGAAGAAGGAAATCTTCCAGACGTTCGCGGAGCATCTGACCGGTTTTGCCGTTCGCAAGAAGACCGCAGACGAGATTCGCCACGAGTTTCTCTACCTCAGGATTTCGCGCCTCGAGCACATGAATGATGGCAAGGACTGGGCCTGGTTGGAGGTCGAGGTAAGGCGCGATCCCCGGTCCAAAGTGATTCAGATTCTGGTCATGAAAATCAAGCGCGTCTGGCGGGTTGTCCTTACCGACAATCTTTTCAAATAACGGAGGCGTCGAGTCCCAACGGAATCGGCTGTATGTTCTTGAACGTGCTGGAGCCGTGCAAGCGGAGGAGCCGAAAGGTGGAGGGCTGATGAGTTTTCTCTCTCGCCGAGAATCTCCGCGTTTCTCTCGGTTCTCGGCGCGTTACAATTGCACGACAACAGAGTCTCAACAAACAAAAGGGAGTGCTTGTCGGATGGCTCACTGGAAAAGCTGGATAGTTCTGCTGATCGCGGCTTGCATGGTTCTATCAGTAGGGGGCTGCCGAAAGGACGAGAAGGAGGAACCCTCGAAACAGGTCTCCGCAAAGGAGAAGGCTAACGTCCGCGCCAAAAACGCCTGCGAGCAGACTGTTCGAGAGTACCTCGATGCGGCAGCCGCAAAGGACTTTCGTCGAGCGGTGGATTATATTGATGTTGAAGAGATGGTCGAGAAAGGGCGGGAGAAAGCCGCGACCTCTACCGCCACGCCCCCTGGGGATACTGACCGCATGAAAGAGATGCTCGTGGCGATGCTGGAGAAAGCCTCCGCCGATGGCGGGGAACTTACCTATAGCATCCTCGGCTCAAAGGTCTCCGGCAACAAGGCGGTCGTGGAGGTCGAGGTGCACCGAGACGGCAAAAAGGTTGACCAGGCTGACTACCCCCTTGTCAAGAAAGACAGTCTCTGGAAAATCAGTGGCTCCGCGATGCGCGGTTTGCTGCCCGCCCCCAAGCCTAAACCGCCCGGTCCCCCGCAGTAGGGTTTTGGGAACGCCGCTTTGTCCCTTGCCTATTCTGCCGGCGGATGGTAAACTTATTCTGATATAGAGACCGCACGCAGAGAAAGATGATTCTTCGGAGCACGGGAGAAAGATGAAGCGCATTGGTTTTCTGATTGCCTTTTGTTCCCTCATTCTGACCTCGGTCACCTCCTTCTCCCAGACCGTGCCCCAGCCCCTCGACACACGGAAAATCTACATCACATCCTATTTTGAGTGCCCCGTTTACTGGAACGACCGCTTGATTGCAATGCTCCCGAGAGGAACCCGTGCCCTTCTGATTCTCTCCACGAAGGAGTGGATACTTGTCCGCTACTATAGCAGGGGCAGATACATCACCGGCTGGATCCCGAGAAGATAGCTGACGCGGGAAACTCCGCCTCCGCACCGTCTTCCACATCCCTCTGCGGTTCCATCTGCTGCGCGCAGACCCCACTGCGGGCGAGAATTTTCTATTGACACTTCTTATGCAGGCGGATATAGTTACAAACGGAAAACGGAGTCACAGAAGCACGAACGTCTTCTGGGGTGGGCGATTAGCTCAGTTGGTTAGAGCGTTAGCTCGACACGCTAAAGGTCACTGGTTCAAGTCCAGTATCGCCCACCATAATCTCGAACAACCGGAGCCGCCGCGAGCGCCAAGAACACAGAAGAATGAAGCGACCCCATGGAGGACAGTCGCCCTGCGCGTTCTCGGCGGTCGGCGCGTCCATTACTCTGAACAACAAGGGGGTATTTGGTCACGATAGATTTTAGCAGGCAACAAGACCGGGACACGTTTCGCCACAGCGCTTCCCACATCATGGCCCACGCCGTGAAGAGCCTCTTCCCTGAGGCCAAGCTGGCCATCGGGCCCTCCATCGACGAAGGATTCTATTACGATTTTGACCTTCCGCAGACCCTCACCCCGGACATTCTGGCTAAAATCGAAGAACGCATGCAGGAGATTGTCGCGGCGGACCGCCCGTTTGTCCGCGAGGAGATGTCCCGGACAGGCGCCATCGAGTATTTCAAGCACCTCGATGAGCCTTACAAGGTCGAGCTCCTTCACGAACTGGAGGATGACATTGTGTCCCTTTACAGGGAGGGGGATTTCGTGGACCTGTGCCGCGGCCCGCACCTCGAACAGACGGGACAGGTCAAGGCATTTAAGTTGCTGAGCGTTGCCGGGGCCTACTGGCGGGGGAGCGAGAAGAACAAGATGCTCCAGCGCATCTACGGGACCGCCTTCCCGGATAAGAAGACGCTCGGAGACCACCTTCGCAAGCTCGAGTCCGCTAAGGAGCGCGACCACAGGAAGTTAGGCAAAGAGCTTGACCTGTATAGCACTCACGACCAGGCAGGCAGCGGCCTCATTTACTGGCATCCGAAGGGCGCCCTCATTCGCGAGATTATCGAGGATTTCTGGCGCAAGGAACACCGCGCACGCGGATACCAGCTCGTTTACACGCCGCACCTTTTCCGCGAGGACTTGCTGCGAACCAGCGGGCACCTTGAATTCTACAAAGAGAACATGTATCCCCCCATGGACGTGGACGGGATCAACTATTACGTCAAGCCCATGAACTGCCCCGGCCACATCCTCATCTATGCCAACAAAGTGCGGAGCTACCGCGAACTCCCAATTCGCCTTGCGGAGTTAGGGACGGTTTACCGGTACGAGCGCGGCGGGACGCTTCACGGCATGCTTCGCGTGCGGGGGTTCACTCAGGACGATTCGCACATTTTCTGCACCCCGGAACAACTGAAGGACGAGATTCTCGGCGTCCTCCATTTCGCCGACTATATGATGCGAACGTTCCATTACGAGTATAAGCTCTACCTGTCCACCCGCCCGGAAAAGTACGTCGGGAGCGACGAAGTGTGGGAGATGGCGCAGGGCGGTCTGAGGGAAGCGCTCGAGGCCTTCGGCACGGAATACGATGTGGACGAAGGGGGAGGCGTTTTCTACGGACCGAAGATTGACGTTAAGGTTTTCGACGCTCTCGGGCGAGAGTGGCAGGGCCCGACCATCCAGGTGGACCTCAATTTCCCCGAGCGTTTCGACCTAACCTACGTGGGCCCCGATGGCGAGCACCACCGCCCCATCGCCATTCACAGAGTCGTTCTCGGGGCCATGGAGCGGTTCATCGGCGGTCTCATCGAGCACTACGAGGGCTATTTCCCGCTGTGGCTGTCCCCAGTGCAGGTTCGAATTCTGACCGTGACAGACGACCACCTGGAGCGTGCAAAGAAGCTGAAGGACGAGATGGAGGCGAAGGGGCTTCGCGTGGAGCTGGACGACCGCAACGAGAGCATGAACCTGAAGATTCGCGACTCTCAGCTTCAGAAAATCCCATATACTCTGGTCGTCGGCGACAGAGAGATCGCCGACAACACGGTTTCCGTCCGGAAATTCAGAAAAGGCCCTCAGGGCTCCATGCCCGTGGGCGATTTCATTCAAAGGGCCCTGGAGGAAGTTGCCTCCAGGGCGAGGGAGTAGCGAGTGGGGGACTCGGGGTGCGCCTGATTCTCGGTGAAAGTTCGGCGAATTCACAGACGGCCCGCTCCGGCTTATCTCTTGCCGCTTGCCTGAGTCCCATCCGCGAAAATCAACCCTGTTGGCGAACTCCGAGGTCCACAGCCTTGTTACACCTGGCGCCCCGCTGGCGCCATGACATAGCCAAAAGGAGAGGAGGTGATCAGGAATTCTGCGAAGAGTCCGCGTAAACTACGAGATTCGTGCGCCGCAGGTCCGAACCGTTGACAGCACCGGCAAGCAGGTGGGCATTCTTCCTACGAAGGAGGCGCTCGCTCTCGCGCAGGCGAGCCAGCTCGACCTCGTCGAGGTCGCCCCGAACGCCGATCCGCCAGTCTGCCGTATCATGGACTACGGCAAGTACCGTTACGAACAGACAAAGAAAGAAAAACTGGCCAAGAAGCACCAGCATCTGACCCGGATCAAAGAAATCCGGTTGCGGCCCAACATCGAGGACCACGACCTCCAGGTCAAGCAGAAACGCGCTCGAGGGTTCCTCGAAGAGGGATCCAAGGTCAAGGCAAGCGTCGCGTTTCGAGGAAGAGAGCACGCTCACCGCGAGTTCGGGCAGGAAGTTCTCCAGAAACTGGCAGCGAGCGTTCAGGACGTCGCGGTTGTGGAAGCCGAGCCCAAAATGATGGGGCGTTTCATGACGATCATTCTGGCTCCTCATAAGAGCTGACACGCCGGGAGCATACAGCCGCGTCCGCCTGACCGTCCCCACGGCGACCGGAGTGCAAAAAGAAGCCTGACTTGTCGCGCCGGGCAGGGGACCCGGGGTGTTTTCCCTTCTTCCCGCTCGGGTCGGGAAAAAGTGACTTCAGGGCCTTTCTCTTTTCCGTTTTTTTTTGTATAGTGGAAGTTTGTTGAAAGGGAGTCGAATTTTATGCCGAAAATCAAGACGAACAAAAGCGCCGCAAAGCGATTTGCCTTCACGCGAAAAGGCAAAATCAAGAGAAGACAATCGTTTGCCCGCCACCTGTCCACGGGCAAAACAACAAAGAGAAAACGACAACTCCGCGGTACCGCCCTGGTGGACAAGACGGACGAACGCAGGATTAAGAGGCTTCTCCCCTATCGCTAATCGGGTGTTGATGCCGCGGTGTCCGCGCCAGGCGCGAATATCTCACAGAATGGAGTGAGCCAGTATGGTACGCGTCACAAACGCTGTCGCAGCAAGACGAAGACATAAGAGACTCGTCAAGAGAGCCAAGGGCTACTGGGGGCGGCGAAAACAGCCCATCGTCATCGCCAGGGATACGCTTCGTCGCGCGATGGTCTATGCCTACCGAGACCGCCGTGCCCGCAAAAGGGATTTCCGCAGACTCTGGATCATCCGAATTGGAGCCGCCGCCAAGCTCAACGGGCTTTCGTACAGCCGCTTCATCCAGGGCCTGAAGAAGGCAGGAGTCCAACTGGACCGAAAAATCCTCGCGGACCTCGCTGTCCGGGACGCTGGCGCCTTCGCCGCCCTCGTAGGGGTGGCCAGAGGAGCGCAATAGACTCTCGGTCCAATTGCCGGGCCCCGGCTACTTCGAGTCGTTCCGCCGTTTGCAGCAAGGGAGTCTGCCTGAAGCGGGCTCCTTTCCTGTTCGTACCCCTTCCAAAAGAGGAAGCAATGTCTCTTCGCAACGAAATCGAGCTGGCACGCCAGCAGGCGCGCGAGGAAATCACATCCTGCGCCGACGACAAGGATATCGAATCCGCCCGCGTGAAGTTTCTCGGCCGCAAGGGGGTTATCGCCTCTCTCATGAAGCAGATTCCCTCTTTGCCCCCTGATGAGAAGCGGGAGATCGGCCTGCTTCTGAACGCTCTCAAGGAGGAGATCGCCTCCCACTTCGCCGAGCGGTCATCCCAGCTCGAAAAGGAAGCTGCGCAGGCTCGTCAGGCGGCGGAACAGATTGACATTACCCTTCCGGGCAGAAAACCACTTCACGGCAAGAAGCATATCATCACGCAGACCCTGGAAGAGATTATTGACATCCTCGCGTATCACGGTTTCACCGTCGAATATGGGCCGGAACTGGAGACCGACTACTACAACTTCGGCGCCCTGAATTTCCCGCAAGACCATCCCGCTCGCGACATGCAGGACACGTTCTATATCACCGATACGCTCCTTCTTCGCACACATACCTCTCCGACACAAATCCATACCATGGAGAAACGGCAGCCGCCCATCCGCGTGTGCATGCCTGGGAAATGTTTCCGCAACGAGGCGATCAACGCTCGCAGCTACATCCTGTTCCACCAGATTGAGGGATTGTACGTGGATGAGGGCGTGACATTTGGCGATCTCAAGTCCACTCTCTATGCTTTCCTGAGCAGCTACTTCGGGCGAGAGGTAAGCCTCCGGTTCCGGCCGAGCTATTTTCCCTTCACGGAGCCGAGCGCGGAGGTTGATGTTTCCTGTTTTCTGTGCTCCGGGAAAGGATGCAGCGTCTGCAAAAACTCCGGCTGGCTGGAATTGTTGGGGGCGGGGATGGTCCATCCCAACGTCTTCAAGGCTGTCGGTTACGACCCGGAGAAGTACACGGGGTTTGCCTGGGGCATGGGAATCGAACGATTGATCATGCAGAAGTACGGAATTGACGACATCCGGCTGTTCTTCGAGAACGACCTGAGGTTTCTGGAGCAGTTTTGAACCGCAGATGCACGCCCTTCCTGCGGGTTGCCTTGAGGGTCGGTGTCCGACGCGTCCGACCCGTCCGACAGGTCCGACCTGTCCGACCCGTCCGACCCGTCCGACGGGCAAGCACGTGCAGAGACAGAACCTGAAAACGGTGTCGAGATGAGGATTTCGTTTAACTGGCTGAACGAAATGGTGGACATCGGCCTTTCCCCGGAGGAACTCGCCGACAGGCTCACCATGTCCGGCATCGAGGTCGGGAAGATCGAGCGCCCCGGCGAGAAGCTCGACAAGGTCATCGTCGGCAGGGTTCTGTCCGTCGAACGACACCCCAATGCCGACAAGCTGACCGTCTGCCGGGTGGACTCCGGGCAAGGAGTCCTTCAAATCATCTGCGGCGCCCCGAACGTCAGAGCCGGGGCCAACATCGCCTTAGGACTGGTCGGAGCGGTTCTTACCGGCGGCAATAAGCTGCGGAAAGTCTGCATCCGCGGAGTGGATTCCGAGGGGATGATTTGCTCGGAGGTGGAGCTCGGGTTAGGGGAGGACGCCGCCGGAATCATCATTCTCCCCGAGGAGCTGAAGGTCGGGCAAAGCCTCGCCTCGGCTCTCGGCCTCGATGACGTCATCCTGGACATAGATGTTGGTCCGAACCGGCCCGATTGTCTTTCCACACTCGGAATCGCCAGGGAAGTCGCGGCAATTTTCGGAAAGAAGGTCCCTTCGGTCCCCTCCGAAATCATCGAAGCGAGCGACCCAGCCTCGAGTTATGCTTCAGTGGAGACGCACGACTACGCCCTCTGCCCCAGGTACTGCGCGCGCGTCATCACCGGTATCAGAGTCGGTCCCTCTCCGGATTGGCTCAAGCAGAGGATCGAGCTGTGCGGAGCGCGGTCAATCAACAATGTGGTTGACGTGACCAATTACGTCATGCTGGAAATGGGACAGCCCCTTCACGCTTTCGACCTCGCCAAACTGAACGAACGCCGGATTGTTGTCCGGAAAGCCGCCTGGGGGGAGACCATCGTTACCCTCGACAACCAGGAGCGAAGACTCAGCCCGGACGTCTTGGTCATCGCGGATGCCTGCCAGCCGGTCGCGATTGCCGGGGTGATGGGCGGAGCCAACAGCGAAGTGGAAGAAAACTCCACTTCCATATTATTGGAGAGCGCGTACTTCAATCCCTCTTCCATTCGTCGCACCTCTCGCGAACTGGGGCTTTCGACAGAAGCGTCGTACCGCTTCGAGCGCGGGGCAGACATCGAGGCTCAGGCCCTCGCCGCCACGCGCGCAGCGGAGCTTATCCGTAAGGTCGCTGGTGGGGAAGTGAAAAAAGGGATCATTGAGGCGTCGTCAGGCATTCCTCCCCGGCCCGAGGTTCGCGCACGGAACAGCCGGGTCAACCGGGTCCTTGGGACCTCCCTGTCGGACCAGGAGATCGAGGAGATTTACACCCGCCTTGGGATTCAAGTCTTGAGGAGAGAAGGGGATACGCTGACGCTCGGCCCCCCTTCGTTTCGGACGGACCTCTCCAGTGAGATTGACTTCATCGAGGAGGTCGCCCGCATTTACGGCTACGACCGAATTCCCACGCCCGCGACTCGCGTGAAAGTGGGCACGGCAGCAAGAGACCCCTGGCAGCTCTTTGAGGACCGGACGAAAAACGTGTTGACAGCACTCGGTTTCTTTGAAATAATCTCTTCCGATCTCATCAGCGAGCGGCAGTGCCAGAAAATCGCTGAGTTGCTCTTTGATTCGGGCGTTGACGTGTTGAGGGTACTCAACCCCGTCAGCGTCGAAAAAGATGTTCTCCGGCCGACGCTCCTCCACGGAGTGCTGGAGTGCCTGGCAAGAAATCAGACCCTCCACCAGGACAGCATTCGGCTCTTCGAGGTAGGACGTGTCCGCGAAAGGAACCGGGCGGGCGAGTCTCTGGAGCGAGCGTCTCTTTGCGCGGCGACCACGGGAACGTCACAGCACCCCTCCTGGGACCTTTCCCCCCGGAAGGCAGACTTTTACGACCTGAAGGGTGCCGTGGAGACGTATCTGTCGCACTTGGGGATACGCTCGGTGGCGTTTCGGCCCGAGAACAGGTCCCTATACCACCCGGGCAAATCGGCGGCGGTCGTGGCTAATGGCCAGCAGATCGGGCACTTAGGCGAGCTGAGTATCGCGGCATATCGGGCTTTCGACCTGAAACCGCCGGTTGTCGCGTGTGAGCTCAATGCCGAGGCCCTCGTTGGGATGATGGACTTTTCGGTCCGGTTCAAGAGGCTGCCTGTTTTCCCCGGCTCGTCCAGGGACATATCGGCTATCGTTGATGAGCCGGTGACCTACCAGGACATTCTGGAGGTTCTCGAGGGAAACCGGCCGCAGATTCTGGAGAGTATCGAGATTTTTGATGTTTATCGCAGTGAACAGATCGGTGCCGGCAAGAAAAGCATGGCCTTTTCTCTGCGGTACCGTTCGGAAAATGCCACATTAACAGATGAGGAGGTTGAAGCGGCCCATTCTGCGATAAAGAAGGCCCTGACCACGGGGTTGGCTTGTGAGATCAGGGAAAAGAAGGGCGAGTGAAGCTCCTTGTTTTCCCCACGAGTGGTAAACAATAGAAAGTGCTATGTCACATGGGCATGTACGAGAAAGGCGTAGTAACCGTTCGGATTTTTGGCAGGGAGTACCCGATCGCAAGCGACCAGAATCCGGAATATGTGCAAAAGTTGGCCGACTATGTTGACCGGAAAATGAATGCGATTGCGGCTGCGGGCGATACGTTTGCCTCGGGGAAAGTTGCTGTACAGGCCTGCCTCGACATTGCGGATGACCTTATGAGAGCAAAAACCGAAACCCAGCAAGTAATCAGGTCCGTTCACAAGACCATAACGAGCATTGCCAAGCTGATCGAGGACAGGGTGGCCCAGCGCCGCCTCTGTTCCGGGGTTACGGAAAATCAGAAGAGTTGACTGCAAGAAACCCTACCATGTCCGTAGCACAGCGCAAAATCTTTGAGCCAACACCACCAAATCGGGAGCCTCGATAGGGCCGCTTCTGCAAGTACATTTCGGAAAGCACATAGCAGCCCTGAGGGCACCCACCTTGGGAAACCAAGCTTTCAAAGATTTCGTTGATACGGCATTGAGGTAGGGTTTTTTTCTGTCCTCAGGGGTCTCAGGCCTGTCCGTGGGGCGAACAGACCACTGCCCTGCGCGAAAAGCATCGAAGGCGTGGGCAGCTCTGGAGTCCTTCACGGGCAGGGAAGGTGGTTCATTGGACCTCTTTGGCGTTCGAGACCCACACAGCGACGAGGAGTTTCTCCGGGTCGCTGCCTTAGCGACCCGCATGCGCCCTCGCTCCTTCGAGGAGTTCGTTGGGCAGGACCATATCCTCGGACCCGGCAAACTTCTGAGACGGACCATCGAGGCGGGGAAGATTGGCTCCGTTATCTTCTACGGGCCCCCGGGCTCCGGAAAGACAAGTCTCGCCCGGGTCATCGCCTCCGTCACCCAGAGCGCCTTCGTTCAGCTTTCTGCCGTCACCTCCGGAGTGAGGGATATTCGTTCCATCGGCGAGGCCGCCAGACAGAGTCTCCGAGCCGCGCCTCTGGCGCGGACAATTCTGTTTGTGGACGAGGTTCACCGCTTTAACAAGTCCCAGCAGGACGTTCTCCTTCCCTACGTCGAGAAGGGGATACTCTCCCTCATCGGAACGACCACTCAGAATCCCTTCTTTTACATCAACGCCGCATTGGTTTCGCGTTCTCGGGTGTTCGAGTTCCGGCCGCTGTCCAATCAGGAGATCGAGACTCTTCTGAGGCGCGCCCTGACGTACCCAGAGCGAGGACTTGGACAGTTCAAGGTCAACATCACGAAAGAGGCGATAGACCACCTGGTCGCGTCCTCCGAGGGCGACGTCCGCAGAGCGCTCAATGCGCTCGAGGTGGCGGTCGTGAGCACTCCGCCGGGCGAGGATGGTACCGTCGAAATCGGGCTTGGCGCCGCGGAGGACTCCATCCAGAAGAAGGCGGTCCTCTATGACCGAGACGGCGACGCTCATTACGACACGATTTCTGCCTTCATTAAGAGCATGCGCGGGTCCGACCCCGACGCTGCCGTTTACTGGTTGGCCAAAATGCTCCATGCGGGCGAGGACCCCCGGTTCATCGCCCGCCGAATCATCATCTGTGCCGCAGAGGACGTCGGCAACGCGGACCCTCAAGCCCTTGTCCTTGCCGCGGCGGCTCTCCAGGCAGTGGAGTTTGTCGGAATGCCCGAAGCCCAGATTCCACTGGCTCAAGCCGCCATTTACGTGGCTACGGCGCCAAAGAGCAATTCAAGTTACACGGCGATCTCTAAAGCCCTCGCCGACGTTGCCGAGGAACGAACTCACGCCGTTCCGGAGCATCTGCGCGACGCCAGCTACCCCGGGGCCAAGCGCCTCGGCCGCGGTGAAGGTTACCGGTACCCCCACGACTACCCCGAACACATCGTCGAGCAGGTTTACCTGCCGCGAGAGGCGATGTATTACGAACCGTCCAGCGAGGGTTATGAGAAGGAAATCGCCAGGAGAATCGAGAACTGGAAACAAAAGCTGAAATTCGCAATGGAATCGCCCAGCAGCGAAAAGCCCTGACCCCTTCGGAGGTCGAATCGAGGAGCGGCAAGGTCTTCCGCCGCCTTTCCCGCCTGCCGGAGTATCGGGAATCCCGGTGCGTCATGCTGTACTGGTCCGCCCACAACGAGGTTGGGACGCACGACCTTGTCCGGCAAGCCCTCAAGGACGGCAAGAAGGTCTTTCTGCCGAGCTGCGATACGCGGCAAGAGCAAATCTATCCCTGCCCGGTCGAAGAGGTCCCCGGTGATTTGAGGCAAGGGGCCTTCGGCATCTGCGAGCCGTGTGAAAGGGAAAACCGATTGCAGGACCTTTCGGAGCTTGACCTGTGCATCGTTCCCGGAATTGCCTTCGACCGCCGCGGAAATCGGATCGGGCGGGGCTTCGGCTACTATGACCGTTTCCTTCGGAAGCTGAGCGATAAAACCGTGAAGATAGGCGTGGCGTACGCCTTTCAGATAGTGGACAACATTTACCCCACCGATGGCGACACCCGCGTGGATATGGTGGTAACTGAAGATGACCTGCTGGTGGCCGACCGTCGGTGATCAAATAGAGGAGCAACATCATGGTAATTCCCAACTTAGGGGCGCCGCTGTGTGGCGCCGTTCGTTGGCTCGAGGTGCTCAAAAGCCCTTATCTCATGGGCGGGGCGGTGCTGGCCGTCGGGATGCTTCTCGGATACCTCGGCGGCAGAATGGTTGCCAGAAAACGCCTGCGCTCCGCGGAAGAGGATGCAAAGCGGATCGTCGAGGATGCCGTCCGGGAGGCCGAACAGGAAAAGAAACGCCGCATCCTTGAGGTCAAGGACGAGCAGTTACGCACCCGAGCGGAGTTTGAAAGGGAGACTCGCGAGAGCCGTCGAGAAATCCGAAAGTTAGAAAAACGTATTCAGCAGAGAGAAGAAATCCTCGACCGAAAAGTGGAGGTTCTCGAGAAGAAACAGGAGGAGATTGCGGCCCGGGGCAAAGCTGTCCGGGATAAACAGCTCGAGTTCACCGCTAAAGAGGAGGAACTCAAGCAGCTTCAGGAAGAAGCCAGCAAGCAGTTGCAGAGGGTCTCCGGTTTGAGCCGACAGGAGGCCAGGGAAATCCTGTTAGGACGAATCAAGGACGAGGTTCAGGCCGAGGCGGCTGCCCTGGCTCGCCGGATTGAGGCCGAGGCAAAAGAAAAGGCCGATAAAGAAGCAAAAAATATCATCGCACTGGCCATTCAACGCTGCGCCTCCGACCATGTGGGAGAGGCGACAGTATCCACTGTGGCTCTCCCGAACGATGAGATGAAAGGGCGCATCATCGGGCGAGAGGGGCGGAACATCCGCTGTCTCGAGGCGGCCACGGGGATTGACATCATCATTGATGATACGCCCGAAGCTGTCGTCCTTTCCGGTTTTGACCCTATCCGGAAGGAAGTTGCCAAGATTTCTCTCGAACGACTTATGCTGGACGGCAGAATCCACCCCGCGCGGATCGAGGAGATTGTCGAAAAAGTGAAAAAGGAGGTGGACGTTGCCATCCGAGAGGCGGGGGAGCAGGCCGCCTTTGACGTGGGTGCCCACAACCTTCACCCCGAGCTCATCAAGCTCCTCGGAAAACTGAAGTTCCGCACGAGCTACGGGCAGAATGTCCTCGGCCATTCCATCGAGGTTGCCCGTCTCATGGGCACCATGGCGGGGGAACTCGGGCTGGACGTTCGCGTTGCCAAGCGAGCCGGACTCCTTCACGACATAGGAAAGGCGGCTTCTCATGAGGTCGAGGGCGCCCATGCCCAGATCGGCGCCGATTTCGCCAAGCGGTATCGGGAGAACCCTATCGTCATCAATGCCATCGCCGCTCATCACATGGAAGAAGAGGCCCGGGACATCCTCTCCGTTCTGGCCCAGGCGGCTGACTCGCTTTCCGCGGCGCGACCCGGAGCCCGCTCCGAGACCCTCGAAATCTATATGAAACGCCTGGAAAAGCTCGAGGAAATCGCCGGGTCCTATCCGGGCATCGAAAAGGCTTACGCGATTCAGGCGGGGAGGGAAATTCGCGTCATGGTCCAGCCCGACAAAGTGAACGATGACCAGGTCCTGATGATCTCGAGGGATCTGGCCAAGAAAATCGAGCAGGAACTCGATTATCCGGGGCAGGTCAAGGTCACCGTCATCCGCGAAACTCGCGCAGTCGAATTTGCTCGATAGCCCGGGAAACGCAGGCATTGGATAGGATAAACAGGATGGTTCCAAGCAGGACACGAGCATAGGATTGCACGCTGCAATCCTGTCCATCCTGTAATCCTGTCAAAATCTACCCCAACCGAGGAAGGTATGAACATCCTATTTGCCGGAGATATCGTCGGGAAACCGGGAAGAAAGGCGGTTGAGGAGCTCTTTCCGCGCCTGAAAGAGGAGTACTCCATAGACCTGTTTATCGCCAACGGAGAGAACGCGGCGGGCGGGTCGGGAATCACCTCGGACATCGTCTGGCAGCTCCACACCGCCGGCGTGGACGTCATCACCATGGGCGACCACGTCTGGAAAGAAAAGGACATTCTCAACATCATTGACGAGGACCATCGCCTTCTGCGTCCGGCGAATTTCCCGCCCGAAACCCCCGGTCGCGGGAGCACCGTCGTGGAGGTCCCCGGCAAGGGGAGTGTCGGGGTCATCAACGTCCTTGGGCGGGTACTGATGTTTCGTCTTCCTCTCGATTGTCCCTTTCGGGCGGCCGAACGCGAACTGGAGAATACCCGCACACAGACCCCCGTGAGCGTCGTGGACGTGCATGCCGAAGCCACCTCGGAAAAACTGGCTTTCGGTTATTTCCTCAATGGAAAGGCCTCCGCCGTCATCGGCACCCACACCCACGTCCAGACCGCCGACGAGACTATCCTCGACGGGGGCACGGCCTATATCACCGATTGCGGGATGACCGGTCCCTTTCGCTCCATCTTAGGGCGGGATATCGAGGCGGTCCTCAAAAGCTTCATCACCCGAATGCCTCACTACTTCAAGGTAGCGAAGGATGACTTACGCCTGACGGGGGTCGTTGTGGACGTGAACGAGAACACCGGCAAAGCCCGCAGCATTCAGAGAATTCAGGTGCGTTGCGACGAGGAACAAGGCGAGGGAGAGGAGAATCAGGGACGATGACCGCGCCTCTTCGCCCGCCTGCCCGTGCGCGCGCGCGAGCGCTCGCCCCCTTGGCTCGGCCAGGGAATCAAACGGCGGAACCAAAAATCTACTCCGTTTCGGAACTCACCCGGGACATCAAGACGCTCCTCGAGGCGAAGTATCCGGCGGTGTGGGTCGAAGGGGAGATTTCGAACTACCGAGTCTCGCCAAGCGGGCACGCCTATTTCACCTTGAAGGACGCCTTTTGCCAGATTCCCGCGGCGCTGTTTCGCTCTCAACTGCTTCGCGTCCCCGTCCCCCTGAAAGATGGAATGAAGGTGCTCGTTTTCGGAAGCCTCGGCGTCTATGAAAAACGCGGCGAATACCAGATCATTGTCTCAAAGATCGAGGAGAAGGGTGTCGGCGCCCTCCAGATAGCCTTCGAGCGCCTTAAGAGGAAGCTTTTTGAAGAGGGATTGTTCGCTCCCGAGCACAAGAAACCGCTTCCCCTGCTTCCCCGGCAGATTGGCGTGGTCACTTCTCCTACCGGCGCGGCTATCCGAGATATTCTGAACGTCCTCGACCGACGCTTTTCCAACCTCCACATCATTCTAAACCCCGTGCGCGTCCAGGGGGACGAAGCGGCCCACGAGATTGTCTCCGCCCTGAACGATTTTAACCGGCTGAAGAACGTGGATGTCATCATTCTGACGAGAGGCGGCGGCAGCCTCGAGGACCTCTGGCCTTTCAACGAGGAGATTGTCGCCCGCGCCATCTACGCCTCGGAAATCCCCATTATCTCCGCCGTCGGACATGAGATTGACTGGACCATCAGCGACTTCGTCGCCGACGTGAGGGCGCCCACCCCTTCGGCTGCCGCGGAAATGGTCATCGGGCGCAAGGAGGAAATAGCGGACCGAATCCGATACCTGCGGGACGAGCTTTTTCATCATGCCTCTGCCGTGGTGGGCGAGTACCGGCGCAGGCTTGACCTCGCCCGACGGAGTTACGTCTTTCGTGAGCCCGCGAACCTCATCAAGCAATACCAGCAACAGGTTGACGACTGCCTCGCAAAGATGCTACTTCATGGCCGCCACCGCTTGCAAATCTGGGACCAGAGAGTTGATGGGCTGCGCTGCCGGCTTGATGCGCTCAGCCCCACGGGCGTGTTGGCCCGCGGATACAGCATCACCGTGAACCGCGCGGACGGCAGCGTTATTTTGGGCGTCACACAGGCGACGGTCGGCGGCGAGATCGAGACGCTGGTCAGAGATGGCTCATTCATTTCCCGGGTGACTGCGCTTCACCCCGGATGTGAAGTCGGAAATCAGAAATCTGAAATGCGAAAATGAAGACAGAGGGGACTAAAAAGGAAAAGAGCTTTGAGGCGGCTCTCGAGCGCCTCGAGCAGATTGTCGCCGAGATGGAGGCCGGGCAACTCAAGCTCGACGCCATGCTCAAAAGGTACGAAGAGGGAATGCTTCTCGCTCGTTTCTGCTCGGAAAAACTCGAAGAAGCCGAAAAGAAAATCGAAATGCTGGTCAAGAAGCAAGACGGCACCTCCGAGACCGTCGAGTTCGCCCCCGGCGAGGAGGCGGCGGGCCCCCCAGAGGCTGCGGCCCCGGACACCATCGACGCGGATGAGCAGCCTGCGGAGGAGGAAGGCGACGAAGATGAGCCTCTCTTTTGAATGCGGCCCGCACCGGTCAGTCCCAAACCCGAAACCCAAAACCCAAAACCCCGACCCCTGATCCCCGACCCCGGAGGAAGACGCTATGGCTGATTACCTCAACATGGTTGACTCGCCCCGAGACCTGAAGAAACTGCATCCCGACCAACTGGAGAAGTTGGCCCGCGAAATGCGCGAGAAGATTATTCGCGTCGTCTCCCGCGTCGGAGGTCACCTTTCCTCCAACCTGGGCTGCGTCGAGTTAGCCCTCGCCGTGCATTATGTGTTTGACGCGCCGAACGACAAGATTATCTGGGACGTCGGCCATCAGGCCTATGCCCACAAGCTCATCACTGGTCGAAGGGATGCATTCGCAACCCTCCGGCAGCACGGCGGCATCTCCGGCTTCCCAGTGCGGGAAGAGAGCGACTACGATGCCTTCGGCACGGGCCACAGTGGCACGGCAATCTCCGCAGCGGCCGGTATGGCCCGCGCGCGCGACCTGAGAGGGAGCGACGAGAACATCGTGGCCATTGTTGGCGACGCCTCGCTCTGCTCGGGCACCTCCCTGGAAGCACTCAATGACGCCGGCGCCCACCTGCACAAACTCATTGTCATTCTCAACGACAACGAAATGTCCATCAGCCGCACCGTCGGAGCCATGGCGGCCTACCTCAACCGTCTCATCACCACCCCTATCTACAACAAAATCGTCGCCGAGACCGACTACATCCTCGAGAAGATTCCCAATATCGGACCGAGGATGATTCGCACCCGGAAGAGAATCTTAGAGAGCATCAAAAGGTTGATCGTGCCCGGCGCCCTCTTCGAGGAAATGGGGTTTCGGTACTTCGGACCCGTGGACGGGCACAACCTCCAATCCCTTCTGCACATGCTGCGGGGCATCAAGGACAGCCGCGGCCCGGTCCTCCTCCACGTCATCACCCGCAAAGGGAAAGGCTATCGCTTCGCCGAGGAGATGCCTGAGGAATTCCACAGCGCGCCTCCCTTCGACGTGAAGACCGGCGACCGGATGTCAATCCCTTCCGAGCGCAGCTTCTCGCACGCCTTCGGCCAGACGGCGATGGAGCTGGCGGAACAGGACCCCACCGTCGTCTGCATTACGGCGGCGATGGCCAAAGGGGTCGGTCTGGAGGAATTCCGCGATAAGTTTCCTCGGCAGTTTATTGATGTGGGCATCGCAGAAGAACACGCCGTCACCATGGCGGCAGGGTTAGCCGTGTCCGGCTACCGGCCCATTGTTGCGGTTTACTCGACGTTTCTCCAGCGCGCCTTCGACCAGATTCTCCACGACGTCTGCATTCAGAACCTGCCGGTGGTCTTCGCGGTTGACCGGGCCGGCTTCTCCGGTGAAGATGGCCCCACCCACCACGGGGTCTTCGACCTTTCTTACCTCGGAATGATGCCCAACATGACCATCGCCGCTCCACGGAACCCACAGGAACTCCGGGACATGCTTCATTTCGCTTTGACCCTGCCCGGGCCCGTCGCCATCCGCTATCCGAGGTCCTCTGACTCGCCGGTGAACACGGATAGGCCGGCGGACCGGGTTGAAGCCGGGAAAGCCCAGGTGCTCAAGCCGGGGAGCGATGTGGCCATCCTGGCGATAGGGAGCATGGTGGAAACGGCGTTGCAGGCCGCGGAACTCCTGAACGGGGAGGGCGTCTCCGCGATGGTTGTCAACGCGCGATTTGCCAAGCCGCTTGACTCGGACCTCATCCGCGAGCTCTCGGGCGCCGTTGGACACCTCGTCACGGTCGAGGAGAACGCCTTATTAGGCGGCTTTGGGAGCCGTGTGGCACAGTTGCTGGAGCAACAGGGGCGGGGTGGAGTTTCCCTCCTCCGGCTGGGCGTGCCAGATAAGTTTATCAAGCATGGTTCCCGCGAACTCCTCCTGAAAGAAGTGGGACTGACGCCCAGAGGAATCGCTGACAACGTGAAGGCAGTTCTCTCCGTCAGAAACCACGCCGCGCAGTACCGCCCATGAAAAGGATTGGAATCGTCGCAAACGTATCGAAGGCTGAATGCCTTCCCATGGCTCGCTCCATTGTGGAAGCCCTGACGCGGCGGGGCCTCGAGGTCGTCTTCGAGCCGAAAGAGTCAGCCGCCGCGGTGTTTCCCGACGGGCCTCCGCCGCAAAATGGCCAGTTTGCCGAGTCAGAGATGGTCCTGTCGTTGGGAGGCGATGGGACCTTTCTGAAATCGGTGCGCCTTGTCGGGGAGCACGACGTGCCCATCCTCGGAGTCAACCTCGGCAGGCTCGGTTTTCTTGCGGAATTCTCGGGGCAGGATTTTCTCCCCTCTCTGGACAGGATTCTATCGGGGGACTACCGCATAGACGAGCGGATGGCTCTCACCGCTTCCTTGATCCGGAAAGGGTCAGCGGTCCGCACGGAAAGAGCTCTCAACGACGTCGTCGTGCACGTGGCGGGCGTGTCCCGGCTGTCGGTCTTGGAAACGCGGATAGATAACGAGTACCTGACAACCTATGAGGCGGATGGTCTCATCGTGGCCACCCCAACCGGGTCCACGGCGTATTCCTTGTCAGCGGGCGGCCCGATTATGGACCCCTCCGTAGCGGCCATCATCATTACGCCCATCTGTCCGCACGCCCTCTCGAACCGCCCCATCGTGGTTCCGCCCCACAGAGTAGTGACCGTGACGCCGCGGTACATCCCGGAGGGGGTGACGGTCACTGTGGACGGACAAACGGCTGTCGAGATGTTCTGCGGAGACGCCCTTACCGTTGCGGCCTCGAAGAAGAGTGTAAAGCTGATCACCACGGATGAGGCGAGCTATTTTGAAATCCTTCGCTCGAAATTAGGCTGGGGAGGCTCCAAGGAACTCTGAGATTCCATTTCCCTGTTTTGGGAAACGATAGACCCAAAAAAGAGCAGGAGCACTGATGGACGGAACCGCAGATGCACGCAGATGGACGCGGAGTGGGCGGGATTTGACCTATCTGCGTTTATCCGCGTTCATCCGCGGTTTCTATCTGAAAACGCTCAGATAATCATGGCCACAATCATCATCAACAAAGATCGCTGCAAGGCCTGCGGATTCTGTATCCAGTTCTGCCCGAAGCAGCTCCTTCTGATGTCCGACGACCTGAACCTCCGGGGCATTCATTACGCTTGCATGAGAGATGAGGCGGCCTGCCCAGGGGCTACGGCCAAGGAGTGCACCGGCTGTGCCATCTGCGGCTTGGTCTGCCCCGACGTGGCCATCGAGGTGTTCAAGTGAACCACAAAGTCCTGATGTGCGGCAATGACGCCATGAGCGAGGCCGCGGTTCGCGCGGGATGCCGCTTCTACTTCGGCTATCCCATTACTCCGCAGAATGAGGTCACGGCGTACATGTCCTGGCGGATGCCGGAGGTCGGTGGAACCTTCATTCAGGCGGAGAGCGAGATCGCCGCGGTCAACATGGTTTTCGGAGCCGCAGCCGTTGGCGCCCGCGCGATGACCTCCTCCTCCAGCCCCGGCATCAGCCTGTAACTGGAGGGCATCTCCTATCTCTGCGGGTGCGAACTCCCGGCGGTCATCGCCAACGTCGTCCGGGGCGGCCCCGGTCTCGGAAGTATCGGACCCTCTCAGGCCGATTATTTTCAGGCGACCCGCGGCGGAGGACACGGCGATTACCGAACCATCACGCTGGCTCCGTCAACCCTCCAGGAACTTGTGGACCTGACGTACCTCTCCTTCGACCTTGCCGACAAGTATCGCAATCCTGTTCTCATTCTCTCCGACGGCCTCCTGGGACAGATGATGGAGCCAGCGGTTCTTCCCGAGATGATGGACAGCAAGCTCCCACCAAAGCCGTGGGCCCTCACCGGAGCCAGGAATCGTCCCCCCAATGTGGTTCGGTCCCTTTATCTCGACGTGGACCTCTTAGAGAAGCTCAATATCAAGCTCGCAGACAAATTCCGGGCAATGGAGCAGCAGGAAGTTCGCTTCGAGGAATTCGACCTGACCGACGCCGTACCGCCGCCCCGCCCTGCGGGGCTGTCTCGGGGGCGTCACGCCCCCGCTGCCGACCTTATCCTCGTCGCCTACGGAAGTGTCGCGAGGATTTGCCGCTCGGCGGTTCGACGGCTGCGACAAGCGGGACAACGCGTCGGCTTGTTTCGCCCCATCACCGTCTGGCCGTTCCCCTACGAGCCTCTCGCGACCGCCGCGGAGAAAGCGAAGGCGTTGCTGGCCGTGGAGATGAGCATGGGGCAGATGATTGAGGACGTGAAACTCGCCGTGGGGCGACGCCGGCGAATCAGTTTCTTTGGGAGGGTCGGCGGCTGTGTAATGACCGTCGAGGAAGTCGTGCAAGAAGCCAGGACAGCATTGCAAGAGGTCGAATAATGGAAACGCGCCGTCGAATACGCCGGGCAGCCCGCGAAGGGCACCCAAAAGCCCCTGACCCTCGACCCCCGACCCCTCGCCGCCGTACAGCTGAAGGTTATGCCAATCCGCAAGACCCGCGCGGTCGCCAGGTGTTCGGGAAGCCCGCCTCCTTGAAGGATGTGCCCACACACTTTTGCTCTGGCTGCGGACATGGACTGGTCCATCGCATGGTTGCCGAGGTGGTTGACGAACTCGGCATCCGCGAGCGAGTCGTCGGTGTTTCCCCCGTCGGATGTGCTGTTCTCGGATACGACTACTGGGACTTCGACGTCAGTGAAGCCGCGCACGGGCGCACCCCGGCTGTCGCGACGGGGATGAAGCGGGCCCGCCCGGACCTCATCGTCTTCACCTACCAGGGAGACGGCGACCTCGCGGCCATCGGCACCGCGGAGCTGATCCATACCGCCAACCGCGGCGAGAACATCACCATCATTTTCGTCAACAACGCCGTTTACGGCATGACCGGCGGACAGATGGCGCCGACGACCCTTGAGGGGCAAATCACCGCAACAACCCCCACGGGGCGAACCCTCGAGGGGTGCGGGGCGCCTCTGAAGGTTCCGGAGATGATCGCTCCCTTTCCCGGCACAAAGTATCTCGTCCGGACCGCTCTCAACAACCCGCACAACATCTCAATCGCGAGGCGCAGTATCAAAAAAGCGTTCCAGTGCCAGATCGAGAACGTGGGGTTTTCCCTTGTCGAAATCCTCTCTCCCTGCCCGACGTACTGGCGGCTCTCGCCGCTGGATGCCCTGAAGTGGATCGAGGAGAAGATGATTCCCTATTTCCCCCTCGGCGAGATCAAAGTCCCCGACTGACCCATCTGCAATCGCAAATCCCCAATTCTTCCTTCGTGTCCTTCGTGGTTTAATTCATTCCTCCATTCCCGCCTCTGCGTTCATCCGCCTGCCCGCGCCTGCCCGACCTGGCCAACGGCTAGCGCCGGGGGAGGCTATGGCCAGGAATACCGTCCAGTCCGCCCCCACCCAACCAGAGCCCGAAACAGTCACCCCAGACGCCTGGCCCCTTTCTCCCTTTGTGGCGCGGCTCCCTACCTTCTCCCCAATGACCCTTCGCCGTCGGGTTTCTGGAAGACATAAACTGCTTCCGGGGGAACAGCGGCGAAAAGCGCCATGCCTTCCCTGAGCGAGAGAGCCGTCGCCTGCCCATGCGGCACCTCCACCCGAAACCTTGTGCCCCCCGCCTGAACGTCCACCCGGACGGCGGAATCATTCCACAGCACCGACTCGACCTGCGCCGCGATTTGCGCTTCCGGCGACGGAGAGGGTTGCAGGCGGACATCCCCGGCACGAATGAGGAACTCGACGTCTCCATCCGCAGGCTGCTCGGAGCGTAGGGTCAAGCCGCCTGAGTCCACCTCCGACCCGCTCTGCCACTTTCTGGCGGTCCCGGTGAGAATTGTACCGAGACGAAACAGCCTCGCGACGTGCGGCTCGGCCGGGCGCCGGGAAACCTCGTCCGGCGATCCCACCTGAATCAACCGCCCGTCCCGAAGAATTCCGACCCGGTCCGCAACGCAGCGCATCTCGTTGAGGTCATGGCAGACGTGGATTGTCGTCGTTTTCGTTTGTCGCTGGATTTTCCGCAACTCCACAAGAATCCCTTCGCGCGTCTCGTCATCGAGGGCGCTCACCGGCTCGTCCAACAACAGAATTCTCGGCTCCGCTGATAGAGCCCGCGCCAGAGCCACGCGCTGTCGTTCTCCTCCAGAGAGGCCCTCCGTGCTTCGCTCCAGCAGGTGTTCGATCCCCAGCATCACCGCCAGTTGCCTCACCCGTTCCCGTCTGCGCGAACGCGGGTAACGCCGCACGCGAAGGCCGAACTCGATGTTTTTCCGCACGTTGTGCGCGGTGAAAAGCGCATAGTCCTGCGGAACGTAGCCGATGCCGCGGTCACGGGGTTCCGCCCTTTCGACACGTCTTCCGCCGATTGTGATGCTGCCGCTGGAGATTCGTTTGAGTCCTGCGACGCACTCCAAAAACAGCGTCTTGCCGCTGCCCGGTTTGCCAAGCAGAACAAAATATTCGCCTTCCCGGACGTCCAGTGTCACGTCCCGCAGGGCAAATCCGCCGATTGAGAAGTTAAGCCGCTCTGTGCGAATCATGTCCTCACCAGAATCGTCGCGCACTCCTCGGGGTAGCCCGTGGGTAGGCGAGCAGGCGAACCAGGATCAAAGCCACGGTCGCGATGACAATCAGCAGAAGGGCTATTGCCAGGGCAACCTCGATCCGCCCTATGGACGTTTCCAGATACACCGTCGTCGGCAACACCTCTGTCTTCATTCGCACGGCTCCCACGAAGACGATGAGCGGTCCGAACAAGCCGATTGCCCGGGCCCAGGTTAATATCGCACCGGCGACAATCCCCTGGCGCGCGTTCCTCACCGCCACTCGCCAGAACGCCTGTGCCCGCGTGCAGCCGAGCGTTAGCGCGACATCCTCCTGCCGGCGATCCACCTCGTCGAAAGTCGTCTTGATCGCCCGAATGCCGTAAGAGGCCGACACGAAAAACTGAGCCAGCACGATGCCCCGGCGCTGGTAAATGAACTCCAGTCCCATGGACTCCAGCCACAGCCCCACACGTGTTCGGAAAAAGACAAGCAGACTCAATCCCACAACCAGCGGCGGAAAGACAATCGGCAGGTCCACAATGGTGTCGGCAAGAATGCGCCCCGGGAACCGATATCGGCTCAGTGCGTACCCCATGGGCACCGCGAACACCATCGCAATCGCCGTCGTCACCGTTGAGGTCCACAAGCTCAGCACAGCCGCTGAGCGGATTTCCCGCGACCGAAGCACTTCCTTTACCGACGCGAGATCAACGTACCCGATGTCCGCGGCAATAAGCGCGACGACGAGGAGAAGAAACAAAACGAGGAAAAGGAAGATGCTCGCCGTGAAAAGGCGGCTCCGGAATCCTGTCACCGGGTGGACGGACATGTGTCACCTTCCCACCCGCGGTCAGCGGGGGAACTCCGTCGTGTAGTGATGCTTCTTGAAGATCGCTCGCGCTTCCTCGGAAACGATGAACTTCTGAAACGCTGCGGCCTTCACCGGGTATCTCGACGAGCGCAATACGGCGACCGGCACCGTGGAGATTGCGTTCTTTTCCTTCGGGATGCGCACAATCTCACCCTCGTTCGGGTACTGCTCCGCAATGGCGTCCCAGACAATTGTCGCGTCAATCTTCCCGGCCTTAATGTGCACACCAAGCTCGTTGACCGTGAGAGACCGAAAGACGACGTTCTGTTTGATTTTGGAGCCTGAGGGGCTTATCCCATTAAGGCGCAGAATCTCGTCCGTGACCTTTCCTATGGCACAGGCGTCCGGATCGCCGAAGCCTATGCTCACCCCGTCGCGCAGAAAGTCGCCAACGTTTTGAATGTTCTTTGGGTT
>JAUYEE010000137.1 GCA_030691545.1 bacterium | reverse complement strand
TTTCTCCGGGGTCTGAGCAAGCGCGCTCCCTGCGGCTGACTTTGATTTCTTATTTTCCTTAGGGTCGCGCAGAACATCGGAAGCAGCACCAACGGCAGCGGGTGATGTCTGCTTTTTGTTAGCCAATAGATCACCTTCTTTGTAATAGATGGAACATCTGAGCCTTCTGATTCATTATACCACACGCATTATGCAGTAACGGCACTCACGCAGGCGGATGTGGCGGAGAAACATAGGGCGGCAACGCCGTTGAACGGGCTGATGCCAGAGTCGATAAGAATGAGGTCCACTAAGTGGTCGTTCGGGTATTTCCAACAGTTCGCCAGCTGGGTTCGCACCGCGGCTTTTTGTATTCCCGAGTCCAATTTGGAGGTGACATCATGGACATGGTAATCTTTCGCATCGCCCTCTTCGTCGCTGACATTCTGGCTATCGGCGTATTGTTCAACGCCCACATGCGCCGCCTGCGCCAGGGAGAAAAGGGGTGGGTGATGAGGGTGACGGCGTGGGCAGCGACATTCGTGGCGATTTTCGCGCTGGAAGCGGGGGTGGTAGTGGCAATCAACTGGATAGCAGCATAGACAGCGGGTTTGTGTATGGACCGCAACCGCCTTCAGGCCAGAGAGGAGTATTTCCCAAAATCATGTAATAGTGCCAACGGATTTGAGCCGCGTAGCTTCGAGGAGGTACCCACATGCCGTTCATGAGCATTCACGGGCATCCAGTGTTCCTAACGGTGAAACTGGACAAGGAGCTGAGACGTGAAGCCTGTGGAGACGATTCACATCTCTACATCAAGAGCCTAATTGCCCGCTCAAAAGAGAGCCTTAAGGTAGCCAGACTGATGCATGACCTACTTACCGAAGAGATTCACGGACGACCCCGAGAACTTCGTGTCCCATTATTGTCACTTCGACCTGAACGGGCAGGAGGCTCGCGACAACGTCTGGGACCTTTTGTACGACTATTGCCTCCTAAACGGAGTCTCTGTTCTGACAGACCTCCGCCATCGATAAGGCCTGCTTGGACCCCAGGACGACCAAGGCGATGAGCAGCCCGATTGCGCCCATGACGTGGTCTCTGAAGAGGTCCCTTTGACAAGTCGTGTATCGCGGGTTAACATAAGAAGGGAAAGGAGGGATGACCAATGTTGCCTCCGAAGACCCCGACCTCAAGGCCTGTGGTCGTGCCGAAGACCCCGACCCCAACACCTGTGGCCACGCCGAAGACCCCGACCTCAACACCTGTAACTGGGCCCACGACCGCTCCCAAGAAATAAGGCGATTGCGACTAGCGGTGGGGGTGGGACTCCAGAAAAGTATATAGTCGATAGACCAGCCGCCATACAGTTGGCGGCTGGTCTGCGTCGTCCGCCCGGGCATGGGCGCTGCCTCTAAGGTGAAAGCCCTGAACGGTGAAGGTGTCCTTCGTGAGAGCGGGGACCCACCGCAGATATTCGGGGATGAGAAGATGAGGGTGGCAATGCTGGACCGGCTGACCCACAGGGCCCACATCCTGGAGATGAACGGAGACAGCTACAGGTTCAAGCAGAGTCTAAAGGCAAGAGAGGCATCTGGAAAAGATTAGTGGCTCACTTTTGAATGAGTGTTTGGCTCAACTTTCGATGGACAAAAACAGCCCCAAGTATATAACCCCGAATGTATTTCCAAGCGGTGAACTCTTCGGCAGCGGGACGCCATTCGTTTTCACGCCCAGACTCCACACCCATCACCGCCTATCCGCAAGTTCGTTCGGCGTCAGCCTGCCCAGCACAGTCACGCGGCCGCGATGCGCCATCAAGACACGCCACCTGTGATAACCTTCAGTCATCGGCAGCCAGCGCCAGTCATTCTGCTTCAGCAGCCTTCTCGCAGCCTCACGACGTGCTTCGCGATGCGTCATGCGTTCTATCAGGTAGATGCGTGTCACCGCCCCGTGGGTAATTTGGCCTGTTTCACCGTGGGAATCTATGTCAAGCCCGCGAGGGCATATCATCGTGACGGGCGCAAGCACGCCCCTCTTTCGAGTGGTAGCGCACCTGCGTTGCCGTCTCTTTATAGTCGGGACGGTAGCTACTCCGCCCCGGCCTGCCCGTTGCAACATGGGCGGTTGCATTCGCCCACGGACAGGACTTCCATGCAGCACTAACGCGGCTGCTATCGTTGGCAGTAGATGTCTGCCAAGATTGGTGGACCTGACGAGGAGTCGAACCCCGCGTCTCATGCTACCAGCAGGCAGCATGGCGAACCCGTCAGGCCCGTTATGCATAATTCTTCGGGGTTATATACACGGACGCCGACTGCCAAGTATGCGCCGTTCGCATAAGTTGCGACCTCGCAGAAAAGACAGGAGGCCCTCGCGTTCTGGTACAACGCGAAAGGCCCGCCTAGTTCCGGTCAGGGCGGCAGCCCCCACAAGGGGTGTCTGCCGTTTCTATTATACTCAATTCAGCGATTCTGTACTACTGCACCACTTTCTTTACACCCAGTTTATTCGTACCAACCCCCATCCCCAGTAAGCCCTGCCCCAAGTATATAACCCCGGATTATTCTCGTACTTTCTAGGCCAGCTTGGAAGGGGCGTGCGGTCTTGAGTCCCTACCTACAGGGCGCAGCATATGGCATAGGCCTCGCGCTTCTAATCTCGCTTGTGTGGTCTTTCGGTGAGGCGGCCTTCAGGCTTTACACCAGGGTGGAAGTAGAAGCTGCGGCCCTTCGTGCACAAATTGCAGACGATGAGCATTTCAAAGCCGGGCTGCTCACTTTGGCCAAGTTGAGGTCTGAAGGGGTCTGGCTGAGAGAAAACGCGTCTGTGGTAAACGAAGATGAATTGCAGAACTGGCTTGGTTTGGCGACTGCATGGAAGGCGAAGCTCAAGGAGCGTGTCGCGCAATACTGGCCTGACTGGGCAGAGATGCTAGACACGTTGAATTGGGTTACGTTTCCCATAAGTTTCCCATAATCCAGCAGGGCATTAACCCCGAACACACGAAGGCCTTGAGACTTCACAACCAACGACTCAGCAACTTGGAGCATCTTCACAGCTACTTACGCGGATTGGGCGGTAAGACGCTTGTAGAAGGCTTGTAGGCCGACAAAAGGTGTGCCATAATCAAGGTATGCAAAAGCGCTCAAGCAAGAACCTAAAGGATGTCAACGAGATAGCCGCCTTCGTGGTGGCGTCTTCCACCAGTGCGCCCGACGAGATGCCGCCCGATGAGGTGAAGCCAGCGAAGAACCCCGCCGCCGTGGAGTTGGGCAGACTGGGCGGTCTCAAAGGTGGCAAGGCCAGGGCCGCTAGTCTCACTGAGGCTCAACGCAAGGAGATTGCGAAGAGGGCTGCGGAGGCTAGGTGGAAGAGAGAGAACCGGGAACCGTGAGACGGGAGCGATAGACTGGCGTGTTTCCCGTCCCTTCTATTGGTTCAACGGGGGTTCAAACGGTTGGCCTACTAGCGGGGCGGGTATCCCAAATACTAGCTCTTGCTGGGGTTCGGCCCGGCCCAATCCTATTGGGGCCGTCCAACATCGAGCACATGAGATTTGACAGGCAGTATGCCTTCGAGCGCTATTTCACAGCATGCCAAGCAGAGGAACGTGCCCGATGAGTACAAGGGGGCTTTCGGGTATGCGGATTCCGGTAACTCTCGAGCGGTAGTTCCGGAAACTCCCGACCACTGATTCCGAAAAGTGTCGAGCACCGATTCCGGAAAGTCGCGAACACCCTGAAAAAGTATGCCTACGAACGCGCCGACGGCTGTACCTCCACGGTCTTCGTCTACTGCCCACTGTGCTCGTCTCCAAGACCCTCCTCAACGTCGGCCCATGTCCGGAAGTTGTGGGGAGCACGGTTTGTGTCCCGTAGGGGAAGGGGGCTCGTCGTGGACAGATTCTGGCCGGCATCACCGATGACACTGGACGACTCTGTGATGAACCAACTCTGTGGCGACCCTGCACAAATGTTTGCGTAGGGTCGAACAGGGATACGCGAGCAAAAGTCGCGACTGCTGTCAGCTTGGGCTTCCGTGAGACTATCCGCAAGGGGGAACGAGTCTGGCACACGGGCCTGAGCCGGTGGTTCCCTTGCCAAGCGCATACGGCTACGGGGAGTCGCCATCGTCCTTACGAGAAAATCCCCAAGAAGGTACGTCCTGTTCGGTATCACCGGTGCCACAAGATGACTGTGTGAAGGCGGTCACCCTGAGCTTTGACCCTACATTTCTGGTGAACCGCCCACCATGCTCGTCTTCAACACCCTCATCAACGTCCACTCATATCCGAGGTCACGGGGAGGGATGGTTTGCGTACCATAGGGGAGGGGCTCTTTCTTTTGGCCGAACCACGGAAGCTTATTCAAGACGGCAAGACAATCGAAATACAGGTTGCGGGGACGGTTGGCTGCGACTGACACAGTCGGTTGTTGCCGAGCGCCGGTGACAAGTATGCGGAATCGCATACCCCCGCCCCCGCCACGAAACGGAATGAGTCATTCAGGTATAGCGTGATATGTCCCACCTCCCATGGGCCCGGCACCTCCCCGGGCTCGTCTCTTTTGGTGGGTATGCCGCAAGAGAGCCCCCAGGACTCACTGGATATGCAAGACACCCGGAGACGAACACAGCGCACACCACTTCTTCCTTTGCCCCTAAGTACGTTAAGAGCACCCAACGAGTGTAGAACCCGTGCCGGTCGTCCTCAACCAGCAGGATGCGTTCTGTGGGCTCTTTCGTCACATAGCCGAGATTGCTCAGTCAGCGGTCGCCGCAGTGGAGGGACTCGCCAAAGGCATATGTCATGGGAAAATGTGGTATAAGTATAGTAGGTCGTAAGTTAATCTTGAGGTATCTAACTCTTGGTTCTGTTGACTTGGCGCATGAAACCACAGGGTTATGACCCCGCGAGTGACATGCGGCCAGACAAGAGGAGGGTCAACATGACCAAGAGACTTTATTTTGGGAACCTGGGCTTCGATGTAACCGACGAGCAGCTCAACGGCGCAGTAGCGCAGCATGCCAGTGTGGTATCGGCACGCGTCATCACCGACAGGGAGACAGGTCGTTCACGAGGCTTTGGCTTCGTCGAGGTTGAGGACGCCGATGCGCAAAAGGTTATCGATGTACTCAACGGTAGCGATTGGAACGGGCGGCAACTCACAGTGAACGAAGCTCGTGAGCGAGAGCAGCGGCCAAGCGGCAGCAGAGGTGGCCGCTCAAACAGCAGGTACTAAGAGGCGCTAAGACCTAGTCAGCAGGGGATGGCCCGTTGATACGGGCCTTTTTCTTTTGGCGAGACCTGGGCGGAGGGTCATCGAGGCATGTCTGAGCACGCAGGTCTATGAAGCTCGACATGGTATCCGCCTCGTTGAGCACTGTTACACCTCATGGGGGAGGATTGATAATTATGGCGTTCGCCACATGGCGGGAATTTCCTTTCAGGTACTCACCGTCGCTAAGGGTGAAGGTGAACACCTAGCCGATGCGAAACCCACGAGGAGAGGCATAGCTGGTCGCACTATCCACGTGAGCAGGTCGGCCCAGGTAACGAGGAGGAACTGCGGAGTTATCAACGACAACAAATGGCCGTCTCACGATGATATTTCCTTCTCTGGAGATGTCAACGAGGACTGGCTCTCAAATGCCTGTGTGAACGTCTCGGATTGGGAACCTGTTCTTCCCTATGCCGAAGGCTATAAGAGGGCTGGAGAGGTGGCCTTAGAGTGCGTGCTCGAGCATGGCTGTGACCAAGATTACCTCGTGTAACATGATAGAGAGGATGACAGTCTGTGAAAGGGAGGCTTGTGTACCAATGAACACAAGAGAGGAAGCCTCTAAAGCAATATCTTCCTTCCTGGATTCCGACGAACGAGTGATGCTGCTAACGGGCACGCATCAGCACGAGAAGCACGTACTAGCGCTAACAGTCGTATTAACGGAGTTTACCGCCCCTGCGACGGTGCTATTTAGGGCCAATTCGGTGCCCAATGCAGAGCAGTTTCTATCTCGGGTAGTAGACCTAAAGTCACCACCCAAAACAGGAATACCGCTTGGCATCGCCGGAGGGTACAAGCTATTCGTGGATTCGATTCGCCCCACTTCTTGGAAGGCGTCCCCTTCCCGTGTTGATGTGGGAGTGACATACCCGATAGAATCACTCAATGCCGACGAAGGGGACGAGTGCTATCACGATTTGGTTTCACGGAAATGTAAGAAGATAATCCTTGTGTCTTGTACTGATAGCAGGGACTTCTTCTGGACAGAGCACCTTGAACCAAAGAGAGTGGTTTTTGACGCAGAAGAGGAGAACCCGGAACAACATAAGGGCGTACTTCAATCCATCGAAAAGATGACCTACAGAAATGACATATCGGGATTGCCCGAATATGCCCAGTCTACTCCACCTCAGTTCTTGGTTCAGCTTCATTGTGATAACTGCAGGAGCGGTAGATGGGCAAAGCTTAATGAGCACTACCCCGGCAAGATAACGTTGAGAGATGCAGACTATGGCGTTTACGTGGCCAAGTGCCTGAAGTGCGGGTATGAAGCAAGGGACAATTACAATTGGTACGGACAACACACGGATTGACCCCGCCCCATTGCTTCAGGGAGCAATCGCTCTTGAAGGGTGAGCCATTGAGGTACTGACTGACATCAGACGAGCACTATTGGGTATCAGGGTCATACTCGCGTGTTCCTTCTTTCCTGGAGCTGCCGCCAGAGCGCAAGGTAGCTGGCGCATTTGTCAAGGTAATACTCCACCCTCGCCTTTGTCGTGTAGGTTACAGCTCCAGACCCCAGTACTTCTTCGTTTGCCTTCAGTATCTCGTCTCGCAGGTCTGGTGGGAGATGGGTATCCTCAAGAAGCTCCAAGAGGTCAATGGGCATCCTGCGTTCATCCGACCAGAGTGTTCCCATGCCACGCCACCTTCGTACTTCAACCTTGAGGAGCCGTGACGCTAGTCACGCAGTTCGCCATCGCACTCCGGTTCCCTTTCACAATAATGCGGCAAGACAAAGGGGCATAGTCAAGGCCGCCTGGGCCTTGCGGGCACCGTCAGCGGCCTCCGCGAAGCAGACTTCGCATCCGCAGTCTGCACAGGAAGTTGTCTACTCCTCGCACCTTGAACAGCTACTCATCAGGCAGGAGTCCATCGACGCCTTCGACTCCACCGTTTTGGTGAACCGCCCACCTTGCTCGTCCACAAGACCCTCGTCAACGTCCACCCATATCCGAGGTCGCGGGGAGGGCGGTTTGCGTCCGTAGGGGAAGGGGGCTCGTCCTGGACACGTTCTGGCCGATATTACCGGTGACGCAGGACGACGCTCGTTAGGGCGGATTCCGGTAACTCCCGAGCACTGATTCCGAAAAGTGTCGACCACCCACTCCATCGCGCATAGTGTTACTTTGGCTGAGAAATGCAGTGCCACTCTACGTATTTCCATGTCGCACGAAACAGGGTATACCATGACATACCCCGACCACTAATCACGCGTCCAGGGGCATCCTGGCTGCTCCTGTGTCAGTCTGGCAGCATAATAGTAGGGGCCTTGCCCAGCTACGCGGTTGCTGCCGTGTAAAGACGAAATGGGCCAGGGCCAGGATGTGGATGCTTGACGACAACCAGACCTGTGAGGGTATAGTTGTCCAACTGACGGTGGTCAATCCGAATTCGCACTGCTGATGTCGCAGTTGCAGGTTTGAGTATCTGCTTGACGTATGGCAAACGGTAACAGGTACTACTCGGGCGTCATTGGGAGGCAAAAACATGAACTGCAGAGAAGCGGTGGATGAGGTTTTCCGCACTGAATCAGGCATTTTGACAACGCGGGACGTGATTGGTCGTATCAACGCCAGGTATCCGGCAAGACCGTGGAAAAACAATACCATTTCGTGCCATCTCATGGGGATGAGCATAAACCATCCATCCAGGCATTACTACGCATACCTGAACCGGTATGCAATCCTGTTCAGCCTGGGCAATGGTAGATACCGGCGGGTGACGGCTGATGATAATGCTGACGTGGTCCCGAACGATGACAACGCGGATGAGGATACTGTGATTGAGGGAGAAGAGGAATCCGAAGTAGAGGACTTGGTAGGTGCGGCTCTTTCCATTGAGCGCGATTTGGAGCAGTTTCTCAGCACCAACCTGAGTGTGCTGGGGGAAGGGCTGACACTCTACACCAGTAATGGTGTCTGTGGAAGGCAAGTATCTGCTGGTGGAGCCGGCGAAATTGACCTACTGGGAGTGGACAAAAACTCCAATCTTGTGGTAATCGAGCTCAAGGCTGGCACTGCCCACGACCAAGTAAGCGGGCAGATACTCCGATACATGGGATGGGTGAAGAAACACCTCGCAGGTGAGGAATCGGTTCGTGGCATTATCGTTGCGAACGATTTCACAGAGAAGATGAAGTACGCGGCTTTGGCGATGCCAAACGTCAGTCTGGTAAGGTATAGAGTGTCATTTCAGTTTGGGGCTGTGGGTCAGGACGAATTCTAAGTTGAGCATCGATTGACGTTTACACCCAGATGCGCGACCACGAGATTTGCCGTCTTTGGCTCGGTGAAAACATGCTGCCACTCCATGCATTCCTTATTGCGCAAACCCCTGGGTACTTAGTTAGACATACCCCTCCCACGACGAATCGCGTGGCCATGGTCATCGTAGCTCGTGTAGGAGTAATCCTGGAGGGAGTTCGCAACACTTCGACGACCGACAACCACAAAAGAGGAGCAGAACCTTGAGGGGGCAGGATGACTGCCCTTTTCTGTTCTGTGGCAGGAGTCGTCGTGTTGTTTCAGTGCCTACCAAAGCGGGGCAATCCCGGGCATATCAATCACCGTGAAGCATGGGGAGGAGGAATTTGTCTACGCGTTTTCGAGTGTGCTCTATGAGGTTATTAAAGAAAAACCGACTATCCTCCCTTTGCCTTCTTCCTTGCCTTTGCTTTTGCCTTTGCTTTTGCCTGCTTTTTGTTAGCCAATAGCTCACCTTCTCTGTAAATAGATGAAATATCTGAGCCTTCCTATTTCATTGTACCACACGCATAATGCAGTACGTGGCACTCACGCAGGCGGATGTGGCGGAGAGGCATAGGGCGGCAACGCTGTTGAACGGCTGATGCCAGAGTCGACAAGAACAGCCATCGCCAGTATTGGCCTGAACTCAGGCCCAAATGGATTAGGCCGAAGTTCCGTCTGCAATGAGCGATGAAACATCATTCCTGCTGGCCTTTTAGTGAAGTGAGATCACCTGCTACTGGGTACAGCTCCGGTAGTCGGGTTCAGGCCAAGTAGCTCAAACGCGCGTTGCTGCAACGGCGTAGCGCGCGTGAGCATGTCGAACGCCGGCGCTCCCGGCAACTCAATCCGGTTGCGCGACAGTGTGCTCAGGTCCTTTAGCAGCGTCTGGAAACCGTGCACGGGTGTCCCGTCCTCAAGGCGCTGTCTGCTGGCTTTGGCCTGCGCTTTCAGCGATCGCCGCGCCGGAGCCACCGGCGAGCCATCCTTTACTCCGTGTTCTTC
>JAUYEE010000088.1 GCA_030691545.1 bacterium | reverse complement strand
AAAGAAGGAAAATCAACTTTTGGGCATTTCTTCTCCCAACGGCCAAAAAATGCTCCATTTTCCTCGGAATCCCCCCTTTCTTTCGTTATGGCAAAACTTCAGAGGACAGTGCTCGGACTCGGGCCCCCTGGACGGATGTCGCGGTTTGACCTAACGACGGTTTGATGATATGTTCCTTCGCTGTAGGACACAAGTCGCGTTTTCCCCTGAACGGAGGATGAAATCGTGAGCAACCGCACCGCTCTTGGTGCCGGTCTCTCTGTGCTTGTCAGTTTGATTGTCCCAAAATCCGTCGTTCCGGAGGCCACGCCCCTCGAAAAACCCCTGCCCAGCCCAGCATTCCCCTGGCTCGCGGAAGCCCAGACCCCGCCCGAGCATCTGCCAGCGGGCGCCCCGCGTCTGTCCCCCGTGGTCCCGCCGCAGACGCTCGCGCAGATGTCGCCGGGCGATTGGAACGAACACCGTCGCCGGATTGAGCGCCTCTGGACCGAATACCTCGGAGACATCCCGGCAAAAAGACCGCCGCTCAATAGCCGCGTCCTCGACGCAGAACAGGCGCCCTCGTTCCTCCGCCAGAGAATCACATACGAGGCCGAGGCAGGTGTTCCCGTGGAAGCCTATCTCCTCGTTCCAAGAGAAGGAAAGCGCTCTTTCCCGGCGGTCGTCGTTTTTCACTCGACGGTGGATTACACGATTCGCCAGCCCGCTGGTCTCGAGGGGCCAGCGGACAAGCACATCGGCGTTCACCTTGCCGAGCGAGGCTACGTCGCCCTCTGCCCGCAGAACTACATCTGGGATTACGGCGGCTTGAAATGGATGGATGCCGTCGCAAAGGTCAAGCGAGACCATCCCGACTGGAAGGGGATGATGAAGATGATATGGGACGGAATCCGGGCGGTTGATTATCTCTGTTCGCTCGATTACGTGGACAAGGAGCGAATCGGCTGCATCGGGCATTCTCTCGGCGGGAAGGAGGCTCTCTTCCTGGCGGCGTTCGATCCTCGGATAAAAGTCACGGTCAGCAGCGAGGGCGGCATTGGTTTGACCTTCTCCAACTGGGAGGCCGAATGGTATCTCGGACCCGATATTCGCAAGCCCAGTTTTCCCCTGGACAATAACCAGGTTCTTGCACTGATTGCCCCGCGACCGTTTCTTCTTCTCGGTGGAGATTCCGCCGACGGCGACAAGAGCTGGCCGTACCTCCTCAGCGTCAAGCCCATCTACGACCTCCTCGAAGCCAGCGACGCCATCGCCTTCTTCAATCACAAGCAGGGTCACGCCTACCCGCCCGAAGCCCAGAAGCGCGCCTATGAGTGGATAGACCACTGGCTGAAATGAGGGATGGGCCGACCGTGTTTTCCTGCGGTGAGAGGTAAATTGACCGGCACTAACCACCGCCGGTTGGACAGGGGAAACCCTGCGCTCCTCCTTGACGAAATCGCCTCCAAATGGTATAAAAATATGTGGACGCAGAGGAGCAACAGCAAAGGAGGGAATGAACTCCGCAATGAACAAGGGGTGGCTCAAGGTGCAGACCGAAGCCACTGGCGTTGGTGCTGCAGGACGGCGAGGAATCTGGGGCTTGACAACCGACGTTAGGCGGCCGAGGGTTCACGATTGACACTCCGCCCTTTGCGCTCCATCATTACGGCCAGCGGGCGGGGAGGCGGTCTGGCATCGGCGCAGCTCCATGGACGTGGTCCTGAGCCCCGGAGGCAGGGGGCCGCGATAGCCCTCTGCCGAAAGGTGATTTTGCTCTCCCCGGATTCTGAGACGGGCAAGGCTCCCGAAAAGGAAATTCGAGAACTGAGCGATCAGCAGGTTAAGGCAGAACAGGTCGCTGGTTAGCCAGCATTGTGCGTCAGATAGTGGCAACTGGAAAAGGGGAAATGCCATGAAAAACAGTGGGTTCTTCCGAGTGGCTTGGGCGTTGTGGGCGTGGGGCGTTACGCTTCCCGGCTGGCACGCTCAAGCGATGGAGTCCTATTCGGTGGTCGCGGTATGGCCGGATTTTCCGGCAGCCTGGCGTTTCAACCGGCCGCACGGCATAGCTGTTGACCGGTGTGGAAACGTCATCGTCTCCGATATGAACAACGACGTGGTTAAGAGGTTCGACGAGAAGGGGAATCTGTTGGTCCAATGGGGTTCAAGAGGCTCGGAGGACGGGCAGTTCTCAAAGCTGGGCGGGGTCGCAGTGGACCGATGCGGCAACATCTATGTGTGCGACCGCGGAAACGGAAGAATCCAGAAGTTCGACCCGAGTGGGAAGTTTCTGGCGAAGTGGGAGAGACCGGCGGAGTTGGGTTGGGAGTACTGGGGCCCAAGGGGGGTAGCAGTGGATGCATCAGGGAATGTTTTCGTGGGTGACGAGGTTAACTCGGCCGTTCTGAAGTTCGATTCGCAAGGCAAGTTTCTGACCAAATGGGGCTCCAGCGGCGACGGCGATGGACAGTTCAGTGGCCGGATGGGAATTGCTGTGGACCCCTCCGGAAACGTTTATGTGGCTGAGAGCTACAATCGTAGGATTCAGAAATTCGATTCCTCGGGGAACTTTCTGACGAAGTGGGGTCCCGGCCCCCAGGGAGGCGACGAGTCCCTCGCCCCACGCGCGGTTGCGGTGGATGGCTGCGGGAACGTTTTCGTCGCTGACACTGGGAACAACATGGTTCAGGTCTTCGACTCGTCCGGAGGCTTCATTCGCGAGTGGGGGCGGTACGGGCACGGAGACGGAGAGTTCGATAGGCCTGAGGCGATTGCTGCGAGCGAATCGGGAATCGTGTTTGTCGCGGATACGCACAACGATAGGGTTCAAATATTCGGCTCGAAAGGGGACCTTCGCGGAAAGTGGGGCTGGTACGGGACCGCCGACGGCGAGTTCTACTATCCTGAGGGCATAGCTGCTGACGCTGCCGGAAACGTTTTCGTCGCGGATACGCAGAACTGTAGGATTCAGAAGTTCGATTCTTCGGGAAGCTTCCTTCTCAAGTGGGGCTCTTACGGGTCGGGCGATGGGCAGTTCGCGTCGCCGCGCGATGTGGCTGTTGATGGCGAGGGAAATGTCTTCGCGGCGGACTCATGGAACAATCGAATTCAGAAATTCAGCTCTTCGGGTGAATTTCTCCTGAAATGGGGCAGCGAGGGTTCGCAGGATGGGCAATTCCAATGGCCCAGCGGGGTAGCCTGCGATCCAGCCGGAAGTATATTCGTCGCCGATGGCTGGAATAACAGAATCCAGGTGTTCGATTCTTCGGGGAATTTCCTGCGCAAATGGGGGAATAAGGGAAGCGGCGACGGAGAGTTCTACGAACCGGGGCCAATAGCTATTGGCCCCGACGGGGATGTCTTCGTGGTGGACAGCGGCAACCATAGGGTTCAGAAATTCGACTCTTCCGGGAGTTTCCTCGACAAGTGGGTTCCCCATGGCCCCGGAGACGAGGAGTTCTGGTGGTCCCCCACGGGCATAGCGGTGGACTTGCGTGGCGACGTCTTCGTTTCGTATGGGTACTACGACTGTGTTCGGAAGTTCAGTTCCTCCGGGAGGTTCATCTGCGGCTGGGGCTCGGAGGGCTATGCCGAGGGGGAGTTCCATTATCTGGCAGGGATAGCAGTGGACGGGTTCGGCAACGTCTTTGTCACGGACTCTTACAGCCACAGAGTTCAGAAGTTCCGGGCGGATTTAGGCGTCCGGGCGATTTCAGGCGAGTTGGATTCGCCTGTCATCGAATGGTACAGCGAGAGCGGCAAGAGGTATCAGGTGCGGGTGTCCGCCGATCTTTTCACCTGGGTTATCGCCAGCGGCATTGAGCCCGGATCGGAGACAGGCGTTAACTTCTGGACGGACGACGGCATGCATCCGCTTGGTTCCCCGGCTCAGGCGGGCCGCCGCTTTTACAAGGTGTTCCAACTGAAGTAGTTCGGGAGAGATGGGCTCCCTATCTTGGTGGCGCCATTTTGGAGGGAGACAACAATGAGGGCAAACGGGAGAACAAACATGAAAAACATCAGGAGTGCGAAGATTATCACCGGGTTGCTGGCGTTGGGGCCACTCGCCCTTGTCTTGCCTGCCGAAGCAACCGAGTCGTACTCTGTGGTAAAGGTATGGCCGCGGTTTCCGTCGTCGTGGCGGTTCAACAAGCCCCACGGGGTGGCAGTGGATGGCGGGGAGAACGTGTACGTCGCGGACTCGAAGAGCGACGTGATAAAGAAGTTTGATGCGGAGGGGAATCTGCTGGCTCAATGGGGCTCCACCGGTTCGGATGATGGGCAGTTCAAGATGCCGCGAGGTATTGGCGTTGACCTCTCGGGGAATGTTTATGTTGCCGACCGCTCGAATTACCGAATCCAGAAGTTCGATTCCAGCGGGAAGTTCCTGACGAAATGGGGGCCTACGGGAGAGGGCGATTGGGAATTCAGTGATCCGAGAGGCGTGGCAGTGGATGACGCCGGAAATGTCTTCGTCACAGACCCTACTAATGCTTGCGTCCTGAAATTCGACTCCGACGGGAAGTTCGTGACGAAATGGGGCTCGGCAGGGAACGAGGATGGGCAATTTGGAGACCCGAAAGGGATAGCGGTTGATTCGTCGGGGAACGTTTATGTGGCCGAAGCATCCAACCACAGGATTCAGAAGTTCGATTCTTCCGGCAAGTTCCTTCTCAAATGGGGCGCCGCGCCCGAAGGAGGCAGCGGGGATGGAGAGTTTATGGGGCCTCGCGCGGTAGCGGCGGATGCATCTGGGAACGTTTTCGTAGCGGATACCGGCAACGGCAGGATTCAGGTCTTCGACTCCTCAGGAAACTTTCTCCGGAAATGGGGGCAGTCCGGCAACGCGGACGGAGAGTTCGGCACAGCCGAGGCGATAGCTGTCAGCGTAACAGGGAAGATTTTAGTCGCGGACACCGGCAGCGATAGAGTCCAGACATTCGACGCGGAGGGGAACCTCTTGGCGAAATGGGGCTGCCGGGGCGCTGGCGATGGCGAGTTCATGGAGCCGCGAGGCCTGGCGGCGGACGGGCTTGGCAATGTTTTTGTCGCGGAAGCGGGAAACCACCGTGTTCAGAAGCTCGGGGCCTCCGGGGAGTTTCTCGCGAAATGGGGTGTTCTGGGATCGGGCGATGGAGAGTTTTCGGGGCCGTCCGGGATAGCTGTTGATTCCTCGGGCAAGGTTTTCGTGGTTGACTCGGGCAACAACCGGATTCAGAAGTTCGATTCGTCTGGAAATCTCTTGACGAAGTGGGGGTCCGGCGGTCCCGGCGCCGGACAATTTCACTGGCCTGTGGCTGTGGCAGTGGTCTCGCCCGGAAATATTTACGTCGCCGACACCGGCAATCACCGCATCCAGAAGTTCGATTCATCTGGGGAGTTTCTGCTCCAGTGGGGCGGCCTGGGTGCCGGTGATGGACAACTCGATTTACCCAGGGGGATAGCAGTTGGGCCAAACGATGAGGTCTTTGTCGCGGACTTTTACGGGGTGACGATACAAAAATTTGATTCGTCAGGCAATTTTCTCGGCAAATGGGAGTCCTGCCGCGCCGGCGAGGAACAGGAGTGCTTCCCCTGCGGGATAGCGGTGGACTCGTTGGGGAACGCCTTCCTCGCGGAGGTTGGAACCTGCACGATTAAGAAGTTCGATTCGTCGGGAAATCTTCTGGCGCGATGGGGCCGCCCCGGCTATGGTGACGGGGAGTTTTCATACCCGTGGGGTGTAGCGGTGGACCCCTTCGGGAACCTCTTCGTCGCTGACACGGACAATCACAGGATCCAGAAGTTCCGTGCGAATTTCGGGATTAGAAAGCTGTCTGGCGCACCGGGATCACCCCTCATCGAATGGTACAGCGAGAGCGGGAAGACTTATCAGGTATGGCTGTCGAGCGATCTTATCCAGTGGATCGCCGGCGGCAGTATTCAGGCCGGGGAACCGACGGGCGTTAACTCCTGGACCGACGATGGTTTTCATGCGCTCGGCCCGTCCTCGGATGCCGTGCGCCGTTTCTACAAGGTGTTACAGTTGGAGTGATCGCGGCGGGCCGACTCTCCGAGCAACGACAAAACCTCCACTGGAGCTTTGCACAGGCACAGAAACGGGAAGAACGCTACTGTGCTCAGCCACTCTCCCGGGGGTGGCTTCAGTTATCAACCGGCATTGTGCTTCGGCCGTTCCTTACCTATATTTTCTATGTGTCACAATCACGATTCGCCAGGCGGGGGAAGCGCAGTGGCCTTTTTCTCGCTTTTGGGACTATGGCGCGGCACAGTCGCTTTTCTCGCATTCGCCCGACGATGGCCGTCCCAAGGTACGCGTTGGCAGACCGGCGCATGTGGTCGGTCAAGGAGAATTGGGACGACCTTGCTCGCTACTGCGACGAGGGAGACATCGAGAGGGACAACGACGGGGCCGAGCGAAGCCTCCGCGGAGTCGGCGTCGGCAAAACGAATCATCCAAACCTGAAAGGGCGAAACACAACCCCTGAAATGCGCCCATGTGCCCGGTTCCTCCCAAAGCTCTTGACAGAGCCAGCCGAGAAGACGACGATTCCTTCGATGGGCTTATTGAAAAAACGCAATTTGCATATCTGCCTTGGTCAAGGAGAAAAGGAGGATGCGAACCATGCGACGCACCTGGGAACAATGCCTGGCGATTCTCGCCGTCTGCTTGTTGGTTTCACCGGCTCAGGCTACGAAGCCGACGCCGGACGAGATGGCGGAGGCTCGGAAATGGTTTGCCGTTCGATTTGCCGAGGAACGGCAGGCTGCGCGGCCGTTCTCGTTTGTCTATGATGGAAAAGACTCGACGGCGTTGTTGAGCCAGTGGAAGCTGAAGGCAACGTCGAGGAAGCTGGGGCCAGACCGCACAGAATGCACCCTTATCTACAACGACCCGGAGACCGGACTGGAACTGCGCTGCGTCGCCGTCGAATATGAGGATTCCCCGACGGTCGAGTGGACACTGTGGTTCAAGAACGCTGGCGCGCAGAACACTCCGATTCTCGAGAAGATACAGGCACTGGATGTGTCCGTGGAACGAGGGGAGGCCGGTGAGTTCCTGCTGCACCATAACCGGGGGAGCATTGCGGCAAAGGGAGACTACGAGCCTTTCGAGACCCCCTTGAGCCCGAGCACGAACAAACGGATTTCCGCCGCCGGGGGCCGCCCGACGAACAGCGACCTGTCCTACTTCAACTTAGAGTATGGCGAAGGAGGCATGATCGTTGTCGTCGGCTGGCCCGGTCAGTGGGCTGCCGAGTTCGTCCGCGATGGCGGGAAAGGGCTTCGGATACGAGCGGGCCAGGAATTGACTCATTTCACACTGCGTCCAGGCGAGGAAGTGAGGAGTCCACTGATTGTGCTGCAGTTCTACAAGGGCGACTGGATTCGCGCGCAGAACATCTGGCGGAGATGGATGATTGCGCACAATCTGCCCAGACCGGGCGGGAAACTCCCGCCTCCGCAACTGGCCGCGTCGAGCTCGAGGCAGTACGGGGAGATGATTAACGCGAACGAAGAGAACCAGAAGATGTTCATAGACCGATACCTCGAGGAAGGCATAAAGCTCGACTATTGGTGGATGGACGCGGGCTGGTACGTGAACAAGACCGGATGGCCGAACACCGGGACGTGGGAAGTGGATACAAAGAGATTTCCTCGGGGCCTGCGCGCCGTCAGCGACTACGCGCACTCGAAAGGAATCAAAATCATCGTCTGGTTTGAGCCGGAGAGGGTCACGGCAGGAAGCTGGCTCGCGGAGAATCATCCCGAGTGGATACTCGGCGGAAAAAGCGGCGGGCTGCTGAACTTGGGCAACAAAGACGCGTGGAATTGGCTGGTCAACCATGTTGACACGTTGCTGACGGATCAGGGCATTGACCTCTATCGGCAGGACTTCAATATGGACCCGCTGAGCTTCTGGCGGGGGAACGATGCGGCGGACCGGCAGGGAATCACGGAAATCTATCACGTGATGGGTTATCTGGCGTACTGGGACGAGCTTCTGCGACGTCGCCCGAGTCTGCTCATTGATGCGTGCGCCTCCGGTGGCAGGCGCAACGACATAGAGACAATGAGGCGAGCTGTCCCTCTGTGGCGAACCGACTATGCGTTCGAACCTATCGGGACGCAGTGCCACACGTATGGGATCTCTTTCTGGCTGCCGTTCTCCGGCGCGGGAACAGTCGCCTCTTCAGGGGCGCCTTACTACGGATCCGGAAGAACCGAGGTGGACGTGTACGCCTTCCGCAGCAACATCTGTCCCAGCACCGGGTCTGGGATTGACATGCGCGAAAAGGAAATTGACTACGCGGCGCTGCGGCGTCTCATCGAGCAGTGGCGGGAGCACATCGCGCCGAATTACTACGGCGACTATTATCCTCTCACCCCATACAGCCAGGAAAGCGGCGCCTGGATGGCGTGGCAGTTCGACAGGCCGGAGAGCGGCAGTGGCGTTGTGCAAGCGTTCCGTCGGCAGGACAGCCCGATGGAAGCGGTGCGATTGAGACTGCGCGGACTGGAACCGGAGGCGAGCTACACTGTTGCTGACCTCGACGGGAACAAGCCGGAGGAGGTGTCGGGCAGAAAGTTGATGGAGGAAGGGCTTCTCGTGACAATACCTGGCAAGCCCGGCGCCGCGGTCGTCACGTACAAAAAGGGTCAGGAATAGTCGGGTTCGATGATGGCACGGCCAGGGACGAGAGTTGCACGAAAGGTATAGGTCCCGCGTTCCATCTTTTCTCGATGAATCCGTTCGTAGCGCAGGCCCGCAAGGCGGGCCTGCAAATCAGTGTCCGTTGTACCGCAGGCGTCTCGCCTGCAGATTAGTGACTTGTTCAGTTTTAACACTTCATTGAAGGAGAGCACACATGCCGCACAAACATTCATTGTGGCGAACAGGAGTGAGCTTCACTGTCGTTGGCCTCGCCTGCTTGTTCTTAGCACACACGGCTTGTGGCGCGGATGCGGGTGGCCTGAAGTTCTCCAGGCGTTGCCTGATGGTCAGTCCCAACGAAGGCTGTGCTATCGCCGATGTGAATCGCGACGGCAAGCCCGATATCATCGCCGGGACGAGTTGGTTTGCGGCGCCGGACTTCATCCCGCGACCGGTTCGGGAGCTTCAGCAGGTCTCGCTCGGGTTCGGCGCCAACGAGTTTTACGCCAACAATGGCGACCATCTCTGCGACGTGGACGGAGACGGATGGATTGATGTGATTTCCGGAGGCTGGACCGAGGCGGAACTGTTCTGGTACAAGAACCCGGGCAAGGATGGCCTCGAAAAGGGATGGAAATGGGAGCCGCGACTCCTCGTCAAGGCCCGCGCCGAGAATGAGGCGTTTGACCTGCGCGACCTGGACGGCGACGGTGTGCCGGAGGTCATCGTCCATTGCTGGGTGGGTAGGGACCCTATGGTCATCTGGAAACTCGCCAGGGGGGCAGACGGTCAGCCGACGGCGAATCGCATCGTGCTCGGGGCAAACGGCTGCGGACACGGTTACTCGTACGGTGACGTGAATGGTGATGGGCGGGACGACATTCTTTGTGCGGCTGGCTGGTACGAGTGCCCGTCCGGGGACGTTTTTGCGAAGCCCTGGAAGTTCCATCCGGAGACCTCGCTGAGCAGCGCCAGCTCCCCATTTGTAGTCGTTGACGTGAACGGCGACGGGCGAAACGACATCATCTGGGGCAAGGGGCACGACTACGGCGTCTATCTGCGGGAGCAGGGCGAGCCGAAGCCCGATGGGACCACAACATGGACAGAGCACCTGATTGACAAGGAGTGGTCGCAGGCCCATTCCATGGCCTGGGCGGACCTCGATGGCGACGGGAAGGGCGAGCTAATTACCGGCAAGCGTGTCCGCGGGCATGGAGACTACGACCCGGGAGCGAAGGAGCCCGAATGCCTCTACTACTACAAATGGGACGGCGCCGCGCAGAAATTCGTTCGGCACACGATCAGTCCTCCCGGCAGGGGACCCGGCACCGGGATGCAAATTTGCGTGGCAGACCTCAATGGCGACGGTCGTCCGGACATTGCTGTGTCTGGCAAAAGCGGCACCTGGTTGCTCATCAACGAAGGAATGCAGGACTAAGGGTGCGTCGAGAAGCGGGAGGAGAGAGAGGGGAACCGATGCGGAGATAATCTCTTGAGGATACCCCTCAACAGTGGCAGAATCTTCTCACAATTCCTGCGGACAGAGACAAAAACAAACCTACTCGACAGCGAAAGGAGGGAAACCATGAAACACGTAGTCGCTTTGCTCGGGATGGTCGTTGCTTGCATGGCGGCATCCTTGACTTCCGCGGCGGTGGGGGTCGAGGAAACGATTTTTAATGGGAAGGACCTTACTGGCTGGGACGGCGATCCCCGCCTCTGGTCCGTTGTGGACGGCGCCATCCGCGGTCAAACAACGCCAGAGAACCGCGCGCCTGACAATACGTTCTGCATCTGGCGGGGTGGAAAACTGAAGGACTTCATCCTGAAAATCAAGTTTCGCATCCAGAACGGCAACTCCGGCATTCAGTATCGCAGCAAGGACCTCGGTCAATGGCGGGTGGGTGGTTATCAGGCAGAAGTCGAGAACGCCCCCGGCAAGGTCGGCTTTCTCTACGACGAGCGCGCTCGCGGCTGGATGGTGAACGTCGGCGACATCATGGTCGTTGACAAGCAAGGTAAGAAGAACGTCATCGGGAAGATTGACGATGTGAACGCGCTCATCAAGGCGGGCTATTACAAGGACAAGGACTGGAACGAATACACGATCGTTGCCCGCGGGAACCATCTGATGCATACGCTCAACGGCTTTCAGACCATCGAGATGATTGACGAGGACCCCAAGGGACGGGCAATGGAAGGAATCCTCGCGCTTCAGATTCACGCCGGTCCCCCGATGGTAGTGGAGTTCAAGGACATCCGCGTCACCCATCTGCCCGATCACTTCGGGGAAACGATGCTTCTGTTTAACCGAGAGAAGCTCGACGGCTGGACTCTATCGGGCGACCTTCTCAAGGACACCTGGGGCGTGAAAGATGGCGTAATGACCAACACGGGCAAGCCTGTCGGGTATATCCGGACGACCCAGGATTTCACAAGCTACATCCTGAGACTTCAGTTCCGGCACCTGGGCAAGGGGAATGGCGGCGTGCTGCTCAGGATGGTTGGCCCCGACAAAGTGTGGCCGCGGTCCATCGAAGCGCAGGGCCAGTATCAAGCCGCGGGAGACATCTGGAACATTGACAAGTTCCCGATGAAGGTTGACGCATCTCGCACCAGCGACCGACATACAGGCAAGATGCATGACTCGAACGAAAAACCTGTCGGCGAGTGGAATCAGTACGAGATCGCGTTCGATCGCGGATACCTCGAGCTGAAAGTCAACGATCTGGTGCAGAACACGGCAACGGACTGCTGGGAAACGCCTGGCAAAATCTGCCTTCAGTCCGAAGGCTCCCCGATGGAGTTCCGCAACCTGGTCCTCATCCCGATCAAGAAATAAGAATGTCCGATCTCTCGTAACGGACTTGTGGAAACAACAATTTCTATGTGGAGGGCAAAGATGAGAAAGATGAGGCTCTTTCCGGCGGCTGTCGTAGTTGCGACCCTGCTGTGTCTAATCTCTTTCTGCGCAGCGGAACGGCCCGCCAGACCGCCCAGAGGCGAGGCGGCGCCTCAGACCGAAGAAGTGAGAAAGCTGATGCAGGAGCTGAGAGAACTGAACGCCGACTTGCGGGAGGCAAACACCGCAGCCAGGCAAGACGAAAAAGTCCGAGCGGCGTTCCAGGAAGTTCGCAAATTGCAGGAAGCCGTCGCAAAAGCTGAGGAGGACGCGAGAGCCGTCGCGGACAGGGCCATTGCTCAGGCGAACCCGGACCTCGTAGAGAAGATAAAACGAAGAAGAGAGATCGAGCAGAAACTGCGCGAGCTTCGGGGAGGGGCTGTGAGCAGGAGACTCGCGGCATCGGGAGCAGAACCTCCGCCTCCTGCTGCTGCGGCGCCCGCGGAGAAACCGCCGACTCTCACGCTCCAAGCCACAGGAATTGGGTCAATAGTCCACTTTGAGATCCCGGTTGACGACATGGAACGAGCCAGGAAGTTTTATGGCGAGCTGTTCGGCTGGAAAATCGAAAAAGACCCTGGGCCGATGGAATACTGGATGATTACGCCAAAAGATGAAAAAGCCATCCGCGGCGGCATCATGCGGCGGGAAGACCCGCAGCAGACGATTGCGGACTATTTCGCCGTGCCTTCGGTTGACGAGTACGTCGGTAAAGTGCAGAAGCTCGGCGGACAGGTTGTTGTTCCCAAAATGCCCGTGCCAGGTATGGGATACTTCGCGTATTGCCTCGACACGGAAAAGAACGCCTTTGCCATTTGGGAAACCAACCCAGAAGCGAAGTAGAGAGAACGTACTGCGTCGAAGCGCACGTTTGCATTGGGCAGAGGAGGTCGCGTGCGGACTCGAAGTACCGGCGTCACTGAGCCTCGGCGCTATGTCGCAAGCGGCATCACAGCCCGCGAGCGGCGATGCCCGGAAGTCCGCGTGACTCCGTGAACGACTTCTACCTGGAAGAGATGTCGTTTGGGGCGAGCTATGATTGGAGGCCTTCGAGGATAGGATGCGCCGAACACAGACGAACCAAGAAAGAGCCTCGCCAATAAGCTGACGTGGGCCTGCGGGCACAGACATTGCAGAATCTCTTCGTGCGACCGACGCGATCGGCCTGCTTGTACGATCGAGGCGCTGCGAAATTCCCCGTCTGCACGTGAGGTCACTCTACGACCGTGGGGTGATGATGCTCGACGGAGAGGTGATGATCCTCGCTGTTATGAAGATAAGCAGGTTAGGCTTGTTAGCTGGGGTATCCACGGTCTTGTCCGGCATCCACCCCGCCAGCACCGCGGTCTCTTCATGACCTAAGTGAACCGTCGCGGCGCATCCTACGCTCTCTCCAGGAGTAGAATTGGCTGCCTCGGCCCCTCCGTCGGAGCCGGCCTCAGCAACCGCAACCTCCGTTCTGAAGGCCAGGGAGATCATCCTACCATCGGCACTGAACGACGGCGTGAACTCGAGCCTGAACCCCAGATCCCGTTGCTTCCGCTCCTGGTCAATCATCGCGCGGTTGCCATCAATCGTGGTGACCCTCGGGGCGAAGAGGAGGTCACACCAGTCTTTCTCCGCCAGGATACTCCAGATCAATTCGAAGTCCCCCTGGCTCAGAATAGTGCGGAGGCCGAGCATCTGATTCGAATCGCGGCGGGGGGCTTCCGCAGGGGCTGGTTCGGCACGGCACATCGTTCCCGTCCACGAGGATATTAGCAAGGAAAGCAGGCGCCCCTCTGGAGTGCCTGCGAGGCGAAAGGTCGGGAGGATCCTGACAAACCTCGCCTCCACCTCGACCTGATAAGCTGGCGCGCTCCAGAGGCGGACCAACTCACGAATGATTATCATGTTGGTAGGCGTGTTCGTGACGACGAGCGTGCCAGTTTTATCATCGTACGCGATGTTGCTTCCCTCTGGCCACGGCACGCCGCTGTTGAGGAGGAAGGACTTGATTCCTTGTTCCCGTCCACGAAGGGCACGCGCCTCGGGCCCGGGGGTCGCCTTCAACCCGGAGCCGTCGTCCGCCTCGCTAACTCCGGGCACGAGAATTCCCAGTCGGAATATTTCAGTTTCGACTTGTTCGGTTTGCCCGTACCCCGTCAGCACAAGGGCGGTTGGCACAGTAACCACAGCTAACACGAAAATGACTGCCGCAGCGATCAAGCTCGGTCGTTTGTAGAATCTCTTTCCCGGTTTCATGATTGTCTTTATCCTTTCTTCAATGTTTCTTAACGGACCCGCCACAGCCAAGGATGGTACGGGGTTGGCTGACTCCTTCTCGGCAGCCAGAGCCTCGACAATTGCCCTGCTGTAATCTTTCGGCAATGCGTTCAATCGAGCGATGGCCATCTCGTCGCAGCACTTTTCCCGCTCGGCGCGGATTCTTCTGTTCCCCCACCAGACAAGCGGATGGAACCAGTACAGGGCCTGCGCGATGACTTGAAGAAGATTAACCCCGGCATCAAATCGCAGCACGTGGCTCAGCTCGTGGCCTATCACGCCCTTGCGGTCTTCGTCGCAGCAAAGTCTCGTAAAATTGGCGGGAAGGTAGATGCACCCCCGCAGCAGCCCCCAGACAAACGGCTGACCGATCCCGTCAACGAGCCAGACCTTCGGGTACTTCTTCAAGCCCAGCCCCGAAAAAACCCTATCCGTGGAGTCGTGCGCTCCAACCGCAAGAGCTTTGCGTGACCGGCGCAGCCAGAGGGTTGTTCGGAGAGCTTTTGCGAGAACGGCGAGCGTAAAAAGGGCAACCCCGGCGAGCCAGGCCACGGCCGGCCATTGCCGGATGGTGAGTTCTGCTCCCCGTTCTCTGGTTGCGCGTTTCGCTGAGACCACAGCAGGTTGGGCCGAGAATGGCACAGCCTCCGGCCCTTGTTCGCCAGGTTCGCGAATGGGTTCATCCATCACCACCAGCGACGGAGCAGGCGGCGCTGTCGGAAATGCTGGCGCCGGTCTCGGCGCCAACCGCTTTTCGGGCAAAACCGCCACGGGGACTGGTGCCAGGTTTGCGGGAAACATTTTTGGACCCTCTCCCCCGTTCACAACGGAAAATCGCTGCCCTCAAGTGGGTGTGGATTTTCGCAACGCGCCGGGCCTATAATGGCGCCGTGAAGCCAGAGAGAGACGTGGGTGACGCGCGCTCAACAAAACCAGAGGAGTATCGCCATCAAAAAGATGTTTGTACTCTTTGTTGTTTTTCTCCTCAAGGCGCCTTGTGGGCTAGGCACGCAGGAAGAGCGAACGACGTTTTCCCTGAACGGCATGTGGGAGTTTGAGCAGACAGAAAAGGCATTTCCCCCCGAGCACTTCACCCGGAGGATTCCCGTTCCGGGCCTGATTCACCTCTCTGAACCTCCGATTGAGCAACACGACACCCTCCTGACGAAAAACTACAAACCTCGTTACAACTGGTATCGCCGGAGCCTTCGCGTGCCGGCCGAACTGGAGAACCGCTGCGCGGTCATCTCATTGCTGAAAAGCAAGTATGTGACCCAGGTGTTTGTCAACGGGACGGACGTGGGAGGGTCCATGGCGTGCTACTCGCCGATTGATTTGCCGATCACGGATGCCCTGCAGGTCGGAGAAGAAAACCAGATTCTTGTCCGCGTGGGTGATCGCGCGTGGCTGCCGAGCGCCGCTGCGGGGAGCACCGATAAGGAGAAAATCGCGTATCTGCCCGGTATCTGGGATGATGTCTCCATTTCTTTCACGGGGCGCTTCCGAGTGCATCGGGTTTTGATGCTCCCGTCGTTATCGGAGGGCAGGCTCACAGCGAAACTCCTGGTGCGCAGTTTCTATCCCGCTCAGATTCAGTATGGAGACCCGATGGAGGACCCGTGCCGGGTGACAGTCGTGATTCGCGAAAAGGCGACCGGGAAAGAGGTGAGCGGCCCCGTCGAACGAAGCGTGGCTGTCAAGCGAGACAACCTCACCGAGGTCGCTGTTGACGTTCCGATGCAGGCAAGTCATCCCTGGACGCCGGACGACCCGTTTCTCTATACGGCAGAGGCGACTCTGTACGATAAAGCGGATATGAGCGACCGGGTGAGCGTAAATTTCGGGATGCGCGATTTCGAGCGCAGAGGAAAATATTTCTACCTGAACGGCAAGAAACTCATTCTGCGGGGGACAAACATCACACTCCACCGTTTCTTCGAGGACCCCGAGTGCGAATCGCTTCCCTGGGACTCTGCCTGGGTGAAAAAGCTGCTGTGTGACATCCCGAAGGCGCTTCACTGGAATGCGATGCGCGTCTGCGTCGGCATTGCTCCGAATTTCTGGTACGACATCGCGGACGAATCGGGGCTGCTGTTGCAAAACGAATGGCTGTACTGGCAGAATCACGGCTGGAATGAACAGATTCGCGCCGAGTACACCGACTGGGTCTGGAGCGACGGGAACCATCCGAGCATTGTGATCTGGGACGCCATCAACGAGAACTGGGACCCCTTCATCGGCAACGTTCTGATCCCGGATTTGAAGAAACTCGATCCGACGCGCATCTGGGACGCCGGATACATGACCTCGGAACACATGACGCTCGATGAAATGGACGAGCCGCACCCGTACCGGGTCGGCGGTTGGCGCCCAAACTTCGAGGAATACTATACGAGGAATCCGTATTCGCTGGGGGACCTCCACGATTGGCCCCCTGAGTGGCAGAAAAACCTCGACTCCAGCGCCGCTCAATTGGCGAACGAGTATGGATGGATTTGGTTGTGGCGAGATGGTCGGCCCGCCAAGCTGACCGAGAAGAGCTTCGCGTTTTACTTAGGGAAGGACGCCTCGCCGGACCAGTGCCGGGAGTTGCAGGCGTACTGGCTGCAACTGCAAACGGAGTGGCTGCGATGCGAGCGGTCGCTCGCCGGTGTGCTGAGCTTCTGCTACCTGACGAACAATTACGGTTTCACCGGGGACTGGTTCATCGGCGCTGTCAAGGATTTGCAGCCCGGGCCGACGCTGGACTGGTTCGCTCACTGTTTCGCCCCGACCGCAGTGTTTATTGACCTTGTTGATGGGCGATATACAAAGCATGTTGCGCCGTATCTCACGGGCAGCCAGCTTCTGTTCAACCTGGTGGGGGTGAACGACGAAGACCGTGCCGTTCAGGGCATGTGCGTTGTGAGATTGCTGGATGCAGAGGGCGAAGAGGTCCGTCGCCAGTCGCTCCAGGTCTCCATTCCAGGTTATGGGAAGTGCTATGTCCCGACAGGGATTCGGTTGCCAGATGAAAGCGGCGGCTATCTCCTGCTGGCGGAGTTCACGCCCAGCCAGACCAAAAATGCTTCGCCTGTCATCAGCCGGCGGTACATTAAGGTTGGCGAAATGGACAAGTACGTTTTCTACGACTACAAGCCGGAGCCTTTGGAATACTGAAAGGAGTTTGTTGTGATGCGCAAAACAATTGGCAGTTTGTGTGCGATGGGGATGATCAGCTTTGCGATACTGGGGGCGACTGCGGCACTGGATGCGGTGCAAGATCAGCCGACACCTCTCTTGCCCGATCTGGACAAAGCATTCAACGCGGGTGCCATCCTCGCTCAGGATGCGAAGGCGTCTCTGATAAAAACCGCGGACGTCGCTGTGATTCACGTGGAAACGGGTACGAAAGAATCTTGGCCGGGGGTTATCGTGAAAGCCCCGGAAGGAAAATGGGACCTCTCGAGTTACAGTTACCTTGCTCTCGACGTGACGAACGCCGGGAGTGAACAAGTAACCCTCCACTGTCGCGTGGACAACCCGGGTGCCGACGGCGTGCGGAACTGCGAAACACGGTCAGTCACGCTGCGGCCGAACGAGAGTGGTACGCTGCGATTCCGGTTGCTGCGAAAGCTGATTGGCGGCGAGAAAATTGAGTTTATCGGCATGCGAGGAAATCCGCCTGTCTCCACAAACCTCGACCCATCGAACGTGACCCAGCTTCTCGTTTTCGTGGACAAGCCGAAGAAGCCGCACGTTTTCGAAGTACAAAACATTCGCGCTGGCGGCACAGCCGAAGAGCCGCTTGAGGCTGCCAAATTCTTCCCCATGATTGACGAGTTCGGTCAATATATTCACAAGGAATGGCCGGGGAAAACGCACTCGGCGGAGGACTTGCTTGCACGTGTCGGGGAGGAGAAAAAAGAGCTGGACGCCCAACCCGGTCCGCCGGAGCGAAACGAATACGGGGGGTGGTCTGCGGGGCCTCAACTCCGCGCCACGGGATTCTTCCGCGTGGAGGAGTATCGAGACAAATGGTGGCTCGTGGACCCAAAGGGTCGGTTATTCTGGTCGCATGGAGTTGACTGCGTCCGCGACGCAAACCCGACCCCAATTACCGACCGAGAGCATTATTACCGGAATCTCCCGGACTCTGCTTCACCATTCGCACCTTTCTACGGCAGGGGGTCACGGGCGCCGCACGGCTATTACAGCAGCCACAGTCCCTATCGAACGTACGATTTTACCCGTGCGAACCTATTGCGGAAATACGGGCAGGATTGGGAACGATTATCGGCGGAGATCACCCATCGCCGCGTGAGAAGCTGGGGATTGAACACCATCGCCAATTGGTCTGACTCGAACATCTACCTGATGCACAGGACAGCATACGTCTGCACTGTCAATTCGTCGGCGAGGAAAATCGAAGGGTCAGAGGGCTATTGGGGCAAGTTCAACGATGTGTTCGATCCGAGTTTCCGTGAGAATCTGCGGAAGAGCTTTGCGGCCCAAGACGGCAAAAGCGCGCGTGACCCGTGGTGCGTCGGGTTCTTCGTGGACAACGAGTTGAGTTGGGGGGACGAGGTTTCCCTGGCGGTAGCCACGCTTATCAGCCCCTCAGGCCAACCCGCGAAGAAAATATTCCTTTCTGACCTGAAAGAGAAATGTGGCAGCATCGAGAGGCTCAACGCTGCTTGGGGAACGGAGCACGCGTCCTGGGAGGATTTGCTCGAATCTCAGGAACCGCCAGACCGGAAGAAAGCGTGGGTTGACTTGACCGCTTTCTACACGAAGATTGCCGAGACCTATTTCAGTATCATCCGCGAGGAACTGAAGAAAGTCGCTCCTGAGCAGCTCTACCTCGGCTGTCGTTTCGCATGGGTCAACGACCGGGCAGCCCGAGCCGTGGCCAAGTTCTGCGATGTCGTCAGCTACAATCGTTACACCTATTCCGTCGAAGACCAACGTCTGCCGGATGACCTGAACAAGCCCGTCATCATCGGCGAGTTTCACTTCGGCGCCCTTGACCGCGGCATGTTCCATACAGGATTGAAGGAAGCCAGAGACCAACAACATCGGGCGGAGCTTTACGAAGAGTATGTGCGCGGAGCCCTGCGGAACCGCTATATCGTCGGCACGCATTGGTTCCAATTCAAGGACCAGCCGACGACCGGACGCGGCGACGGCGAGAATTACCAGATCGGTTTCGTGGACATTTGCGATACGCCGTATTTTGAAATCATCGCCGCGTCCCGCAGAGTGGGCAACGACCTTTACAACTATCGTTTGAACGCGAAGTGACCGCCTCGCGAAAGCCGACCATGGCTATAGACTCCTCGCGCCAATTCGGGTATAAAGTGGCTCGATAATGATTCGCGCGAGCAAGAAGCCAATGTGCGGTAGTTATCCAACGGGCTTTTCCATAGATTCGCCCCAGAGTTGGAGTCCAAAGACAAAAAGGAGGGTTTCAAAATGAAGCGAGCATGCATTTGTCTTCTGAGTCTGGGATTGCTTTGCGGCGTTGCGCGGGCAGACGTTGAAACCGGCTTGGTGGCTTACTATCCTCTTGAGGAAGGGGAAGGCACCGTCGTTCACAACGCGGTGGAGGGGACAATCGCCGGAGACGGAAACGTGGTTGGCGCGGGCTACGAATGGGTCGTGGGCAAGGTAGGCAATTTCGCAATCCTTTTTCAGGGGCAGGCGGGCACCGCCGCGGACTGCGGGACCTGGAACGCTTCGGCGACGACGGGCCAACTCACGGTAGCCGTCTGGATCAAGTGGGAAGGAACCACGGGAGGGTACCAGGGCGTCGTGTCCAAAAGGGACGGCTGGACCACAACCGACACCTATTGGAACATCGAAATTGACCAGGCCACCAGCAATCTCGGCTTTTTCCGATACGATAGCTACCCGGGCTTTGGCACGAATATCCCTCCAGAAGGGGAATGGCAGCACGTGGCCGTGACCTACGATGGGACGACGACAACGATGTATCTTGACGGCGCGTTCATCGCCAGCAGCACTGCTTTTTCATTCGGCCCAAAAGCGGATGCCCACGTTGTGTTCGGAGCTATCGAAGCCGCAGGCTGGAATCCTTTCAACGGCACAATTGACGAAGTCCGCATTTACGACCGTGCCCTGAGCGAGGACGACATTGTCGAGTTGTACAACTGGACCGGCCTGGCAAGCGCCGGTCCGGACCAGAGGGTCACGGCGGGCGACAGAGTGACGCTCCAGGCGATAGGCCCCGCTGACGCAGCGTTCACCTGGGAGCAGATTGCCGGTCAGGATGATTTCGTGGCGACGCTCGAGCCGTCGCCCAATCAGGCAATAGTGGAATTCAACACACCGGCTCGCGACATTGGCTTTCTCCTGACCTTCCGAATGACAGCCAGCTCCCCGACGAAGGGCACGGCCTCTGACGAGGTGAGCGTTTACGTTCTTGCTCCGAATCCGCCGAAGCTCGCACCGGGCAACTTCCGGGTGTCGCCGCTGGACCTGGGAGCGCTTGGGCTGGGATTTCGGCTCGAATGGCCAGCGATCCTTGACGCTGAGAAGTACGACATCGCGCTCAAGTTCGGGAACGATTACTTCTGGATCGAAAGCATCGCGACGAACTGGTACGAGGCGAAAGGAATGACCGAGGGGCAAAGCCGCACGATCGCAATCAGGTCGGCAAATCAGTACTCGACTCCTGGCGACCCGGGCGCCCAATCTGAGGACGTAACATACACGGCCATGCCAAACCTGGCGAAACCGGCGAGTCGCGGAGGGAAAAAACCGCCATTGGACCCCGTTGACGAGGTAACATACAAAGTCTCGCATTTTGCGATTGCAGGACTTAACGACGGCAAATACGACGACAGCAACGATAGCTGGGACGGTCTTTACAAAGAGGAAGACTTCTGGGGGTATCTGTGGGGTGAGCAGTTGTTCTTCAATCACATTGCGTACTTCACCGGCAGAGTCTTCCCGGACGGCGGCTGGTTCACCGCTCTGAAGGCCCAATACACTCAGGACGGCAGCACCTGGAACGACGTTCCCATAGTGAAGATGTCACCTGAATACTCCTTTACCGACACGTCGGC
>JAUYEE010000077.1 GCA_030691545.1 bacterium | reverse complement strand
GGTCCCCCTGTGCCTACCGGACGGATACGTTAACCTGTGTTTTGGACAAGGTAGGTAGGTGAACCCAACTTCAAGGGGGGGGTACGGAAATGAGGGCATTTCTTCTCTTAGCAAGCCTTTTGACGGTGACCTGTGTCTCGGTGTCGCTTTCCGCCGCGACCTGGTATGTGGACGCCTCCGTCAGCGAGTCTGGCGATGGGAAGTCCTGGGCGACGGCTTGCCAGAAAATTCAAGACGGCGTTGATACCGCATCACATGCCGATACTGTGACCGTCGCCGAAGGGACATATGCCGAGAACATAGCTTTCAACGGGAAGAACATCGTCCTTCGCAGCGCCGCCCCGTCTGACCCTAATGTGGTTGCCGAGACAATCATTGATGGTAAAAGGCGCTCGTCCGTCGTCACCTTCGCGGGCACGGAGGATGAGACGTGTGTCTTGGAGGGCTTCACCATCCAGGGCGGCCGCGCTGAGTTCGGCGGTGGGGGTGCGGCGGCCCCTCGGGCGGCCCGTACGCATGCCACAATCTAACACAATGTCGTGTCGGGCAACGTAGCCAGAAACGGGGGCGGCATCGCCCGGTGCGATGGCATCATCCGATGGAACACGGTGGTCGAAAACGCGGCATCGGGCGACACGCCGGATGGGCGGGGTGGTGGGCTGTACAGCTGCGGTGGGACGATCGAGAACAACCTGGTATCGCTCAACTCGGCTGACTGGGTGGGCGGCGGGTTCGACGGGTGCGGAGGCGCGATTCAGGGGAACGCAATCAGCGACAATTGGGCGGAACTGGGCGGGGGGGGGCGCCTGCGCCTGCTCGGGCACGATTCAGAACAACACGATCTCTGCAAATGAGTGCGGATCGATTTCAACTGGTGGCGGGTTGCTGAGTTGCAACGGACTTATCCAGGACAACACGGTGACAGGCAACTCGGCCGCTCGTGGGGGGGGCTCCAGGCCTGCGGTGGCACCGTCGAGAAAAACGTCGTCGCGGCTAACCGGGCCGCTGGTGCTATGGGTCAAGGCGGCGGGCTGGCTTACTGCAACGGAACGATTTAGAACAACACAATCACCGGCAACTCCAGCAGTCGCGGCGGGGGTGGCGGCGTGTACCTCTGCGACGCCGCAGTCCAGAACAACGTGATTGCCGGGAACTCAGCGAGCGAAGGCGGCGGCCTCGTCGAGGGCAACTTGATTGTGGGCAACTCGGCGGTTTATTCCGGGGGAGGCCTATGTTATTGCGACGGCACGATTCGCAACAACTTGATTATTGGCAATTCCGCTGGCGAGGGAGGCGGGCTATACGACTCCTACCCCATGCTTCAGAACAACGTGATTGCCTTCAACTCGGCAACCGAGGGGAACGGCGGAGGGATGAGTGGCTTTTGGGCTCCTTATGTGAGCAACTGCATCCTCTGGGGAAATACGGCCGCCGGGTATTTCCCCCAGCTCGACGACTCGGGCGTGCCAACTTATTGCTGCATACAGGACTGGACTGGAGGCGGGGAAGGGAATATTTCCAGCGACCCTGGGTTCGTTGACCCGGACGGTCCCGACGAGGACCTCAGCACGTACGCGGACAATGACTTCCGCCTGCTGTCAGGTTCGCCCTGTATAGACGCCGGAAAGAATCAGGACTGGATGGCGTGGGGGTTTGACATGGCTGGCAACCCGCGCATAGCCTTTGGAGGAGCTTCGCTTACCGTTGACATGGGGGCGTATGAGTTCCGCGGGTTCGTCTTCGAGGTTGTCCGGGTCAAGAAGGTCGCGGGCGGCACGGAAGTGCTCTGGGCCAGCCGTCCGGCGGACAGCTACGTCATCTGCTCGTGCGCTGACCTCGTGGGAAGCCAGTGGCAGGAGGAGGCAAGGTTATCGTCTCAGGGAGGGGCAACGGCCTGGACTGACCCGGATAATGCGTCTCGCCGCAAGTTCTACAAAATAGAGATCGAGTAATTCGCGGCTGCCAATCTCGCTGGATCGCTGGGGACTGAGAACCGGTCCGAGACGGGCCATGAGCTTCTTCGCCGCTGTGTTCCGTCTCCAGCGCCGTCTCCCCCGACGACCCCACTGCGACGGCTCGCGTCGCCTTTTCCACTTTCACGCGCGTTGCTCTTGAGTCCGTCCGATTCCCGGAAGGACTCGCACGCTATCCGGCAAATTCGTCGCCAGGTCCGCACGCCTCTCGCCTGCGTTCGGCAACATGTGGTAACCGTCCGGTAGACACATATAGAAGCTGGAACAGATTTTGGCAATGGGGATCAGTCGGGAAGGTGTTGGATGGGGTTTTGAGCGGCTTTCCAGTTGTCGGAGAGAATTCGTCGGGGCGTTTCACAGGGAGGGCGCTGACAGGCTGGAGGACGTCGCGGAAGTAGCTGAACGGATTATTCTGGCGTCGCTGTAAACGCCCGGTGAACACTTGTCGAGTCTGGCACGCATTGCAGCGGGATAAGGTCCTGCTTCTGCTTAGACGCTCCTGCCTTTTTTTGCGCGCCTCCCCGCTCTCTTTGCTCTTCTCGCTCGCTGCATGTCGTGGGAAAACACGATGGCGGCAACGTTGCATTCCTTGCACAGCAGGCCCTCGCTTCTTCGTTCTGCCTGGCATTTTTTGCACAAGGGCCGCTCCCACCTGAAGCAAATTCCGATTGTCCTTTGCCCGGGATGGACGGAACACGTTGGCTCATACGCGTTTTCCTTCATTTCGTTCCCACGTCCGACTGAATGGGCAGTCGCGCTCGGCCTATCAGAGCAAGTCGTGGCTCCTGGGCTTTTGCTGGATACCGGATTGGAGGTTTCTCGGTCGGCTGATAGCGCAGAGCCAAAAACGATGAAACATCGCGGCACTGCCCACGCAGACATCAGGGAAGCGCTCGTATTCTGAAGAAGTTGCAGGTGGAGACCTCCGTAGGAGAGACTTCCTGACTCGTGTTGCTGCCTTGTGAGGGAACAGTTGCGATAACATCCCATTGTCCGCCCAGGTCCGCTGCGGACCACACCTCGTAATTCCTGTCAGGGAGACTCGTCCACGAGAGGAAAATCGCCGCGATTTCGGCCTCGCGCATTTCGGTTATGCAGAAGGGCGCGGTCTCCACGCAATTTGCGAACCTCACAAGCTCCGACTGCGAGGCCTCCCGGATAACCATATCCCAGGTGCCCGCACCGGAATTCTTGAGATCCATGTCGAACTGAAGGACTGTACCACCCTCCATGACCTGAAGATTGGTCGCGCAGATAGCCTTTTCATTGCAGGTCAGCTCGACAACTAAGTCTTCAACAAGGCCCTGGCCGCTTAGCTGTACGGCTCCGAGCGTTTCACCCTCGTGACAACAGTTGTGAGGAGGCTCATTGATTGTCATGCGATAGATGGTCAAAACCTCCGCGGCGACATTGCCACAAGAGTCCCATGCACTGAGGTTGAAAGCGGTTTTGCCCCATTCCAGAGCGACGTCGCCAATTTCCCAGCCTCCATTCAGTGTGGCGAGGCCGTTGTTGCCTTTGTCATCCTCCCACGTCACTCTCATGACCTGTGAGTCGTCACTGACGTCGCCTGAGATGAAGACGGACGAAGCATCGGTCATGTAAGCGGGGTCAGCGGTCGGACTCGCGAAACTGACGATGGGCAGATTCTCCTCAAGCAAACTGCATCGGATCAGGCGCAGGTCAATCGATTCTTCGCTATTTCCGTTGATGATATCCCACGAGACAATATGAGACTGTTTTTCCACCGCTCCTACGCCCCACGCCAACCATTCCGTGGTCTCCGTGGACGTCGTCATGATGGTCTGCTCGAGGAAAACCGATCGGCTCGTATCACGGATTGCCATTTTGGCACAGAGGGGGTAGGTTCGGTCGCCGACCTTGTGGTCCTCGAACCCCTGGAACTTTGCCTTGTAAACGACGAATGTCTCCACATCCCAAAGCCCCTCGAACACCAGCAGAGACCGGCTCTCGTATTCAATGCCAAGTTCCATTTCATAGGGATAGCGGGTGAGCGGTGGGTCAAAATACGACCATTCGAGGTCTGGGTCTTGATCCGGAACGTAGAACTTGTGCACCCTCATGCCTTCGGTATCGCTGCTCAGGTACGTCTTCATGCCGTCCGGGTCCTCGAGGACGAATAAGCCTTCCTCGATGCCCGTGATTGTCTCCGTGGCCGTTGTGCCGGTGTCCTCGTATTCCCATTCCGCACCGATGAGCAGTGGATAATAATCGGCGGGGTGAATACGATCCTGGGCACAAACAGAAGACAGCAAAGCGAGGCAGATCGCAATCTCAAGGCTTGTTCGCATGGCTAATCCTCCCAAACGATGATAGACATCGCACGAGTCTGAGTTACGGAAAGGACACTCGAATTCTGTAGAAGCGGGATTTCGCTCGATCGCAGCGCACGTCCCGCCATTCCATGGAACCGTGCCCGGGGATGGTCTCCCCAGACCAGGGTGTCCAAGGTCCGCCAGGGCTATCGGAGACCTCAACGACGTATACTCGGGAAGAGACGGTTTGCCAGCCCAGAAGAAGACCGCCGCCCTCAACGGGAATGAGATGGCTCACGCAGAAATGCGAGTCTGCAACGGTCGGGTCCGTGGCGGCAACATACTCTTCAAAGTCTGAGTATCCGTCGCCGTCCGCATCTGCCTCACCATTCTTTCGATCGGTCGGCAGACCATAAGCGACCTCCCACACGTCGGGGATTTCATCGCCGTCCGCATCAGGATCCACGGAGTCTTCATAACCATCAAGGTCCAGGTCGGTCACGGGATCGTACGCCCAGATTTCAATGATGGGTTCAAACGTCGGATTTCGGTCTTTGATGTAGAACTCAAGAGTCGTCGCAGATGAGGTTTCCCTAGGAGGAAGGGGGGCCCAATCACTGGCGTCAACGTACAGGAACTCCCCCGAATCGGGATATTCGGTCGAGGTTACCCCGTCAGGGTTCATCAATCTGGCTTCCGAATGCGGCCCGGGGATTCCGAAGACAATGTCTTTTACCACCAGCCAGATCGGCGACAGGAAGGTCCGGGCTGGGGGATTGTCCGGCCCGGTTACGTTTGTTACGGAGAGACGTACAACAAATATCCCACTCGCATAGTCAATTCGCTTCTCAAGGAGACAGAAATCAGCGGGCATTCTCACGATGTAGTTCTTTGAGAACTCGATGACCTCACCTTGTGATAGGGTCATTTCGTCTGTAACGGGGCTTCCTGCCGAAGTGCTGGACCTCCTTGGCCAGGCATCCTCCCTGGGCAGCCAGGTGATCTCCCAGTCGCCAAGTTCCGCATCGCGGTGGATGGCCTCGAATACCTTGGGATCGCTGGTCGGCTGCGTCGTTCCAGAAAGGGGAAGGCCGTCGGGCAACCTTCTTATCGAGTAGGGGGCTTCGATGTTCGACCTCACGATGACCGATGGAATCCTCTCGAAAATCACCTCGACTTCGTGAGGACCATCGAGGTCTGTGAGAGTGAGGCTATTCCTATCGGGGAAAACTTCCGTGCCATCCACAAGCCACCGGTCAATTCGGTATTCGTCCGCATCGCTCGGAACTGCAATGAAGGTCGCCTCCTCTCCTGCGTCATACCAGCTTTCTCCTTCGGGCGAAATCGTCCCTTCTGGGCCTGCTGATGAAACCACGCGAAACTGCGTGCCCCAGTTCCAGTGCAGCACCGAATCCTCGGTAATCACGAAGGCTGGATAGCTGTTCGCGACTCCTGAAGGCGCACTCCCTGTCCCTGTATAACCGATGCACCGGTATCGAATACCGACATTGTCTTCATAGACCAGCGAAGGCGCTGTCCCCGCGGGGACCATTTCTCCCTTCGCGTAAGTGTAAGTTCCAGATGGAGGATCAGGAGGGCCGTAGTCTGAGGAAATCGTCAGGGAGACCGGACGAATGGAAGGATACTCGTAGGCGCCCGTGTCCACTGTCAGTGAATGAATTCCCTCGAAGATACGCGAGTTACCGTCCAGGTCAACGGCCTCCCACATCCAGTCGTCGTTCTTCCCCGTGTCGATGCACGGCGAGTCCGGGAGAAGGCGGTAGTTATTATCCTCGTACGTTGTGAAATTCATGTCGGGGCCGTACGGATTCACAAATCGGGGGTCTGCGGTAATATTGCCGGCGCCGCCTTCGGTCCAGTTTTGGACACAGCTGAACTCAGGCAGAATCGAGTCAAAAACCTGTTCACCCGCTGGAGCGGCGTTCCCCCAGAGGATGCAGTTGTGGATTTGTCCTGCACACTCGTGAAGGCCGCCGCCCTCTTGCGGAGCTGTGTTCTCTGTGACTGTATTGTTCACGATGTCGCCGTTGCAGCGATAAAGTCCGCCTCCGCGATTCCAGGCTGCGTTGCCAGCGATCAGATTGTTCATAATGCGCCCGTCGCAACGGGCCAATCCAGCTCCAGCCCAACCCTCATTGGCGACGATCCAATTGTTTTGGATTGTGGCGAGAGTGCCTCGGCCGACAATCCCGCCACCGGAAAAAAACCTGCCATTTCGCAGCGTCAGACCGAACAATTGGCACGTCTCCGTTTCGTTTCCCATGAAGCAGATGACCGGCCGGAAATTCCCTCCGTCGAGGATCGTGTCGCGAACCGATTGGGGGGCATCGGGAAATACGCTACGAACGATGATGTCCACGCCGCAGAAATGGATATTCTCCTCATAGGCGCCGGGCGAGATGACGATCTCATCGTTCCTGAACGCAAAAAGAATTGCCTCCTGAATGGTCGGGCAATCAGCCGGCACAGAAACTCTCCTGGGAGCGTCGCGGACGAGTGGGTCCGTTCCACGGACACGTTCCAGGCCATCCCTCAAACCATCCCCGTCGGTATCTTCCTCACCGGGGTCCGTCCCCACCGCTATCTCGTGTGCATCGGAGAGGAGGTCACCATCTGTGTCGAAAGAGCTGCCACGCTCGTAACAGCCAATGTCCACATGCTCCCCAATCAACCTGCAGTGACGGTCCAGGTCTCGTTGCGGCCACCGATACCAGTGGCCATCTGCCGCGGCGTCGATACAGGGTGATGTGCCCTGCAGGTGGTAATCGCCATCCGCGGGGTCCAGAAGTAAGGGGTCATCGGGGAAGTTGCCTTCACCCCCTCTGTCCCATCTCTCGATGCAACAGTAGCTCGGAAAGCTCGAACCGTGGAGCTGGGTGCCAAAGGAGGCTTTGTTGCCCCAGACGATGCAATTGCGGATAACCCCTTCGCAGTAAGCCAGACCGCCTCCGCCTGTGCCCGCCGAGTTGCCGTAGACGGTACAATTCAGGAGGGTGGCATCGCAGTCATAAAGTCCGCCCCCTTCGCTCAAAGCCGAATTCGCTGAGAAAGAGCAGTTCTCAATCACGTCGTCGGAAGAACTGATTCCGCCGCCCTTCCAAGCGGAGTTGTGCTCAACCTTGCAGTTGCGGATAATCCCATCACACTGGTACAGGCCTCCCCCCTTCTCGCCTGCGGAGTTGTTCATCACAACGTTATCGGATAGGGCGCCGCTGCAATAGCTAACACCACCGCCATTCAATAGGGCTGAATTCCTTGTAATCACGTTGTGGCTGATGGTCGCGCGGCTGCGGCTTTCGTAAGGCCCCCCGTAAATGCCGGCGCCCTCTTGCGCTCTTCCTTGCCGGATTGTGAAACCCGATAAGAGACAGCTTTCGTTCTCCGTGCCTGCGAAGCTGACAACCGACCCGTTCCTGAATCCGTCAATGATTGTCCCCGCAACAACATCCGGATCGAGGGGATTCGTGCTCAGGAGACGGATGTTCTTTCCTTTGAAATGGACGTTCTCATAATAGGTCCATCTCTCGACGACAATCGTGTCGGCGTCAGACGCGGAATCGACTGCCTCCTGAATTGTCTTGAAGGCGCTCTCGGAGGATAGGCCGTCTCCGGAGGCAGGGATGGACCCGTCCACATACCAGCTTGTGGCGGGAGTGGGCATCCGAACCGAAGTCAGCAAACCGAAAGCAAAAAGAACAACTGTTTTCTTCATTTTGGGTTTCCGAAAACGGACCTTGCGAAATGTCTGTTGTTCAGGTAGTACACGATAGCGAGTGCCCTGATTCGCATGGTGCCAGTTTACAGAGGAACGGTCCTGGCGTCAAGATTTCATCGGCGTTGGTTGGTCACCTATTGGTCGGCCTGGGGTTCGCCTCGTTTCCCCAGTGCACTGCGAACAGACTTGAGCAAGTCCTCCAGGGAATAGGGTTTCGGAAGGTAGATGCACTTGTGTTGTTGATTGGCGAGCCAACCCGACTGTTCGTCGCTGTATCCGCTGTTGCCCCTGCACGCCAACTCAACGCGCAGGGCGAACGCTCGGTCCGAGCCTGACTCGATAGTAGCTTTGGCTCGCAAAGAGGAATGCCTGAGGCAACGTCGCGACGCGTACTTCTGCCATCGGCCGAGGACATGGCCATCGGCGTTGCGCTTTCAAAGGACGGGCTTGTCTTTTGGTACGGGCGCTCAGGAGGTGGGATTCGCCGAGGAGTGTTCTGGTTTTCGTTTTCGCTTCGGCTTCTCGTTGCCGGGTTTATCCTTTCCCTTCTCAGCCTCGCCGTCCTCGGTGTAACGGTAATAGTATTTATAGCGGTAATAATAGTAGTACCGATGGTCTCGCTCTTTGACCTCGTTCAACACGATTCCGAGGACATTGGCGTTCACCCCGTCCATGAGGTCAATGCCCCTGCCGATCATCTTCCTCGAAAACCTGCCGCTTTGCGTGACATTGATCACCCCGTCCATGAGGTTTGCCAGGACCAGCGGGTCCGCCACAACGGAGCAAGGAGGCGAATCGAAAAGTATCAGGTCAAACTTGTCCTTGACGAGCTCGGCGAGTTCCTTCATCCGATCCGACGAAATCAGCCCCGAGGGATTCGGAGTCGAAGTCCCCCGAGCAATCACAGACAGATTGGGAACCTCGGTCTCTTGGACGATATGCCCGAGACCCGCCTCTCCAATAAGGTAATCCGTCAACCCGATGTCTTTTCTCAAGCCCAACACCCGGTGAATCGTGGGCCTTCTGAGGTCGGAATCAACCAGGAGCACCTTCTTGCCGTTCTGGGCAGCCGCAATTCCGAGATTTATCAACGTGGTTGTCTTCCCTTCGGAGGGACCGGCGCTGGTTACCAGAATTGTTTTCAGGCCGTTCGCCGAGGGTGAGTAGTGGATGCCGGCTAAAATCGTCTTGTAGGCTTCGGAAGTTGTCGATTCCGGCGAGACATGGACAATCTTTGCCTTATCTGCGACAGCATCACTATTGCCGGCCATCACGGGGATGGCGCCCAGGAAAGGTCTGCCCAGGAACCCTTCAACATCGGCCGGGTCCTCGACTGTGTCGTTGAGGTGCTCGACGAAAAACGCCGCACCACACCCAACGATTAGGCCGGCAATGACAGCAAGGATCAGATTGAGCTTTGTCCTCGGCTTGAACGGTCTCGTCGGGGCCTCCGCACGGTCAACAATCCGAATGTTGCTTTTCTCCGTTCTTTGCGAGATGTCGGT
>JAUYEE010000007.1 GCA_030691545.1 bacterium | reverse complement strand
TCGCAGCGCGACATCTTCTATGTTCCGCTGGAGTTCCCGCACTGCTCGTTCGGCGGATTCCGAAGAAGGTTGTGTCACGGGCGCCTCGCTGCCATCGGGAACCGGTTGCCTGGAGCTCGCCGCAGTGGGGCCGGTTGGATTGACGCTCTGCGATCCCGGCGTGTCTGCGACCGGAATACTGTGCTCCTTTTCAGGGTTCGCTATGAACATGGCATGGCTTGGGCTGGAGAGCACAACAAACAGCGTTAACCACGAAGACACCGAGGCACAAAGAAGTTTTCGGCTGCCGGTGCTTCGTGTCTTTGTGCCTTCGTGGTGAGCCACGCCACGGGCGTGGTTGGCCTTCAGCGAAGTGTGGGTCATCAATTTCCTATTCTCCTGGTGTTACCGAGCGTGTCGCTCATTGTTATTCTTCGTAGCTCACTGGGACTTCCCGCCAGTGAACAATCGCAATCGGGCTCTTCACGCGTGGGAGAAGGAATCCGAATTCTTCTCCGCCGCCCGTGAATCTTTCGTCGTGGGTCCAGTCCGCGCTCCCTGTGTATAGGACAATCGCCTCAACGCGGGAGACGATTCCCCCGAGAATATGGGTTCCCGGCGAATTCTTCCCCCAGGCCCCTGCGGTGGCGTGGTTGGTGTACATGAGGGCGTCAATGTGGTTGAGGCAGAACGCGCCCGCTTGATTCAGGAACTGGCCGTAGTTGATGCCGCTGAGGGGCCACACGATTTCGGGCGGCGTCCATCCTCCCCAGTACTGGGTTTTCAGGGCGGCGGGAAGACTGAAATCGTTTGTGCCAATCCGGCCGTCCGTCACGCCGTCGCCGTCAATGTCCTCTCCGGAGCCGGGCACGACATCGCCGACTCCTTTCCCGGGGGGGATCAAGCCGGCCTCCAGGTCTTCCTGGGTGTAGCTGTCCACGGTCCACGTTGAATCGCCCTCCCCTGAGTCGCTGGTGTTGGGCATGTGGTCGAGACCGTTGGCTCGTTCCGCGCTTTCGTTGGCGGAGTTGTTCAGCCAGCTCTGGACAGTGCCTTTCCAGGTGGCATCGGTGAAATCGCCGATGATGATGTTTTCTCTGGCGAACAATCCGAGTCCGTCCTTCTCCGCGTTTGCCTCGCGCCATGCCGTAGCGGCTTGCTGCCAGGACTGGTATCGTTCTTCGGGGGTCCCGTAGTCGAAGTAGTCCCAATCCGGCTTGCCTACAGGTGGGTCAACGTACATCAGATTGTCCGGGACGTACACATTACCTTGCACATAAAGGGAGCCTTTGCCTTTCACGTATCCCTTGATAATGACGGCTCCTCTGGCCACCACAGGACCGTCAATCACGATGGGATTTTGCTGCGTCCCCCACAACAGGAGGTTGCCTTTCTCTCCGGTTTCGTCCCCATAGACTGCATCGCAAACAACCAGATCGGTTCCATTCTCGCCGGCTCCCTGGATTTTGATGCTGCTGCCTGTTCCCCCTCTCCACCCCAGGGCATATTCTTCATACAGGGCCATTTCAGTGAGATTGGGCATCTCAACATGTTCGGGACGGGTCAATCGTCCATCCTGATCGTGGTCCTCGCCGGCGTCTAAGGCGCCATTTTCGTTGGTGTCCTCATTCATATGCTGGTTCACAGCGAGTGCGCCCATGCCGTGGAGAGAGGGGGCGCCGGTGATGGTATATCCGGAGTAAATGCCGCCGGAGTCCTTGTACACAGTCTGCCCACGGAAGAACGTGGATTCGGGGGTGCCGTTGAGGTAAAGGCTGCTATTGGAAAAGGAGAAGTGTCCGTTGGCGCGGACGTTGCCGTTCATCTGAAACGCACTGGGGATTCCCTCGGTCCAGCCCCAGTGGTTGAGGAAGTACACGTAGTCGAAGACCTTCGATGGCGCCAGCTCCAGGCAGAACGTTGTTAGAATGGACCGTTTCTCTCCCCGGTAGGTGCCGGTAGATCGGACGGTCACATCCCTCCCGTCGTGATAGGGTGTGGTGACTTCAAGGATCTCCGCGTAGAATCGTCCTTCCTCCGGCGTGCCCGCTTGCACCACCTTCTCGGCAGGCAAGGTGGTGATGGTCCCATAATCAAGAAAATGGAATGGGGCCGTGAACTTGGAGAGCCGCCAGCCCCGAAGAAGTTGCATCTGGGCGTAAGTGATGCCGGTTTCCGCGTAGTAGAAGGCGCGAGTGGAAGCGAGATTTCTTCTGACCTGCACGACTTCCGTAGAACTGAGATTCAAAAAGGCCGCAGCCCCGATCGCCATGCACGCCGTGAGGATCAAGCAGATGGGCAGCGCGGTTCCTTGCTGTCGTTGTTTGTTTCGATTTCCCCGCATATTCTTCTCCTTTTTCATGAACGACATTCGCCGGTTTCTCCTCAACTATTTCACGTAGCTCTGTCAGGGTCCCTCGACTTACGAAGATAGACCTTTGTCTGCAATTTCACTCGAGACGCCGGTCCCTGCGAAGACGTGTCCCCCATCCACAGTTCGACCTTCACCTGATTACCGTTGACCTCGAAGCGGATGTCCTCCACCCGACCGAAGGAAACGAGAGGTACTTCGTCTCCCACAAATTCGCTCGAGGGGTCGTACATGACGCGGCCGTCCTGGTAGAAAATCCGGAGTTGGGTATCATCGTGCCGGCTAAAGGTCGGTTGTGTATTCTTGTCCACGAGGAAAGTGATGCCTTTGCCGCTGTCGTCCACAGTCACGTCCCCTTCCCCGGCTTCCCTCAACCCGAACAGCCCGGACGGCCCGCGAACGATTTTCTCCATGATGAGCCTGCCGCCGCTTTGCAGGGACAGGTCCACACTTCCGTCGTTCCACGCGTGGAGCGACATGCTGAAGATGGTCATCAGAGCCGCGAGGGCAAGAGTCGAAACGAATATCCCAACCATTGTCTCGCTGAGAGTGAAAGCGGCCACCGTCCGGTTCGTTGCTCTTTTTCTGGCTTGACCTTGCGTTTTGAGTGGCTCTTGCTGCATCAAGAAATCCTCCGTTGCACAATTCCGTGAGAGGTGTTTCATCTTTCCATCACACGCATCTGCGTTACGACTGTGAACAGGCTTTCCGTGAACACCTCGTTTCCGCCCGCGATTCGCTCGGTCCATGTCAAACTCACAAGAACCTCCAGGGCGCCATCTCCATCCTGGTCGCTGATGTAAGTGGTTCGCGTGCAAAGCAAATCATCGGCCGGCGATTCTTCATCCGGCCCCGCATCCAAAGCCAATCCCGTCTCAACCGTAGGGTTGGGGGAGAGCCAGTTGAGGTAGTCGTAGCCCCTCGCTTTCAGCTCCTCAATCCTCTCCTGGAGGAGGTTCATCGCCTGCGACCTGTGCCGCGAATGGTAGCTGTGAGTCCTCCCCATGACAAAGGAGGTCAGCAACCCGATGACGGCGATGGAGAGAACCAATGTCGTCACCAGTCCCTCTACGAGGCCGAACCCTGAGATACTCTGCCGTTTCTGTGGCACGCTCGAATTTGCGGTCATACTTGTCCTTTTATCAGAATTGAGAAACGCGGTCCTCGCTGGAAGGGACTCGTGAAATGACGGATTCCTTGCCTCAAGGTGACTTGTCTGGGTAAGGCTCCCCGATTTTGAGGAAAATTGCTCAGGAACGCGCATTATAAAAGGCAGGCCCTCCCGGCCGTGCTTCCCTGGTACCCCCATGCGTTGTGCGGAGTGGAACAAGTTCTGTGCCGGGGAGGTTTCCCACAGCCTCCGCGCTCATAATATTCTGATTCAGAACCTATTAGGACGCAGGGCTGCTGACGCTTCCCACTGCGAAAACCACGAAATCTTCTCAGATCCGAGAAAATCGCGCGACCCGTTATCAGATGTGATAAGAAAAGTCCGGGGAATCGGCCGTTGCATCAAGAGCTTCATCCGATTATGCTTGGAGTTGAGGTCATCGGCTCGTCGCCACATCGGCTGAACCCGGAGAGAGGCTTCCATGATTTCTTTGAGAAAAGGACAGTGCGGTTCTGGGAGTTGCGGAGTCTCACGAGGAAAATGAAGATGCACAGAAAGGTCGGCAAAGCCCTCATTGAGCTTGTTCAGGGGGACATAACGGAACTGGACACAGACGCCATCGTGAATGCGGCGAATGCCTCGCTATGGATGGGTGGGGGAGTTGCGGGGGCCATTCGCAGGAAGGGTGGGCCGGAGATCCAGAAGGAGTGCGATCGCATCGGCGGCACTTTTGTTGGCGGCGCCGTCATTACGACAGGCGGAAACCTCAAGGCGAAGCACGTCATCCACGCGGTCGGCCCGCGCCAGGGAGAGGGCGAAGAAGACCTCAAGCTGAAAAACGCCACTCTCAATTCGCTGAAGGTCGCGGACAAGAACAAGCTCAGGAGCATCGCCTTTCCTGCCATCAGCACGGGGATTTTCGGCTATCCGCTCGACAAATGCGCTGCGATCATGCTTTCCACGACAATCGAGTACTTAACAGGCAAAACCGCCCTCGAAAAAGTCCTCTTCTGCCTCTACGACTCCCCCGCCTTCGACGCCTTCGCCTCCGAACTCTCCCGGCAACCGCCCGAGACCGCCTGAGCGACATTCACGAAGACGGACTAACCGGGGCGGTTTGTCGAGTCGAGAACGACATGGAACTGAAAATCTGTCGAGCGATCGGCAGACGGCATTGGCGATCGTCAAGGCGCGCTGCAGAAGGATTCAGTTAGCGCTTCGCCGTTGTCGCGCTTGACAATTTGGGGTGGTTCCGTATCCTGGCACCGTAACAGGATGGTGGAGAGGTTGTCGAACACGGGGCCCTCGGATGGCCCGGACAATATCGAAGGGAGATAGCCATGCGCAAAATGGATGAGATTCGCTATCCACTGCCCGATATTGACATTCCCGACGAGGAACCCTCCTACGGTGCTGTGTTGGACTGGATGAGGGTGACAAAGGGGCGGAGCGTGTCCTTTGACTTCTGGGCGCGTGGCAACTACACACGCCGTCTTCTGCGCAATCGCGCCAAGGAGATTTCGCCTTTGCTCGTACGCGTCGAGAACGTCGGTGAAATGCGTTGGGCATACAGGCGACTGGCCCTGGTGGGTTCGTCCCTCGAATTCATCTACGCAGGAAAGTGCGAAAAAGCGAAGGTCTTGCATCTCTGTCCATTCGACATGAAGTTCGACGCCGGGTGGGGCTACATGGGCGCGCTGGGGTCCCAATGTGAGATCGCCGGCCGGCGCTTCTTCCCGATTACTGGTCACGCCAAGCTCATGCCCGAAGCAGTACTCGATTGGCTTGTTGACGAAGCAGCCGAGGAGTTCCTAATAGGGGGAGTATTTGTGGCGCCAGCCGAGTTGATCGGCATCGATCCAGGGGCGGCACCGGCCGAGCTGACAAAGCACACTGAACTGGTTGGTGGCTCATCCCTCACAGAGGGTCCTTCGGATGCTTGTGCGATCATGGAGATGAAAATCCCCTTCATTGACAGACTTTCGCCGGGCGATTTTCGGAACCTGATCAATGATAGCGCTGATCAGCTTGCTTCATTCCGTCAGGCGTTCCATGAGTATGTTTGCGCCCGAGACCAAGGGGCGGAAAAGGCGAAGGAGGTGCTTCGACATCTGTGCGCGGAGATTGACGAGCTGATGAAGTCCGATAAGCATATCCCATTCCGAAAGGTTGTTGGGGCTGCCGGTGGACTCCTCAGCCTGACTGCGGCTGTCGTCTGTGCCGTTTCAGGAGAAATGTCTGCATTATTGGGTGCCGCTGGCGCGCTGATGACTGGTGCCAAAAGCGCGGCTGACGTTCACCAGTACCTCCGAGGCAGGTCACGTGAGGCTCATGCACGGGTCAGCGCATCGCCGTACGCCATGTTTTGGAAACTCGGCATGACATCGCCCATGAGGTTCAAGGCGGCCAAGCGCGTCCGCGTGGGGCGTCCTGCCAGACAGTCCTCCTCCGCATTCAACCCAAATGCCCATTACCATTGGCTGTGTCCACCGACGCCCGGCATTGTGTTTCCAGCCGTCAGGAAGGAATGAAGCGCGCTACATGCGTCGTGGGGAGGACGCCGATACGCGTCGCCCTGGGACTTCTGTTTGATGGCTTTTTATAACGTGGGGTTACTTATTCTGGTACAATACAGGCGGAATGAACAAACGACGCGGGCAAAGTCGTGGAGCACCGGATGCCCAGAATCAAGGACATTCCTGGTCCCTATCGGTTTTTCTTCTACAGCTTCGACTTCAATGAGCCGATCCATGTGCATGTTCGCCGTGAGAAGAAAACGTGCAAATTCTGGCTTGACCCGCTGGAGTTGGCTTCCAATCATGGCTTCTCCTCGAAGGAACTGAACGCTATCCGGCGTCGGATAGATGCCCAGTACGAAACAATTGTTGAGGCCTGGTATGAGCACGGTGGTTAACGCAGAGGCTCGAATACGTGATGTCAAGGTCACGGCAGACACCATTACCGCGCACCTCGTGGATGGTCGTGTGATCAGTGTACCTTTGGCGTGGTCATGGCGTCTATCGGAGGCCACGCCAGCCCAGCGCAAGAACTTCGAGATCATCGGCGACGGGGAAGGCGTCCATTGGCCCGAAGTGGACGAAGACATTAGTGTCCAAGGCATGTTGCACGGTGTCCCAGCCCGCCGGCCGCGGCCGGGTCGCGACTAGTCTCGCAGCGAGCGCGCGGAGGCTCCGCGCCATAACCGTCGGCGGCAGTCGAGTGCTTGAAGGGCGGGTAGCTGAGTCGCCACCCGTCGTCTCCGCGGACTTCCGTCATGCCGATTTCGCTGTTGACGTGATCTAATCAAAAGGGTTTCTCAGCCTGCTTGGCAAAAACATCTGTCTTACTTAACTTCTTCGCTTGGTTTCCTCTTCACAGGACAACTGCATTCTCGCAACGCAGAATCCTCCGCGCCCTCCTCTCCGGCACCCCCTCGTCCGTCGAGCGACGGGGATCGCAACTCGCTATTCGGATGTGACGCGGAAGAAGCCGGCGTCAGAAGCCCAATTCTCGGTGCGCCAGACGGTGAAAGGGGTCGTGGCTATTGGTGTCCAGGAAATGAGGTCCTCGGAATGCTCGACAGTGTACTGCGCCTGAGAGAAGGGCTGCCAGGTTATGGCGAGGTCCGTTCCGTCCGCAGAAATGTGCGAGACTCGCGGCGTATCGGCGAAACCGGCGATTTCCAACCACGCATCGGGGGTGGCGCTTACCAGTGACAACCGGAGGGGCTCAGTCCATCGGCACTCGGTTGTTCCTCCCGCTCGGGCGTAGGCCATCTGGCTGAGACGAGCGCAGAGCGTGACGGGTTGACCGACTTTTCCGGGGAAGGCAATGACGTCGCTCCACTGAGAGAGGGTCGCCTGTTTTCGCGTGCTTGTGTCGTCCACCGTGAAAGCATCCGCGGGAAAATCGCCGCTGATTTGGACTCCTGCGGACGATAGGGAGACTGTTCCGCTGAAAAGGAGCGAGGTCTCGATGCTTCTCGCCCAAACCTCAATACGGGAGTCCGCGTACAAGTTAGCGAGTTTGCGCTCGATGGCGAATTCTCCACTTCCCTGAACAGTCAGTTCCACAAGAACTTCTTGTCCTTCGGGAAGGGTGGTGGAACGGGGAACGAAGGTCTGAAACGATTTCGAATGGCAGATTGCTTCGTGGTTGCCGCCGGCCCAGGCGGCGACGTTTCCTTGGAGGACGAGGTTCTCGGCGCGGGACTCGGCGACGGCTCCGTCGGAGAGTGACCCCTCACTGGTGGAAGCGGAGGCGCGGTGGTCGCCCACGTCGGAGTACGTGACGCCATCAACCTGGCACGTCGCTGTCGCGGCGAAGGGGAGGGCGGAAAACGGCTCCCACTCCGCCAGACTCACGGCAGCCGCCGCAACGCCCCTGGCAACGGAAAGGCCGAAAGGCAGGTCGGCGTACCTTTGCCTGATGACGTCATTGGTCGTGTGATAGACAGTCGTGGCGCCTCCCATAGCTTCCTGAGGGGTGTTCTCGGAGACGGCTACGGCGTTCGCACCAATATCCCAAAAAGAATTGTGGTCGCTCGCCCGGATGGTGTCCACGTGCACCTCGACATCGAGAGGGGTGTAGGTTTCGATGGACCATCGAAGCACAGACGCCAGCTTCTGTGACTGCGCGTTCGTGAGGATGTCAACATCCAACGGGAAGGAAGGTTGCCGATCGTCGGTGGGGTGAATGAGCATGTCCAAGTTGATGACGCCTACGATCTTCTTGCCGGCGTCGCGGCATTCCTGCGCATAGAATTGACTGCCGAGAAGGCCGAGTTCCTCGGCTGTGAAAAGACAGAATTCGATCGTGCGGTCAAAACGGAAGTTTGTGAGGACCTCGGCGGCGGTCAACACTGCCGCAGTGCCGCTGGCGTTGTCGTCGGCTCCCGGAGCCCAGATGTACGGGTTTTGGCTTGTCGAGTCGTAGTGGGCACAGATGATGAAAACTTCTTCGGGGCGGGAGGCGCCCGGGAGCCGGGCAATCAGGTTATTGCTCGCGTTGGGATAACCCGGCTGCCTTTCCGCCACCAGGCCCATCCGATAGAACTGCTCCCGGAGGTATTCCTCGGCGGTCAGAACATCTTCAGAATAGGTATATCGGGTCAGAATCCAGAACGCCTTTCCCCGGACTGAGCTTTCCGTCTCTCCGCTCAACTCGGAGATCCACTTCGTGAACTGGTCCAGCGAGGAGCACGCCCCAAGGGCATTGCCGAACTCGGGTTCAAACTCGACTGCGTGCAGAACGAGTTGCAGCACGCAGACGAGCGCGACAAGAGAGAACAGCCAGACTTTTCTCAGACTTTTCATGAACCGCGCCCTCCCGATTGATGAACTTGGAGTTGTGTGCTTATGCCGTCAGCGGCAGATGTGCGTTTTGAGAAAAACGATTCGAGAGGTTGACTGCAACTGTTCCTTATCGCCGCGGTTCATGAACATCCATCGCTTATGACGTTAGTTATTCAGACTGCTCCGGTATGATGTGCTCTCTTATCTCGGTCTTGAATGGCAGACCGGGAAGGTCCGCGGTTACCGTAAAGGGGCCTTTTCGGTTTTTAGGCACTCGCCACGCGAGCGTGCAGGCGGTGCCACGTCACCCATGCTCGAAGGCGAAGGTTCGGTCATAGGAGCGGTCTGCGTTCCAGATGTGAACCTGTGCCGGTGGCGGATCATATCCGTTGCGGGTCAATCGAATCCACTCGCCAGACTGCCCTTTCCAGGAATGTCCGATCGTGCACTGGGCGCCGCTCCTGAAAGTCTCTATCGTGGATACGATTGGTTCTCCCACGTCCAGACGGGTTTCCTTCCCCTCGGAAATCTCGAAGACTTCCGGGTTGCCGAAGCTCGTTGCCTTCGCCTTCCAGAGATTTCCATCGCCATCCTGCCGCTCAACATCCCAGCCATAGACGCGGTACTTGCCGACCGGCAGCTTGCCGATGCCCTGTTTTAGCTTGACGGTGAGCATGCCGTTCTCGCCGCCTGCAACAAGCTCAGTCATGTCTGGCTGCTGTTTGACGGTACCGAAAACAACGTTTGTCGCTTCCGTCAGCCTCACCCACGTGCCATTCTGTGCGACTTCGAGACGACACAACACATCGTCCACCTGAACGAAGTCGCCGACAAGAGAAACGTCAGGATCGCCCTCATTGCCAATCTGAACGAGGTCGCAGTCTTTCAAGTCAATTGCCTTATCGTTGAACAGACCGTTGGCGTTCTGGTCCAGCAGCACGCAATGCTTTTGCTTCCCGCCGACCGTTATGTCGTCCTCGTACCATCCGCCGGAGCGGACGTTCAGGCGAGGGCCGTCAGCCTGGAGAACGAACTCAAAGCTCAAGTGATGTGCGACGGCCCCCTCCCTGCCCTTGAGGGCAACTTCAATTGGTCCAAACTGTGCCCGCGACTCGTTCGAGAAGTGCGCGACCACCGCAGTTTCATCCTTGAGCGAATTATCGGCGTTCGAGTCAATGAAGAGAATATCGTAAGGGCCCTCTTTGTTCGCGCGATCCAGAATCACCCAGAGAGATCCGTTCGGCGACAGGGGGCTGGGCCATTTGGCGAAAAGCGGCTTTTCGCACTTGAGGGCCGGGAGTTCTAACTCTTCAGGCCGCTCCGAGATCACTTCAAGACCCTTCGGCGGCAACATGCCGACCAGAGGATGCGGCTGGGGGGAGCTGCGGTATTCCAACCGCTGCTCTTCTTGACCATCTGCGAGAGAAGCCGTGGTAAGAACAGTCGCGAACAAGAGAGCGCGAATCAGCGCATTCTCATTCATCTTGTTGTCTTTCGTCTGCAAACAACCGTCTCTCAGCTTGGCAGTTAGAGCTTGCGGGTTATTCTGCTGTTCCGAGTGGATTCCATTCATGGCACAACTCTGAAGGTTTGGATGTTAGGGAGCGCTCTTCGGAGGCGGTCGAGAGCCTCGTTGCCGAAGGCGCCTTCGGATGTGATGTTAAGGTATCTCAACCTCTGGAGCCCTTCAAGGTGGCGGAGTCCGTCGTCGGTGAAGTCGCCTGTGAGCGTCAAATGGTCTATTTTCTTCATGTTGGCCAGGTAGGCAATGCCCTTGTCGGTCAGACCTTCTCCGCTGATGGTGAGCCTCTCAAGGGAGGTCAGACCGGCCAGGTGAGCCATACCCGCGTCGCCGATCCCCTGGATTCCCTGAAGCCACTTGAGACGCTTGAGGTTGGCCAGGCAGGCGAGGTCCTCGTCCCGAAAGGACAAGTTCCTGTTCAGGTTAATGGTCAGCTTTTCAAGTTTGGTCAAGTTGCCGATGTTTAGGATGCCGGCGCCTCGCTCTATCTGTTGCACCCGCAAGTAGGTCAGAGAAGGTATCGCGTTGAGTTTAGCGAGGTCCGATAGGGTCACATTCGAGGCGAAAAGCCACAACTCCTGCAACGACCTGAGCTTGGTCAATTCCGTGAGGCCCTTGCCGGTTATGGGGCAGCCAAAGAGGCTGAGCTTTTGCAGCTTCGCTAACTGGCTGATATGGGACATCGCTGCATCGGTCACCCCAGGTCCCCCCAGGTGCAGTTCCATAAGCAGAGGGAGCTTGACCAACTCCGCAAGCCCCTTCTCCGTGTAGTACTTCGTATAGTCCTTGGCATTTACGTGGTGCGGGATGAAGACGCTGAGATGCCTGAGCATCTTTAGCTCCGACAAATAAGCCAGCCCCTCGTCCGTCACGGTTTCGTCTGGGAGGTCCAGGTATTCGAGAGATTTAACCTGACTCAAGTGAGCCACTCCCTTGTCCGTGATCCGGCCCGTCGGTATGCCTCCGAGATTCAGCATCTTCAACGAACGAATTCTGGTGAGACGAACCAGCCCTGCGTCCGTGACCCGCGTGTCGTAAAGGTCGAGCCTCTCCAGCCCGGTGAGAGCCGATAAGTGAGCCAGGCCCGCGTCCGTAATCGGCAGGTGCATGAGATTGAGGATCCTCAGCGAACGGCAGTTTCTGAGGTGCGCCAACCCGGCGTCGCTGAAGCCCTTTCCCCACAGCAACAGGTATCGGAGGGAAGGCAACTTCCCGACGTGAACTAATCCTTCGTCCCCGATGCGCTCCCCGCCGAGGTCGAGTTCTTCCAGCGAACTCAAGTGTGTTAGGTGAGCGAGGCCCCCGTTTGTTATCTTGTTTTCACTGAAATGCAGGATTTTGAGCCACCGCAACTCGGAGACCTGAACCAGTCCGGCGTCAGTAGTTCCTGCCGGAAGAGTGAGGCTCTCCAGGGATTTGAGATTTCGGATGAGCTTCAGACCTCCCGGGGCGATATGTGTGTTGGTTAAGTCCAGGACCCTCAGGCCGGTCAGGGCGGCAATGTGGCGCACGCACGTATCGTCAGGCATCGCCCTGTTTTCCTCCAGGGAGAGGTACGAGAACGACAGCCTGTACAGGTCGTCCGGTTTCAGCCGCGAAAGCGGCGAGAGGTCTTTCCAGGCATCCTTTCCGACGCTCAGCCACAGCCGCTTGCCCGCCGGCACAGCGACATCCCCTCTGGCTTCGGAGAAGTACTCCCATTCAGTCCCGTCAATCCAGTAATGAAACGTCTCGATCTCCCGTTTCGCGTTCGCGTCCTGCACGTAAAGCTCACCCAGCGAGCGTTCCCTGGGGAACTGGACAACACGTTCCCCGACCGGGGGACTAACGCTTCCTGTCTTTTTTGCTCTCATGGCGGGGACATCCGCCGAGTGACCCTCAAGCAAGATGACACAGGCGAGAACGGCAATGAGGGTCAGCGTCCCCGTGGACCATCTGTGTGAACCTTCTCCAAAATTCGTAGCCATCGTGATCCTTTCTTTCAGGCAACCTCTGTTTCGCAATTGTCTCTCCATCCGCGGCAGGTGGCACATGTGTAAAAACGTCCCGAGCCCCGACCATAGTACGTGCCATCTGCCCCACGTTTGGTTCAAGGGATTAGATGCTGCCGCGGCTCCGGGGTTCATTGTTTATTCCAAAAGCGACATTTCCGGCTCCGAAGCGGCCTGGTTGATCATGGGATGACGGTCAGGGTTTGAAGGTTCGGCAGTTCCCTCCGCAGGCGGTCTAAGGCTGCATTGCTGAAGGCGCCTTCCGAAGTGATGTTCAGGGTTCTCAGCCCCTTCAGGCCTTCGAGGTGCCGCAGACCCTCGTCGGTGAAATCTCCCGTCAGTCCCAGATAGTCGAGCTTTGTCATGCCCTTGAGGCATTTCAGGCCCTCGTCAGCCAAACCGGGGCCGCCGATCCAGAGCCTCTCGAGAGACGTCAGACCGGCGAGGTGCTTGACGCCAACGTCGCTGAACTCGCAGGGGCTAAGGGCCAGGTCCCTGAGGCGCGTGAGCTTCGCCAGACATGCGAGGTCCTCGTCTCCTAAGATGCACGGTTTTCGGGCCTCGACGCGAAGGGATTCAAGTTGAGTCAGCCCGGCGATGTTAAGTGGGGATTTCTTTTCCTTTATTGCCATGGCGCTTACTTCAGTCAATGAGGGGATGCCGTTCAGTTCAGCAAGGTCTCCGATAGTCATATTCGGCACGTACATCCATGCCTTGTTTAGCGACTTCAGTGCAGTCAGTTTGGCGAGGCCTTGCCCGGTTACCGGGCAGCCAAAGAGGGAAAGCTCTCTCAGGTTGGCGAGTTTCGCGACATGGGCCATTCCCGCATCGGTGACGCCCGGGCCGGCAAGAAACAGCTCTTCGAGCAGAGGGGCCCTGGCGAGTTCTTTCAGCCCCTCGTCAGTGTAGTAACCCTTGTAAGCCTTCGGGTCTATATAGTGGGGCATGGACATCTTCAGGTGCTTGAGATTGGGAAATTCGGACAAGTACGCCATCTCCTTGTCCGTCATTTTCTCCCCAGGCAAATCCAGGTATTCAAGCGACTTGATTTCCTTCAAATTGGCGAGGGCGTTATCCCCCAGCGGGGCACCCAGTATTCTGAGTGAGCGCATCTGCTCGAGATAGCCAAAACCCTTGTCGCTGATCGGAGGACCGGAGAAGCTCACGACTTCAAGTTTCGGAAGGCGGGATAGGTGCTCCAGGCCGGCGTCCGTCACCTGATATTGATGCATGTTCAAGGTCTTTAGCGACGGGACGTTTGCGATGTGGACAAGTCCGGCTTCGGAAAAGCCCTGGCCCCAGAGCAGCAGGTAGCTCAAGTTGGGCAGATTTGCGAGGTGAACCAACCCGGCGTCGGTGATGGCGCTTTCGTGGTGCCGCCCGGCGGCGTCAACGTATCCGCCGCCGAGATCCAGTTCCTCCAGCGACTTCAGGCTCGCAAGCTGCGCCAGCCCGGAGTTCGTGACGGCATTTTCTTTGAAGTACAGCCCTTTCAGAGAAGTCAGTTGTCCCACGTAGGCCATCCCGGCATCCGTTGTTTTCGGGAGTGTGAGACGTTCCAGCGATTTGAGCTTCGTGACGAAGCTCATGCCCTTGTCAGTAATGTTGCTTTCCCACAGAGCCAACTCCTTCAGCCCGGTCAGGTGAGCGATAGGGGGCATACATCGGTCGTCGGGCTTTGGGCCGGGGGCCGGTAACATCAGGAACGAGAGCGAATACAGATCATCCGGGCTCAGGTACGAAAGGGGCGAAAGGTCCTGCCACCCCGTTGGACTGACGGTGAGGCGCAGATTCATCCCTGCCGGGACGATGACTTCGCCTCGGGCTTCACCAAGGTACTCCCAACTCGTGCCGTTAATCCAGTGGTAGAAGCTCTCGATCTCGCGCTTCACACTCGCGTCCTGAACGTAGAGCGCTCCCAACGACCGATTCTGAGGGAACCGCACGACACGTGATCCCGGTTCCCCTTTCGATGTCGCTCGTGCGTAAGCATAAGCGGACTCCTTCTCGGCGCGCGTGAGCTTCAAGCCAGCGAGTCCCGCCAAAACGATAACTCCCGCGAGCAGCAGTATGACCGCCACGCGCCGGTGGAGTTGAGAGGACCAGATCTTATTCCTCAACATTTCCAGGCGCCTCCGAATTTGCGGCTTGCGGGCCATGGGAATGCCCGCCAGCGCTCGGCGCTCGCCAAGCAGTCCCAACGCCACACGAGCCAGTGTTCCTGAGTATTCCTCAGCATCTCCCACGTAGTGCGCTGCCGCGGCGTCGCACGCTTCTTCGCACGCCACAGCATGCGCTCGGCGGATTCGCCACGTGAATGGGTGAAACCAGAGAAGAATGGACAGCGCCTGGAGAAACCGCGACCAGAAAAGGTCTCGCGATTTTAGATGAGCCAGCTCGTGCGCCAATACTCCCTCGAGGTCGGAGACAGCGTTTTCTTCCGCCATGCTCTGCGGCAGTATGATGCACGGCTTGAGAATCCCTGTCAGAAGGGGCGAGGGCACCTCCAGGGAGCAACGCAGCACAATGTCCCGCCTGCATTTGAGGTCTCTCGCAGTCCTCTGGAGGATGCGCCGCGCCCCCTCCGGGGCAGGACGACTGTTCCTCACAATTCGCCGCGACCTTCTGTGAGCCTTCACTGCTAAGGCGATCAGTATGACGACTACCCCGCCCCAGGCGGAGCCGAGCAGGTAAGCGTAATGAGACCGAACCCACTCCATCGCGCTGACGTGTGGCACGCTCGCAGAAGCCTTTCCGGCCTTAGGTTCCGCTGCCACAGGCGCGGGCACGGCTGCCCACCCAGTCTGTCCACCCACGGAGGTTGCCGCAAACCCCATCCCCATGCGCGGCGTACCCCGCTGAATCGGAACCAGGACTGGAGTAATTTCCGGTTCCTCTGCGGGCAAAATCCCCAGTCGAAGCTCCGGCAAGGCGAGTCCGAGAAGCGGTAGAACAGTCAGCCCTACCGCAACTCCCCGCCACAGCGCCACCCGCCACCGGGGATTCCTCCGTCGGAAAATGAGGTGGACGATCCATCCCAGGGCAAGCAATCCGCTGACCTTCAGCAGAAGAACCGGCATCTGGGGCAAATCCGCCAATGGTCGTGTCCAACCGGAGCTCATTTCTGTTCTCCTTTCCTCCCGGAGGTCTTTGGAGAAGGCCCTTTTCTCTCGGCGATGCGGCGAAGCTCGCGGATGTCTTCTTCGGACAGCTTTTCTTCCGAATCGAGCATCTCGCCGACGAGAGCCACAGCAGACCCGCCGGAGAAGATTTCCGCCATGCTGCGTGTCAATCTCTTCAACACGCTCCGCCGCGGGGTGGTGGCGCGATAGTAGTAAGCTTTGCCTTTTTTTCGCCGCGTGACGTAGCCTTTTTCCATCAGCGCGGCCAATTGCCACCGCAGGGCCGAGTTCTTGACGGGCTGCGAGAGCCGCTCCTGGATTTCCGAGGGTTTCAGCGACCCTTCATCCCACAACACCTTCATGATTTCGAGCTCGTTCGGATTGAAAGAAGACATGGAAATTCTCCTACAATTCTAAAGAAAAAAACGAGCAGCTTTTCCTGTTCTAAGGAACAGGGCTGAAGGGGCGCTCCGGTTTTCCCACATCGCTCGGAGCCACTCTCCAAGCCCTTCCTTTCACTCAGGCGCTTCTCACGTGCAGTATACCTGCAGTTTGGGAATCTGTCAAGGCAAAAGTGCAGAATTCCTGCACTTTCTTTCAGATGAGGATCATTCGGCAGGAGGCAACTAATTGCGCACCAAGGGATTGGGTTGATCCGTTCGCAGTGTGACAACGGGTTCAAAAATGCTGGCGCAGTCGCACTATGGGCTGCGAAAAGCGGATCTCCCACAGAACGCGCGTGGGCAGTCGGTGCCGCGGAATTGACCCGGCGCGGAGACAATAGCATTCCGCAGAAGAGTCGCCTCAGTCAAGAGAGGACATCTTGCCCCGTTCCTCCTTCACCGGGCTTGTGCGGGGGCTGTTTCAATCGCTTGTCGTCTTATGGCTTCCTCTTTCCGTTCGCGTTCGAGCCTGTCCAGCATCTCGTCTCTGCGACGGAGTTCCTCCGCCTCTTGCGCAGCTTCATCTCTCTGCAATACAGCTTCTTCTCTGACTTCAACATGTCTGGCAAGCGTGAACCAGGGAAGCAAGAGCGGGACTCCTCCTGCGGCAAAGAGGCGGCTGTTTGTTCTGAGGACGATGGCGTTATCCTGTCGCCAGACGCTGCACGCGATGGGGGAGAGGTCTTTCGTGTTTCTTCGCAGGAGGGCCATCACGGGCACGACGATCCGCTTCACTTCTCGCTCACCTCGCCACAGAGCCAGCCCGCCGCCGATGTTCAGGAGTCCGTTGAACAAATCTTCCGCGTCGCCATAAACCCTCACGAAGCTTTCTGAGGGATGATCTCTGAACGCTGTCCTTGATTCCTCTGAACTGGCAAGGTTTCTGCCCGAGAGACGAGCATCAACCGCGGCCTTCACCACTTCAGGCGACGAGCCGACAAGAAGATGTCCCTCGACGAAGACGTACGTCAACATAACCGCTGGCATCGGGACAATGCTCAGTTCCGCCCCCCTGTATTCCTCCTCGAAACCTATTGGCTCGGCGGTTGAAGGCTCAGCACCTTGAGGAGTCAAGAGAGTCCTAATCACCGAGGCGGCCTTGTCGTGATCGGCGATCCTGATGATGGCGAGAGATTCCGGAAGTCCAATCATCGGCGGGACCTTCGCGGCAAAGGCGAAGTCGCCGGCCAAAGCCGGCAGCAAATCCCGTTCGACGCTCACGCCTTGTTCTTTCTCCATTTGATCGAGGACTCGAACAATGCCCCAAGCGAGGCCCTCATCCAGCGCCATAGTATCTTTCAGAAGCCCGGTTGGAGAACCGGTGTGCGCTCTCACGAACAGCGAATAGTCCGGTGGAACAAACGTCGCCGCCTCGGAACGAGCGTTCGGCCTCGCGAGAATCTTAGGCAGACCCTTCGCCAGGTTTTTGAACAGCACCGCAGAACGCACGTCGAGACTCCCGCCAGACAGTCGGGTCGAGCTCGCAACCGCCCGCATATCATCGAAGAGACTCGATACGATGGTTTTCATCTCCCCCTCCACGGGCCCATGGGCGGCGAGGAATTCCGCCCAGATGCGCTCGACGTTGACGAAAAGGAACTGCTCCTGGTCGAACTGCACCTTCTTGCCGATTTCCTGATACAACGGAGACTCAGACAGGGGATTCGCCTTCCACGCCCCAGAGAGGAATTGCTCGATGACGAGGCGGGAATTCGATGCGTAGAGCTTCTTGTCCCTGAGTTGCACGTAGAGTTTCCTGCCGATGACGACGTAGCCGTCTTCTTCGGTCACAAAGGATGCGGGGGCGCCCCCGAAGATGCCGCCGATCTTCTTCGCCAGCTCTGGGAAGCTCATCTCTGACTCATCAATGTCAGCTCTCACAATGAAATCGGGCGGGCGATTCTTTATGGGGAAGTTGAGCAAGGCGACGCCCACCTCTCCATGAAACATCCGCAAGAACGAGCGGGCGATGTCGTGGATGCCGTCAATCTTCGCAAGCGCCTCGGACGGATTTGCCCGGTGACTCGTCAAGCTCGCGACTTCTTTCGCAAACGCCGCCAACTCCGACAGCGGGATGACAATTCCCTTCTTCGACTTGCAGACCCCCAAGTTGCCCGTCATGAAGACGGCCGCCGTGTCCGCGGGGAGCTGCTGCGTGAAGGTCTCTCCCGCGAGCGAGTTCTCGACGAATGTCCCCACCACCTCCGGCGGATAAACCTCCGACGTATCAATCGCAATGAAAAACGCCAAGAGCAAAGACAAATGGGAAAAACCTACGACTGCCATCTGACCCTCCTGTATTTCTTTTCCGTGCAGAACCGGCTTCTATGGTTTTCTCACTGTCTGTTTAGATGCGCCTCGCGACGTATTGTTCCGACCCTACCACAGCTTCTTATTTCGAGCAAGCTGCTCACCCCAGCGAGCGGTCACCCGCGCTCGTGCAGGCGAAGCAGGAGGAAGAACGAATACGGGTCGAGGATGACGATGTCCTGACGGGAAGCGGTCAGTTCGCCGAACAGGGCTTTGTACCAACTCGGCGTCTTCAGGATGCAGCGGAAGAAGAGGAATTGCGGCGGGTCGTCTTTGATGAAAGTGAGGATGGTCTGGGCGGCTCGTTTCGGGTTGCCGTGAATGTCGTAGTCCATCCGCTTGAAGGGCATATTGCCGTAAATGCCTGCATCGGGAATTCTCTGGGCGACGATGCCGTCGGGCGAGAATGTCGAGTAGGCTTCGAGAGTCTCGACGGAGAGCGCCGGCGCGTATCCGTCAATGATGAAGCCGGTGATGCTCAGGTCCCAGCGCAAGTAATGCCGCAGGCAATGTTCCTGCCAGACATGAATCGCCTGAGGAAGACCGGAGAAGCCGCGCGGCGACTGAAGCATACCGGGGTTGATGTAGCCGGCGCCGGAGTTGCCGCAGACAAAGAAATCGTTTGGGGTCTTTGTCTTTCGCGTATAAACCATCGCGACGGGCATGCGGTCGGCGAGATTCGGATTAAACGCCCAGCCGAGCGGTATCTCGCCCCGCGCCGGATCATCCCAGAGAGTGGGGATCATCTGGTAGAGCCACGCCGCGGAATCGTAGTCGCCCACGTAAAACGAGATGAATCGTTTCGGCGCAATCCTGCCTTCTTTGTCAATCAAGCCTTTGGATTTGAGATCAGCGATCGTCGGCTTGTCCTGAGGATAGCGGTCGTCCAGCTTCATGTGGCGATAAACGGACGCATTGACGAGAGCGCTCTTATCGAGGGCGTCGGCGTCGAGGTAGGCGTTGTATGCGGAGGCAATCTGGACGAATTGCCACTCGGTGGGAACGTCGTCGTGCTTCCCGCCACCGTGTCGGGTGTACTTCCACGCCCAGGGGACGAATCCGCCGATGTGAATCATCTTCTGACCGCCGCTTGCTTCGTACGCCGAGCGGAGAATTGCCTCGAGGGTTTTCCGTTCCGCGTCCGGCGGCTGGTCAGAACTGTCAATCGGCGCCTCATCATCCCAGGGCGAGATGTCGAAGAAAAAGCCCTTCTTGCTGATGAAATAGTCATGATTGCTCAAGGTGTTATTGGCGATCGAGCCGCCGGCGCGCGGGTTGCGAAGCCAGTAGAAGTCAATGTAGTAGGCGAGCACGCTTGGATCGCACTTGCCCGTGTCGAGGTATTTCGTCTTCGCCCAGAGGTACGCGTCGCATTTCGCGCTGCCCGTCGAGGGGACGTCAGTGCCGGGAATCGCCCCTCTGCCCGTGAAGATGCTTGATCCGTCGAGACCACACAGGCGAATGATAACCTGCAGTCTCGGCCCATGATTGACGAGGCGGTCGTAGAGCGACCCATCGCTCGGGTCGTAGCGCAAACAGGGCAAATCCTCCGTCCCTGCAATTGTGGAAGCTACATTCGAAGTTGCCGCGACATTCGGGTCATAGCAGACAACTCCCCGAAACAACAGCCGGAATTTCGCGGCGAGTTCCTCAATGCTCGTGATTCGCTCCAGACGATAGTCTGTAAGCATCTCTCCCGGCTGCCGCAGTTTCTCCAGCCAGTAATCGTCGAGATTGATTGTTTCGCCCAGCACGCTCTGATTGATATAGCGAGCGAAAAGACGTGGTCGCTCTCTGTTCAGAATTCCCTGAAGGGAGAAGAGAAAATGGCCCTCATCCCATGCCTTCTTCACCTGTTCGGGATCGTTGAGATTTGTCTCGAGATAGGGTGTGGCGTCGTAAATGTAGAGGACGGGCTGTTCGGCGAAGACGGCGGCGGCGATTATGAGCGCGACGGTTAGAAGAATGAAGCGCCCGAAATTCTTCACCGTGATGAATCTCTTACGGGGGTACAAGTGCTCGCGTCGGCGATGACAGATACCTTGTGGACCTTTGGTTGATTCAGCGCTGTGTCGAGAGATAACCCCCCGTCCAGGAGGGGCCTCTTCGGCGAAAGAATACATGGGTCTTTTCCCGAAGCTCGAAACTCTAATGTCCGTCGTAGCCGCACACCCCTGTGCGGGGCGAATTGATCACTGGTAGGAACATATCGCTTCCGCAGGGGTGTTTGCGGGCACACTCGTCGCAAAGCCACCCCGTGCCTTCCTGAATACATATGCAACAAATCTGCACGGCTGGCTTACCACATACTTCGCACGGGATGTCCGGAGCAAGGTTTCTCGCCAGAAATTGAATGGACTTGTTGCTAATCAGGCCCTCGGTCTCCGAAACAACTTTCAGGAGAAGCACCGTAGTCGTTCCAAAATCGTACTCATGATAGAACTTCGTACCCTTACACAGGACCCTGCCCAGCGGAACGTCCATCCCGCGCTCCTCCCACTCCACCAAAGGACTGACGGAGTAACGTACCTTCTCGATAGTGAATGCGCTCATATGCCCGCAGCATTCCAGCCAAATATTTCTGAGAAACAAGTCGAGGTCTCGGAGGGTCGCGCTGGCCGGGGCCTCCAGGTGTAACCAGTATTCCGGCAGATGAGCTCCTTCAACAACCAGATGATAGACTTTTTCCTGGCGCGGTTTTGTCCGCCCGCTCGCCTTCCGCGGGTTCTTCTTCCTGCATGCCTCGATGTGTTTGGTCATTGCCCTCTTACTGAAGAGGTTCCCACACAGATCGCACCTACCCTCATGCTCGCGCGCTTCGTTCGCCTCTGCACCCATATCATGGTCTCCCTAAGTTGCTCTTTCCACGGCCGTCTCTGTTGTCGGGTGATGTCTATGTCTTCACCGCTCCGTGCACCTGGCGGGTTACGAGCCGACTCACCTGGCTCGTCTCCGGGTGCGCTGCGGCGTCTTGAATGCAGAAGACACGTTGTCCGGCACGAAGCATCCCGCCAAGTAGAATTGGCACCGCGACGACGCCCCTGAATAGGACTCGCTTTCCGGTCACCCCCACCGAAGACTCAGCAACCCGTCATGCCGGACCAGCGCGTCGTCTCCCTGGCCGCGCCATTTACTCATCCTCGTCATCATCGAAATCACCATCTTCCTCGCGGAGTTCCTCTTGGTCGTCCTCTTCCCACTCGCTACCGTAGCCGCACATACCGGTGCGCGGGGAATTAAGCACCGGAAGAAATCCCTCATCCTTACAAGAGTGTTTCCCCGTACAGCGGTCGCAGACCCACCCTTTGCCGTCCCAGATGCAGACGTAGCACACCTGGGTCGCCGGTTTCCCGCACTCCTCGCACTTGATGTCCGGAGGCTCATTTCGGGCGAGTACCCGGATGTCTTTGGTGTAAATATCTCGTTCGCGCGCTGAGACAACGTGCAGACCCAGCTCGGTCATTGTGCCGAAGTCGTACTCGTGCTGGAATGTCAACTCGGGGTGAAGCGACTGTCCGAGAGCCAGGTCCATGTTCTTGTCGTACGCTTCCATTGCCTCTTCAACGGCATAGGTCTCGTCATCTATGGTAAAGGCGCTCAGGTGGCCGCAGCACTCGAGCCAAACATCCCTCAGCAATTCGTCGAGGTCTTCGAGCGTGGCACTGGCAGGCGCCTCCAGGTGCATCCAGTACTGGGGCAACTCCGCTCCCTCCACGATGATATGAAGTACCGTTTCGCGGCGCGGCTTGACTTTACCGGGTGGCGGCGACTCGCGCCCGCGGCACCCATCGAGGTGCTTCGCCATTTCCTCTTTGCTGAAGGTTTTCCCGCACAGAAGACATGTTCCTTTTGGAATTGGTATCGTGTTTCCGTCCTGAATCATCGCATCTCCTCCGGGATATTTCTGCCAACGCATCGTGCCATTTCGGCTGTCTCGGAAGCATCGCAAGGTCGCCAAAATCATAGTCCGAAAGACGTTCCCCTTCAAGGAACAAAAAAACTGGGGTCCCACCGAGTTCTCCAGCGAATGGCGGAGCGCGCTGGCGGCATGGGGTGCGATTCCTTCTCGCGTGCCCCAACGCAACCTCCTGTTGTTCGCGGCAGACGACGTGTTTCTCAGGGCTCTCGCAACAGAAGGCGCGGACCGCACGTTGAGGTTTGGGGCGAACACTTGTTTGAAGAATCTGGACGGCGGCGGTAGAATGTCGGCGAGGCGATGATAGTGCGATTCGGGCTTTCTGGCGAAAAGAACGGTTCCTCGTTGACAAGGAGGGAGTATGCTGATGAGCAACAAAATCAACCGGCGGCAGTTTTTGAAGACAGGCGCATTAACGGGCGCCTTTTTCTGGGCGTCCCCGCGGGTCATCTGGTGCGAGATGAAATCCCCAAGCGAGAAGCTGGACATCGCGGGCATTGGCGTCGGGGGGCGCGGAGCCGACGACATCAACGGCGTGAGCAGTGAGAACATTGTGGCGCTCTGCGACGTGGACGAAAGGCAAGCGGCGGCGACGTTCAGGCGATTCCCGAAAGCGAGAAGGCACTCGGACTTTCGGAAGATGCTGGAAGCGGAGAAGAGCATTGACGCAGTGGTCATTGCGACGCCCGACCACACGCACGCGACTGCGGCGGTCATGGCGATGAAGCTGGGAAAACATGTCTATTGCGAGAAGCCGTTGACCCACTCGATATACGAAGCACGCGTGATGAGGGAAACGGCTGCCCGGTGCAAGGTCGTCACACAGATGGGGATTCAGGGGCATTCTTACGACGGACATCGTCGAGCCGTCGAACTGATTCAGGCGGGGGTGCTGGGGGCGATTCGGGAGGTGCACGTGTGGTCGGACCGGCCGATCTGGCCGCAGGGGATTGACCGTCCGGAGGATACAATGCCCGTCCCAAAGCAACTCGACTGGGACCTCTGGCTGGGCCCGGCTCCCTGGCGACCGTATCATTCGGCGTACGTGCCCTTCAACTGGCGGGGATGGTGGGACTTCGGGACGGGCGCCCTCGGCGATATGGGCATTCACAATGCGGACGTGGCGTTCTGGGGATTGAATCTCGGCGCCCCGTCAAGCGCGGAGGCAGAGGTATCCGACGTTCACGCGGAGACTGCCCCGCAGTGGTCCATCATCCGGTTTGAGTTTCCCGCGAGAGGGGCTTTGCCGCCGGTAAAATTGACCTGGTACGATGGAGGAAGGAAGCCGCCCAAAGAACTGGCTCACGGCCAGGAGATCCCCACGAACGGCGCCTTGCTGGTCGGCGAGAAGGGGACATTGTTTTCGCCGGACTGGCATGCCGATCAGTTCAAGCTTTTGCCGGAGAAGCAGTTCGAGGGGTTCAAGGGCCCCGAACCGACCCTTCCCCGGTCGCCCGGACATCATGAGGAATGGGTCGCTGCCTGCAAAGGGGGTCCGCCCGCGATGGCTCCGTTCTCCTATTCGGCGCCGATGACGGAAGCGGTATTGCTGGGCAATGTGGCGATTCGCGCCGGCGAGAAAGTCGAGTGGGACGCGGAGGACCTGAATGTCACCAACTGCCCTCGGGCGAACGAGTTCATTCGCCGGGGATATCGGAGCGGTTGGACGTTGTGAGCGGCGAGCCGCCCACGGGCTGCTCACGGCTCTTTGTCGAGCTTCCGCAACGTGAGGTTGCGAAGGGCGCCGGTTGTCATCCAGGTGGCGACGCCAAAGGGCCGGATGGGCTGCTGCTCCGGCCAGACGTTGAACCGGCGTCCTTCTCGCGCCAGGTCAATGACCTTTTTGCCTTCAATCCAGACTTCGAACTTAGGAGTCGTGACGCGTAACCGAATCGGATACCACCGTTTGAGCTCAAAGCTCACGCCACGGGTGGTCTGGTTCTCGGAGGCGTTCATGTCGTCCACGTTCGAGATACCAACCACCATCCCACCCCATCCGCCGACGATCAAGGTTGCCCAGGAATCCGCGATAGGAAAGGTCATCCCAGAGAAGAAGTCGTATCCGTCCACTCGCATGGCTCCGAGGTTCACTTCGTAGTTATCCTTGGGGAATTCGCCCGTCCAGGCGATGCCCGTAAACGGCCCGCCCTGTTCCAGGCGGATTGTGCCGTCCTGCACATAGACTTTGCCGTGTGATTCGAAGTCTTCCGTATCAACGACCTTCCAGCCGGTGAGGTCCGTGCCGTTGAACAGGGCAATCTCGCCGGCGAGAGTCTTGATGCGAATGTCTTTATACTCGACGAGCATGGGCGGGCCGGCGTGGAGTTGCAGGGCGAGGACGCCCGACAGCGCCCGATTCTCCTTATCCTCGTCGGTCAACTCGGAGAAGACCACGCCATTGATTCTCTGGGTCATGTGGCTTCCGCGAGCGATGACAATGAGGTCATTCCAATCCTTTTCCCTGTAAGCGCTCTGAATCGTCTTGAGGTCGCCCACGGAGCCAACGACCGTTTTCTCCCCTTTCTCATTGATCGCCACCTTTTGGCCTGGCTCGGCAAGACGGCCGCGTCCGCCCTCGTCGTAAAACAGCCCCATCTGCTCGCGACCGGGGACGACTTCAACCTGGTAGCCGGTGACCCGCCAGTCGCCGCGGTCCTTGCTGCGGATTTGGACCCCTGAATTTCCGCTCGATATGCGGAACGAGAGGCGAAGCTCAAAATCGCCCAGCGTCCCGCCGCGCCAGATGAGGAACGTGTTTCGAGTTGCGGGGGCCTCCTTTGTAGTTTCGCCACGAATCACGCCCTCCTTGACCGACCAGAGTCTTGGGTCGCCATCCCAGCCAGCGAGGGCCTTGCCATCGAAGATGGGCGTAAAGCCGTCCTCCGCTCTTGTGCCCTCGCTCGATGTTCCGGGGCTTGTGGACAGAAAAAGTGCCATCGAAAGTAATGCTAAGGATGCAAATCTCATCATTGTTTCGTTCCTTCAGTGTTATGTTTGCCGATGTCTCCTGACGCGCTCCTCCAGCGCGAGAAATCCTACCATATTGTCGCCCATGGGCAAAGGTTACCTGCATGAGGGGCATTCTTACTGTAAGTTGCGAGGAGCGGTACAGTTCCAGACGGGGCGGCTTGTTCGAACGGCTCTGCTCTGCAATGCACCGGCTGCAAGGAATAGACGATGGAACGCAGAAAGGGCATGGCAGGGTGCCCGCTGAAGTGCTATAATAAGAGTGTGAGGCTGGGAAGCTGAAGTCCCATGTGGTTTTTCCACCGGAAACGAGCGGAATTCTCCCCCAGCCTTTTTGATTATGTGGTCATGGTGTCGAATGATACGGAGGTGAATAGTGGCGACCATCTACCCGATAAAGGGACTCGCTTGTTCCTGCACAACCCTATTGCTCCGTTGCATAAGGCTGATGCTTGGCGGAGCATTGCTGTTGTTGCCGACGGACGTCCATGCTCTCACGATATCGGAATTGATGTATCACCCCACGCCCTCGCCGCAGGACCCGCCGATAGTGGGGGAGGCTCTCGAGTACATTGAACTGTACAACAAGGGGCCGGAGACGGAGGACCTGAGCGGTTACGCATTGGTGGACGGGGTGTCGTACGTGTTCCCGCAGGGGACGCTGCTGGCGCCGCGGTCGTTTCTGCTGGTGGCCTCGAATCCGGACGTGCTGCGCGAGTTCTATGCGGCTCGCGGCGATGACATGGGCGGGGCGGAAGTGTACGGTCCCTATGCGGGTTTTCTGGACAACACCGGTGAGGCGCTCGAGCTGAGGGTGGAAGGCGGGGGAAGGCTGATCCGCATGAACTACAACGACGGAGGGCAGTGGCCCGCAGGGGCAGATGGAACCGGACATTCCCTCGAAATCCTCAGTCCGTTCTACGACCCGGACGAACCGGAGAGCTGGGAGATCAGCAAGACTCTCGGAGGCACCCCGGGCAAAGTTGGCCGTTTCACCATCCCGACGTTCGATCCGGTGTCGAATCTTCCGAGCATCGAATGGACGAAAGAGGGGTTCGATGACTCGCAATGGACACCGGGGACAACCCCCATCGGCTACGATGCGGAAGGCGTCTATTCCATCGCTACACCGGTTTCGGACATGCAGTACAACTACACGTCTCTGTATCTGCGGATACCCTTCGAGCTATCGGGCCCGGAGGGGATCGAGGCGCTGTCGCTCGAGGTCTTTTACGACGACGGTTTCGTCGCCAACTTGAACGAGAAAGAGGTGGGGCGCAGCGCGACAGTTGGCGGGTCTCAGGACATTCCGCTGGCTTACAGCGCCCCCTGTAGCAATAAGAGTCCGGAGCCAACGGCATACGAAGCGTTCGATATAACAGCGTATGCGGACCGGCTTGTCTCCGGAAGAAACTGGCTGGCAATTCAGGCGCTCAACACGAGCGCCGGGAGCAGCGACTTTGTGATTTCGGCGCGCCTCATCGGCACGTGGGGCGGCACGGACACGGTTCTGGTGGATGAGGGGGCGGATTTGGTCTATTTCAAAGGGACGAAGGAACCCGTGCCCCAGCAAGGGAACGGCGAAGATACCTACCACCATACGCCGGGCACTCATGAGCACCCGCCGGTCGTCATCAACGAATTTCTCGCGGCGACGGAACTGCCGGACGCTGGCGATTGGATCGAGTTGTATAACCGAGGCGAGCAGCCCGTGGAAATCGGCGGGGTGTTCCTGAGCGACGATGCGGATGACCTCGCAAGGTTTCAAATACCAGCCGGGGTGATTCTGGATGCTGGGGATCACCGCCTTTTCACGCGCGAGGAGCTCGGCTTCGGGTTCAGTTCACTGGGTGAGAAAATCTTCCTGACGGCGGCAGATCTATCGCGCGTGACGGACGCGGTTAACTATGGAGCCCAGGCACACGCCGGTGTCAGCTACGGGCGTTATCCTGACGGCGGCGAGGGATGGTACTTCATGCCGAGTCTCTCCCCCGACGGGCCGAATGTCGTGGTTCTGGAGGACTCTATCGTCATCAACGAAATCATGTACCATCCCATCACAAAAAGCGGTACTGACGAGTACATCGAGCTTTCTAACCGCGGGCCGAACATCGTGGACCTCTTCGGATGGCGGCTGAGCAAAGCAATTGACTACACGTTCACTGAACACAAGCTGATGTCGCCGGGCGACTATCTCGTCATTGCCAGAGACCCCGCGAACATCGAGCAGAAGTACGAAATCACCGGCGTTCTCGGGCCGTATGAGGGCGCCCTCGCGAACGATGGAGAAAACGTCCGATTGAGGGACGAAAATGACAATCCCGTGGACGAAGTGCGCTATTACGATGGTGGCGATTGGCCGGATGCCGCCGACGGAGAGGGGTCCAGCCTCGAGTTGATTGACCCGCGGGACGACAACAGCGTCCCGGCGGCATGGGCAGCGAGCCTGGAGTCGCACAAATCCTCCTGGACTTCTTTCACGCACACATCCGTTCACTCCAACTGGTGGGTGCAGCCGGAGAGCGAGTTCCACATTTTCCTTCAGCACAAAGGGGAATGCCTGGTGGACGGTCTGAGCTTCTACGGCAGAGGCATGGAACACCTTTCCAACGGCTCCTTCGAATCGGGCACGAGCGGCTGGCTCATCGAGGGGACGCATGTGGACTCCTTCGTCACGGATGAGGACAGCGTTGACGGCTCTCGTTCGCTTCACATCGTCTCGAGCGGACGAGGCGATACGTACTGCAACCGGATTGAGACGAACACGACCTCTTCCCTCAGCGTGGGGCAGACTTACACGATCACCGGCCAGGCGCGCTGGTTACGTGGCTCGAAATGGCTCAACGTAAGGACGCACGGGCAGGGGATCGCCAAGGCGGTCGAGCTGAGTGTCCCCCAGAAGTTAGGGACTCCGGGAGCACAGAACAGCGTCTTTGCGTCAAATCGCGGCCCCAGCATCACAGAAGCGCAGCACAGCCCAATCGTCCCGGCGCCCGGCGAGAACGCCACGGTGACGGCACGCGTCACGGACATAGATGGGGTCGGCAGCGTGGAGCTGTTCTATGGTGTGGATGGGAGCGGCTCCTTTGCCTCGAGGGCGATGAACGAGACCGGCGGTCCCGGCAGCGGAATCTACACAGCTCAGATTCCCGGACAATCCAACGGAACGCTCATGGCGTTCTATATCCGGGCGATTGACCAATCAGGCGCGGGGAACACGTATCCCGACAACCCGGCATACCGACAATGTCTCTATTATGTCGGGGCCCAGAGACTCTCGAATTTACCCGTGTATCGCGTCCTGTTTCCCGCTAAAACCGCGCAGGAACTGGCGAGCCGACCGAGAATGAGCAATCATCTCCTCCCGTGCTCGTTCGTTTACGACGAGACGGAGACCTACTACCAATGCTGGATGCGGTTTCGCGGGAGTCCGTTTATCCGAGGCTCGGCGAATCCTGTTTATGACAAGCGAGCGATGCGTCTGCGATTCTCGCCGGACAACCCTTTCCATCTCCGGCGGGAGATAAACCTGGATACCATGGAGCCCGGCCGCAACCCGTCGCTCCAGAGCGAGCGAGTCGCGTACTGGATTTGCCGGAAAATCGGCGTGCCCTGGAGCGAGATTCGATTTGTTCGCGTCATGGCGAACCAGAATGACCACGGGCTTTACGGCGACGTGCAGAAGGTGGACGAGGATTACGCCTCCTTCTGGTTCCCCGGCGACGACGACGGATACCTTTACAAGATTGATGACTGGTTCGAATTCACCGACAGCGGGGGGTTTAGCAATCGCGATGCGGACCTGCGATACTGGCAGAATGGAAACCTCAGTGGGTGGGGCGACGAGAAGGAGCTTTACCGCTGGAACTACCGCACCCGCAGTCGTGACGAGGAGGACAGTCTCCAGCCCATCATTGACATGGTAAAGGCGGCAAACGCGCCGGATGCCCAGTACGTGGCAGCCGTGTCCGCGATCATGGACGTCGAGGAAGTGCTGAAGGAGATCGCGGTCCGCCACATCGTCGGCGATTGGGATAGCTGGGGATACAGTCGCGGGAAGAACAATCTTCTGTACCAGCGTCCGTCGGATGGGCGGTTGGTCCTGATTCCGTGGGACATTGATTTCGTCTTAGGAAGCGGCGATGGCCCGACGGGCTCCTTGACGGGGAGCGGGTTGTACGGATTCAGCAGGATGTTCTCCGCTTTCGGCAGCCTGTACGACCGCATTCTGAATGATATTGCGCGAGGGCCCTTGGCTCCGGGCGCCGCCGATGGGTACATGGATCGAACGTTCGAGTTGCTCTCGCAAGAAGGGGTGGGCGTGCAAAGTCCTGACGGGATCAAGTCCTACCTGACGGCTCGGCGCGAGTTCATCCTTGGCCCGGCAGTTGCAATCACAACGAACGGCGGAATGCCGCTGGTAACGACCGATCCGAATGTGGTTTTGACCGGCTCGGCGCCGTACGACGCGGAGACAATGACGCTCAATGGCGAGCCTGTGCAGCCGGTGTGGACCAGTCCGACAAGCTGGGCCATTTCTGGCGCGGTTTCCTATGGCGTGAACGATTTCACGGTGGAGGTCTTCGACGGACAGGGAAACAGCCTGGGAAGCGACCAGATCACAATCACGGTGAATCCATTCACCATCCACACAATCCGGCCTGAAGCGCAAGGGACGTATCTCGAGTGGTACAGCATCCCGCGACGAGAATACTCCATCATCGCCGGCGAGAGCCTTCCCCCCGGGACGATTATCGGGATGAACATCAAAGCGGACGGGCCGACGCTCGCGTATCTGGATGCCAGCGCCCCATTCTTCTCGCAGCGCTTCTATCAGGTCATGGTCCAGCCGCCGAAGTATGAGTCGGGGTTGAAGGGAGAGTATTTCACCGGGATGAACTTTAACACCCTGCGTCTCACCCGTGTGGACAACGTTGTGAATTTTGATTGGGGGGACGGTTCGCCAGGCGGAGGCATGCCCGCCGACCAGTTCTCCGTGCGATGGACCGGTTTCATTGTTATTGAAGCTGCTGGCACATATACTTTCTGGACAAACTCGGATGACGGCGTGCGCCTGAGAATTGGCGAGAATACAGTCGTTGACAACTGGACCGACCACGCGCCGACCTGGAACTCCGGGAGCATTGTGCTGTCAGCGGATGAGCACACGCTTCGGCTGGAGTTCTACGAGAACGGCGGCGGCGCCGTGATGCAACTCGAATACCAAGGCCCCGGCATCCCCCGCCAGACCATTCCAGTCAACGTGCTTCTCCACGAGCCGTTTTAGGTTTCGGGATGCCCTCTGGGATGGCTGCCCTTCGTGCCCTTCACGTGCTCCGTGGTGAATCGGCGCCCGGGTCTGACCGGGCAGGCAAAGCCGCAAAGGGAGGATGCCCATGCCGCCAGACCCCATTTTGCATTGGAGATGGCGGATTGCGGAATCCCCAAGAGTCGGACCAATCGGAGGTGGCACGGGCTCGAGAACAAAGGAGAGGAACGCATGAGGGTTCTGCTTTGCGAAATCGTGATCCTGACGTGCGCAGCGACTGTTTTTGCCGCAGAGCGCGACTATAAGTTTGATGGGAAGATTTCGCGCGAGGTGCTGGAGAACTACCTGTCGAGGGCAATCACGATGTGCGACCTCCTCGATGGGAAGGGCAACGTGGACGACAATATCCGCATGCTGAAGAACGTCGGCGTAAAGTTCGCCGGCCGGGCGATGTATATGTGGGGCGGGGAGGCTCGGCTTGACTCGTTGCTCAATAGAGGCCGGCCCATCGCAGAAAAGGTACACCAGGTGGATCCAGAACTTATCCTCCAGGCAGCGATCTTCGAGATCGTCACGGAGCAAGTCAATCAGATTCCCATTCCGGAGTGGGTTTTTTCTGAATTCGGGCTAAAATCTGAGCAGCGCAACTTCCGCTACGAGGCGATGGTGTATCCAGACGGTCATCGGCGGAATCAGTGGTCCGGGGGGGCGTCAGTGCCGGACATGAGCCAACTGGAAACGCGGATGTGGTTTGTGCACCTTGCGGCTCGCTACATTGACATCGGCGTCGAGGCGATCCATTTCGGTCAGGTCGAGATTATGGACGACCGGGACCCGGACCACGTGCACTGGCGCGACATGCTGGGCCGTGTGCGGCGTTATGCCGCGAAGCACGCCCGTCGGCATCTGGTACTCTGCGATGCCCACGTGCCCAGTGGCGGGATCGTTCACGAGGGCAACCTGCTGTTCGACTTCCATTCCTTCCCGCTGCGCATTGAGGAAGTGCCGGACAAGCCTCACGACGGCGTCCTCAAAGCGGGGTATCTGGACAGTATCTTTGGCCGGAGCAAGGGCGGCGCCACCCCCAGCGGATGGGAATGTAATTCTCTGCCGTACATCGTGGAATTCGACAACTTTGGGCGAAGCCGCCGCGAGGGGCAGAACATCGGGGCCCACTGGATCTGGGGGTATGACGAGATTTGCTGGTTTGCGCACCAAAGCGAGGAGTACCGCAACCAGTGGCTTCGGTATAGCTGGAATTGGGTCCGGGAGCACGACCCAAACGGTTACGTCCAGATGCCAGGCAGCCGTGTCCTTGCCGCACCCGCGAACGGCAAACGCTGGTACTGGGCGAATACGCGCAGCGAAGCCGTCCCCGACGGGTTCGGTCAAGAGCAAACGATCGAGGAAATATGGGCGCGCGACAAGTAGCTCGCCGGCGGCGGGCCAGACTTCAGCCCGCAAACCGAGGCGGCTATTTCTCCGCGCTGAGCTCCTTGATGCGGATGTTGCGCCAGGAAACCTGTGCCGGGGAGTCGCCCTGGAAGCTGTGAACCTGGAGCCCAATGAAGCCCTTGTCCGTCATCGAATCCTTTGTGTCGGCGATGGGCGTTCCGTTGACCCAGGTCTTGATGGAGTCGCCGACGCACAGCACACGGTACTTGTTCCACTCGCCGACCTTGAAAGCCTTGTCTGTTTTCGCGGGATCGGTGTCCTCATCCAGCCATCTCCCGCGGCGCGCCTCGTCGTAAATGCGACCCGGGTTATCCGTGGCGATCTCGACCTGGTAGCCATGAACGCGACCGTTCTGATATTCCTTCAAGCTGTTGCTGCGGAACTGCACGCCGGAGTTGAGTCGCGGGTCAACGTTGACTTCGAACTCCAGCTCGAAATCGGCGAAGTGCTTCTTTGTGCAGAGGAAGGAATTGGGGCTTCCCTCGGCCGTGGTGCCGACAATGGCGCCGTCCTTCACTTCATACGGGGCAGTACCGTTGAGTTGCTCCCAGCCGTCGAGGTTCATGCCGTTGAATAGGCAGGCCCAACCATCGTTATCCGGCAAGAGCTTCACCACGATATTCTTGTAGTGGACTTCGCTGCCGGGGTCGTGCCCCTGGAGAGCAAAGGTGCCTCGTGAAAGTCTCGGTGCTTTCCTCTCTAAGTCCTCCGGCTCCTGGTAGTCCACGACGACTTTGTCGTTGAGTTTGACGATGACGTGTTTGCCCTTGACCATGATGTAGTGGGTGTACCACTCATTGTCTTTGACGGGGGTGGTGAAAACGTCAACCACATTGTACAGTCCGCCGCTTTTCTTCGGGTCGCCGTGGGTCTGATTGACCTGGGACTCATAGCTTGTCACGGGCCAACCGCTTTCCTGGAACTTCGTGTGGAGGTAAATGCCGGAGTTGGCGCCGGGCTTCGTCATGACGTCGGCTTTGAACTCGAAATTCTGAAAGTCCGCATTCGCCACCGGCCCGACGTAGAACATGTGGCTGCGGTTGCCTTTGACGACGATCTCGCCATCCTTCACACTGAAAGTCTGCGGGTTTTCGTTGACCTTCCAGCCGTCGAGGCTCTTACCGTCGAAAAGCGGTAGCCAGCCTTCGTCCTCCGCGGCCTCAGGGGACCCCAAGCAGAATGCCATCAGCAGTGCCAATGCCGCGACCACATACCTTCCACGCTCCATCTTGCTCCTCCTTTCTGCGCATGTTTCTTGCTTAGACATCAGCGAAAAAGGGACAACTTTTCCTTCCGGACGAGCGAGTATCCTACCAGATAACGCGGGGAATGTAAAAGTCACGCTGGGGAATTTGCGTGACAACCGCGACGCAGGAGAGAGCAGTCGCCTGGGCTGATGGAATGCCGCGTTTTCGCGGGAGTGGAGATTCGGACAGAGGCGGAAAAGGAAAGACGAGCTTGAGGCTTGGGTGGACGCACGAGGAGATAGGGAGCCGGCTTGGGGCGGCGTGAACTCAAGGTCAGCTAAGGGAGACGGGGAATGCGGGTTTGTATAAAAATAGCGAATGGCGAAAAACTGGGCCTTTTCGGGCCTTTTGCGCATGATGACCTGCGATATAATACCCTTATGGAGAACGAGATAGCCTGCGAGCGGGGAAAATGAGAAAAGGCCCAGGTGGCGAGAGGAAATGAGGGCGGCCTGGGGGTTCCCGGTCGTGAGAAGATAACCCATTGGCTGAAGGGGAGGTGAAATCGAGACTGAGACGTGTGCTGAGAGCATTTCCTATTCCCCTGCCGGAAGCTCCACGAACCGCTGGGGGAGGGGCACCCGGCCCTTCTTGCCTTAAAGAGAAAATGGGCGATTTTTCCAGTAAATTCCAGTATTTCGTCGTCGAGGAGCCATACTGGAATGCCCCGCCGTAAGGGCGATAAGTGCACCCGTTCGCAAATGCGGCAGCGTATGGAACCGTATGGGCCCGTCCTTTTGACAGGATAACAGGATGCACAGGATGCTGCAAAGCAGGATACGACAAATCCGGTCAATCCTGTAATCCTGTCGGAAAATGCCTCTCCCATTTTTGGCAGGATTATACGGCATCACGTGCCATTTGTCAAGAGGCGAAGCGGTCCAATTTTGCTTGACAACCGCGCTGCAGAGGAGAACACTTGCATCGGCTGATGGAATCCCGCGTTTTCGCGGGACAGGAGATTCGGCCACAGGCGGGAGAGGGATAGCGGGCGGCATAGCGGAGTCGGTCTCGGGCACCGCGGCCGGGCCCTGGCCATGCAGAACCTCCCGCGTGGTTGACAAAACCCGATGCTCGTGCACCTGAAGCGATAGCCTAACCGTAAAGGGGAGGCACCCAATGCATGCGGAGCCAACACACCCGTTTCACACACGCGTTGTAAAGATGCTTGTGCGCCGGGATCAGGATGATGAATGAGCTTCAACGAACCTGACACCAGAGCGAAACTTATCGACTCGGCGATTCACAAGCGCGGTTGGACGGAGGACCTTATTCGCCGAGAGGAAACGGCAGGTGCAGTAGAAATTATCAACGGCAAGGCCCGGCGGCGATCGCGGGGAAAGGTTGACTACGTGCTTCGGGTCAAGGTCAACGTGGACACGCAGCCCGTCGCGCTGGCCCTCATGGAGGCCAAGAAGGAAAGCCTTCCGCCCGGACACGGCCTCGACCAGGCCAAGGGCTACGCGAAATGTAAACGCCTCAACGTCCGCTTCGTTTTCTCCTCCAACGGACACCAGTTCGTCGAGTTCGACTACTTCACGGGTCTAACCTCCACACCAAAACTGATAGCCGAGTTCCCCACCCCGGCGGAGCTTCGCGCCCGCTACGAACAGGGCATGGGCTTTAACCTCGAATCACCGGCCGCTCGTCCGCTGCTTCAGCCGTACCCCGGCGGTGAAGGCACTCGACGCTACTATCAGGACGCTGCCATCCGGGCCGTCATGGAGAAGATCGCCCGCTGCGACACCGCCGGGGGGCTGAAGCGAGCCCTGCTTCCCATGGCGACCGGGTGCGGAAAGACGTTCATTGCCGTCAATTTGCTCAAGCGCCTTTCGGACGCCGGACAGATGAAACGCGGCCTGTTCGTCTGCGACCGCGACGAACTCCGCACACAGGCGCTCAAGGCCTTCCAGAACGTGTTCGGTTCCGACGCCGCCGAGGTCTTTCGAACCCCGGACGGCACAAACAACGCCAAGAACGCCCGCATCCACATCGCCACCTATCAGACGCTCGGCGTGGAGAACGACGAGGGCGACGCCAACTTCCTGACCACCTTCTACCCCGAGGACTACTTCACGCACATTGTCATTGATGAGTGCCACCGCTCGGCCTGGGGCAAGTGGTCGCAGGTGCTCACGCGCAACCGGAACGCCGTGCAGATCGGCCTCACCGCGACGCCGCGCCAGCTCGAGTACAAGGAAGAGACGGCTGAGGCCAAGCAAGACGCGGAGATCACCGCCAACAACCTCGCCTACTTCGGCAAGCCAGCCTACGAGTATGACATCGCCCAGGCCATCGAGGATGGCTACCTCGCTGCCTGCGAAATCCAGAAGGGGCGCGTCAACCTCGACGACACCGGAATCACCGTGGACGACATCATGGCGCGCAACCCCGTGGATGCCATCACGGGCGTGCCCACGGTGCGGGAACAACTTGAGGAGTACTACGTCAAGACCCAATACGAGGACCGCATCCTGCTGCCCGACCGCGTGCTGGCCATGTGCCAGGACCTGTTCAACTACCTCCTCGAGACTGGAGGTCCAGAGCAGAAGACCATCATCTTCTGCGCCCGCGACCGCCACGCCGACGATGTCGCCGTCTGCATGAACAACCTCTACGCCCAATGGTGCGCCAAGAACGGCAAGCAGCGGCTAGAGTATTACGCGTTCAAGTGCACCGCTGCTAGCAGCGGGAATGACCAGCTTCCCGACCTGCGGGCGTCCTCGCGCAGCCACTTCATCGCCACCACGGTGGAGCTCTTGACCACCGGTGTGGACGTGCCCTGCGTGCGGAACATCGTCTTTTTCAAGTATCTCAAAAGCCCCATCAGTTTCTATCAGATGGTCGGACGCGGCACGCGCATTGACGCTCCCACGGGCAAGCTGATGTTCCGCGTTTACGATTACACCGACGCCACTCGCCTTTTCGGCGAGGGCTTCGTAACGAGACCGACACGGACGCGCACGGACGGCAGGGACAGGCCCGAACCGCCACCGGAACCAACGATCAGCGTGGAAGGCTTCGACGTTCACATCACCGAGGCCGGGCGCTTCATCGTCGCCGATGTGGACGGCAAGGCCATGCCCGTGCCCCTCGAGGAGTACAAGGCCCGCCTGGCCGCGCGCCTTATTCAGGAGGTTCACACGCTCGACGAGTTCCGCGGCCGGTGGATCGACCCGCCGTCACGTCAGGAACTCATCGACACGCTGGTGACCTCCGGCTACTCGCCGAACGTTGTTCGCATGGTTGACGGCAAAGGAGAATATGACCTTTACGACGTGCTGGCCGAACTTGGATGGGGCATGAATCCGCGCACGCGCCATGAGCGCGCGCTGGCCTTCACCTACAAACATGAGGACTGGATGAATTCGCTCTCCAAGCGCGCTGCCGCGACCATCCGCGCCATTGCAAGCCAGTTCGAGCGCGGCGGCACCGAGGGCCTGGAGAACCCGCAGATCTTCCAGACGCCCGAGGTCAAATCCGCCGGAGGCTTGGCCGCGCTGCAAATGCAGGGCAACCCACGAGACCTGCTCATTGAGACCAAGACAAGGATGTTCGCCGCATGACGAAGATGGAAACCACCGTAAGGGCGACGCATGCGTCGCCCCAACAAAAGACACTCCCCGCCGGCTGGCGCTGGGTCAGGCTTCTTGATATCGTCGACAGAATCACCCCTGGCAAGTTGTTTGACAGAGAATCATGTAAACCAGAAGGTAAAGTGCCCGTGGTTGACCAGAGCGAATGCGGATTCATGGGATTTCACAACGAGGCTCCTGGTGTTATCGCTTCTGAGGACTTACCGCTTGTAACGTTTGCTAATCATACTTGCGCCGTCCGCCTACATACTGCCCCTTTTTCGGTCATCCAGAACGTGTTTCCGCTTCAAGCGCGAGAGGGTATTGACCCATTCTTCGTTTATTGGGTGCTCTGTGGGAGGTTACCTGCCACATTCTATGGCGGCCATTGGCCAATGCTCGTGAAGAAAGAACTCCCCCTCCCGCCCTTGCCGGAGCAGCGGCGGATTGCGGGGGTGCTCAAGGAGCAAATGGCGGCGGTGGAGAAGGCCCGCGCAGCGGCACAGGCGCGGATCGAAGCGGTCAAAGCCCTGCCCGCCGCCTTCCTCCGCCAGGCCTTTCCCCAACCCGGCCAACCCCTCCCTGACGGCTGGCGCTGGGTCAAGCTGGGGGAGGTGTGCGAGCAAGACCGGCGAATTGTCGAGCCAAATACGGTCGAGGCAGATTGGCTCACTTATTATAGTCTCGAACACATCGAAAGCGAAACAGGGCGGATACTGAAAGCCCCTATTGAGCAAGTCGAAGACGTGGGAAAAAGCACTACATTTCGTTTTGATGAATGCCATGTGCTTTACGGGAAGCTGCGTCCATACCTCAACAAAGTGGCTTTGCCGGACGCGCCTGGGCGTTGCACAACAGAAATGATTCCTCTGATTTGTAGTAACGAAATTGACCGTGTTTTCTTGGCGTGGGTCCTTCGACGAGGCGAAACCGTGCAATTCGCCATGCAAGGCAAGACCGGATCTCGAATGCCGAGAGCGGACATGGATAGTTTGCCAACACTCGAAATCCCGCTCCCACCCCTTTCCGAGCAGCGGCGGATTGCGGGGGTGCTCAAGGAGCAAGTGGCGGCGGTGGAGAAGGCCCGCGCGGCGGCGGAAGCGGAACTGGAAACGATTAACGCCCTGCCGGCAGCCCTGCTGCGCCGGGCGTTCAACGGAGAGATTTGAGCAGTGGAAAGGAGTCGGAAATCATGGCGAAAGAGATCAGGCATCCATTAAAGCAATTGAGATTCACAGGGGGCCGGTTCGAGCAGAACAAGGGCTGGCTGGATTTCGACGTGTTGTCGGAATTGCAGGTTTACAGGAAACTACTCGTCGAAACGGCAAAGGAGGAATGGAAACGGCGCAATCCAGGCCGTGAACGCCATCCCAAGGGATTCGAGCAGAACATCCGTCTGGGTTTCCACGAGATTCGGGAAGGCTCCTGCACCGTGCCTGTAGAACGACTTATGGAGGTCGAAGACAATTATCTGTTCGAGCAGCAGTATGTTGAGGACGAAGTAGATGAAGCGGCGCGGATCATCGACGCGACGCTGATCGCTGTCCGCGAGGATGCGCCCTTTCCGGATCGGTTGCCTGCCAGCATTGTTCCCATGTTTGAAGAGTGGGGCAAGACGCTTGCTCCAAACGAGGGAATCGTCCTGGATGGCCAAAATGGCAACGGCCCGAGATTTGATGCGGCCATCCGAGAACGAATTCTCAACACGAAAAAGGATCGCTACGAAGACAAGGTGGATCTGGTTGGCGAGGTGCGGGCGGCGGAGTTGAAAGCTCGGGAGGGTGGCTCCTTCACAATTTTGCTGGAGAACGGCGGTTCGGTTCCAGGCGTCTTCACGGATGAACAGGAAACGAGTATCACGCAAGCCCTCCATGAGCATAAACAAGTGCGACTCAGGATAGTGGGTTTGGGCGAGTTCGAGGCTTCGGGACAGCTGCGGCGGATTCTACGCGTGGACCATCTTGAGGAGCGCCCGGCAGGCGAAACGCCATTCGACCCGGATGCGCCGCCGATTTGGGAAACGATCGCGGAGATAGGCAAGTCCATACCTGAAGAAGAGTGGGACAAGGTCCCGACCGATCTCGCCGCAAACCTGGATCATTACCTGTATGGCGAGCCAAAGGAGGGCGAGCGATGAAAAGAGTCTTCGCGGACGCCTGCTATTGGATTGCCCTGCTGAATCCCAAGGACCGATTGCATGAGGCGGCAGAACGGGTATCGAGAGACCTGGGGCCTTGCCGGATCGTGACCAGTGAAATGGTTCTCGTCGAACTTCTGAATGGTTTGGGGCGATACGGGGATGATAAGCGCGAGCTTGGGGTGCGAACGGTCAGGAGGCTTGATAGCGATCCCAATGTAGAGGTCGTGCCGCAGACAAGCCTACAGTTTCGGTCCGCTGTCGAGCGCTACGCGTCCCGGTTGGACAAGGAATGGGGCGCGACGGATTGCGCGAGTTTCCTGCTTATGGAAGAGAAGGGTATGTCGGAAGTGCTAACGGCTGATCACCATTTCAAGCAGGCAGGGTTCACTATTCTTATGGAAACGGGCGAATAGTGCCACGCAAACGAAATAAGAACAATAATGGCAACGGAAATGGCAAACGCCTCGCAACCCAGCAATCGGTTGATCAGGCGGTGAAGAGCATCTGCGACATCATGCGCCGGGGCAACTGCGCCGGGGCGATGCAGTACGTTCCCGAACTGACCTGGATTCTTTTCCTCCGCATCCTCGACGAGAAGGAGCACCGCGAGGAGCAGGAGGCCGAGGCCCTGGGCGTCGCCTTCCAGCCCTCGCTGGAATCGCCTTACCGCTGGCGCGATTGGGGTTCACCGCCGGAATCTCTGCCCGAGGGGCAGACGAACAAGCGCCATGAACTCCAGAACGCCCCGCAGAATGCCTTTTTCAACTTCGTCAACACCGACCTGCTGCCGCACCTGAAGGCGCTCAAGAACCGGCCCGACGCATCGCCGCGCCAGAAGGTCATCAGTGAGATCATGACCGGGGTCGAGCGGGTACGCATTGACACCGAACGCAACTTCCTCGATGTGCTGGACAAGGTGCATCAGCTCACCACCGAGGCGGTGGACCCCACGCACGTCTTCACCCTTTCGCAGGTCTATGAAGGTCTGCTTTTGCGGATGGGCGAGAAGAATAACGACGGCGGGCAATTCTTCACGCCGCGCCAGGTCATCAAGGCGATGGTGCAGGTGATCGCCCCGCGCGTGGACGAGACGGTCTATGACCCCGGCTGCGGCACGGGCGGCTTCCTCGCCCAGAGCTTCGCGCACATCGAGGGCACGCTGGGTAACGACGCCACCGCCGAGCAATTGGAGACGCTGAAGCAACGCACCTTCTGGGGTCGAGAGAAAGATGACATCGCCTATCCGATCGCATTGGCGAACCTCGTCCTCCATGGTATTGAAAAGCCGAGCCTCTGGCACGGCAACACCCTGACGGGCCGCGAAACCTATGGCGGGCTGTTCGAGCACGCGCCGCAGACCTTCGATGTGATCCTGACCAACCCGCCCTTCGGCGGGAAGGAAGGCAAGGAAGCCCAGACAAATTTCGACTACAAGACCGGGGCCACGCAGGTGCTGTTCCTTCAGCACGTCATCCGCAGTCTCCGCGAAGGCGGGCGTTGCGGCATCGTGCTCGACGAGGGGCTGCTGTTCCGCACGAATGAGGATGCTTTCGTGAAGACCAAGCGCAAGCTGCTCGACGACTGCGACCTGTGGTGCGTGGTGAGCCTACCGGGCGGCGTGTTCACCGCCGCTGGCGCGGGCGTGAAGACGAACCTGCTTTTTTTTACCAAGGGCCAGCCCACGCGAAAAATCTGGTATTACGACCTGACGGACATCAAAGTCCGTAAGAAAACGCCGCTGACTATCAAGCACTTTGGGGGCCTCTTGCGCCTGCTTCCGAGCCGCACCGACAGCGAACTGTCCTGGACCGTGGACATGGACGAGCGGAAGCGGATCGCCGCCGAGGAAGCCCGGCCGCTCAAGGAGCAGTCCACCGCCAAGAGCCAGCAGGCCGCGCAGTGGAACGAACGGCTGAAAGACCTGAAGAAGGCCAGGCCGCGAGATGACCGGGCCATCGAAGAGGCCGAAGCGAAGGCGGCGGGACTGGCTCGTGAATCGCGTGACCTGGCCGCCAAGGCTAAGGAGATCGAAGACGCTGTTTACGATCTCAAGGCCGTCAACCCGCACAAGAAGCCGGTAGTGGACACACGGACGCCCGAAGAACTCATGGACATCATCGAGGCCAAGGGGCGGGAAGTCGCGCTGGCCCTGGCCGTGTTGCGACGCCGTGGGTAGCTGTGTCCTGCTTCAGACGGAATTGGACATTTCCCGAATGGCTGGTAGGATAGAGGCGGGAAGGGGAACAGTTCTTCGAGACGAACGATTATCCTACCAAACAGCGCTACGAATGTACAAACCGCGTTGTAAAAGAGGATGGGGCTACGCCCGAGTGGGGGATGGGGCGGGAACTTGTTTATGACCGACACTGCTGAATCGAGGCCCATTGGAAAAGACCCTCCGTGTAACGCCGGCATTTTGTCCCGCCATGGCGGGAGGGCATCCTGCCCCCGGTTCGGCTTCGCCAGGGTGAAACAGGACGCTTGCCATGCGAGGGCGGGACGCCCTCACGACTGCCGCCGGGACGGCGGCGGTACTTCTGGACCACCGCGGGGCTAATGGAGCGAGACTTCCACACCGCGCGATACAAACGCAGCCACACCCTGCGGGGCGAAAGGGCATTGCCCCGACGACGGTATTCTGGTATAATAACGTGTGTGTTCTGCAATGGTTTCTCAGGGCAAGCGAGTCCGTTCACGCTGATGTGGGGTGGTCTCGCTTGCTTTTTCATAAGAAGGTCTTCGGTATGAGGAATATCGCTCGTGTAAACCTCGTTTTCTGGATTCTCGTTGCCGTTTTCCCCGTCGGTTACCGCGCCGGGGGAGAGGTCGTGATCAATGAGATTATGTACAACCCCCCTCCCGGCCAGGGGCTCGATGAGGAGTACGAGTTCGTTGAACTATACAACAGCGGCAGTGACGCGGTTGACTTGACGGGTTGGGCGTTCACGGAGGGGATACGGTTCACTTTCGGTCTATACCTTCTGAACCCGGGGGACTACGTAGTCGTATGCAAGAACCTGGAGAAGATTCAATCTGACTATGGCATTCAGAACGCCGTCGGGAATTTCGAGGGTCGCCTGGAGAACGCGGGGGAGAGGCTTGTTCTTTGCGATTCCTCGTTCCCGCCGCAGGTGGTTGATGAGGTCAAATACGGCGACGAGTTGCCGTGGCCGTCGGAAGCCGATGCCGCCGGAAGCTCGTTGGAGTTAATCAGCCCGGACTTGGACAACGGATTGTTTTTGAGTTGGGGGCCGAGTGTTTCCTCGTCTCCGGCGGGAACACCGGGACAACAGAATTCGCAGCACGATCCCTTCGCGCACCACACGGACGTCGTCATCAACGAAATTATGTACCATCCTCTTTCTGCGGAGCAGAAGGAGAAGTTCATCGAAATCGTGAACATTGGCACCCAGGAGATTCCCCTGGACGGCTGGCGGCTGCTTGGGGACGCATCGTTCGACTTTTCGGCGACGGCTTCGATTCTTCCCGGCGAATTTGTGGTTATAGCCGCCGACGCCAAGTGGATGGTCAGCAATTATGGTCTGAGCAAAGTGTTTGGGGGTCTTCACGGCTTGACCTCTACGGGCGGGCAGAGCGTTGCCTTGAGAACGCCCACGGGGATCATCGCCGATTATGTTGATTTCAAGGACAATGACCCGTGGCCCATTCTCCCGGATGGGGAAGGGCCGTCTCTGGAACTCGTCAATCCATACGATGACAACGACTTCGGGAGGAACTGGGCGGATGGTTCGCCTCCTTCTCCCGGGCGGCAGAACAACGCCTTCTCGACGAATAATGCTCCTTATATCACGAAAGCGGTTCACGAGCCTCACGAGCCCAAGGACAGTGATAGCGTGCTAATCACAGCGAGGGTGTCCGACGCAGACGGGTTGTCAGGGGTCTGGGTCTCGTACCAGGCGGTTCTTCCGGGACAGTACATCCGGGCGTTCGACGCGGAGTACCAGACGAACTGGATCAACATCTCCATGAACGACGCTGGACAGAATGGCGACGTAGCGGCCGGCGACGGCGTGTATTCGGCGACTCTTTCGCCGCAGGGTCACAGAACGTTGGTGCGGTATGTCATCTTTGCTCGGGATGCCTCTGCCCAACAGAAGATTGCCCAGGCTCCCCGGCAAACGGACCCCTCGAAGAATTATGCCTATTTCGTCTATAACGGCGTCCCTCCGTACAAGGCTGATATTACCTATCTGGGCTACCCGCGGACGCACACGGAGCTTACCAAGCTCCCCGTCTTTCACCTCGTCGCGGACAGTTACGACGTGCTCGAATGCGAGTACAAGGAGATTGCGTTCTGGGACAATGTGAACAGCTCTGACTTCAAATGGCGGGGGACGTTCGTCTATGAAGGAGAGGTGTACGACCACATTTATTTCCGGTTGCGGGGCGGCGTCCACCGTTACCATCAGCACAAGCGGGCCTACAAGATGAAATTCAACAGGGGCCGGCGCCTTGTGATGAAAGACAATTACGGACAGCCTTATCCGGAGAAGAGGAAGAAGCTGAACCTCAACTCGAACATTCAGCAGGTCTGGACCGGCAAACGGGGGGAGGAGGGAATCTACGAATCTCTTGGCTTCCGCCTGTTTCGGGATGCAGGCGTGCGGTTCTCTTACACCACGTTCGTTCATTTGCGCATTATTGACAACGTGAGCGAGACGGGTCTCGACCAATACAAAGGGGATTTCTATGGTTTGTTCACGGAGGTGGAGCAGCCCGACGATAACCTGCTCAAAACGCACGGTCACCCGCTGACGGGGAATCTGTACAAGATGGACACCGGCGCCGCGAACGGCAAATGGGAAAAGGAGGTGAACGACATCCCTCCTCTCGACGATACGGACATTCAGGCGTTCTGGGATGGCTATCACGGGGCGCCGACCATAGACTGGTGGCGATACAATTTCAACCTGGAGTCCTGGTACTCCTATCATGCCATTGTGGATGCTGTTCACCACACAGACATCCCCGCCGGGAAGAACTATTTCTATTACCGGAATCCCCAGACAAGACTGTGGGAGGTTTTTCCGTGGGACCTGGACCTTACGTTCGACGTGCCTTACGGAGGAGGAGAGGGCCCATTCGTGAGCAGAATCTTAGGGACCTATCCCGAACCGTTCGGGGTCGAGTACAAGAACCGCCTCCGCGAGATTCTGCAATTAATCTACACAGAGGAGCATATTTTCCCAATCGTTGACGAGTGGCGTAACCTTATCATCGAGATGGCGGAGGCAGACCGAGACCGTTGGGACCAGATGCCGCTGCCGGCCCCGTATCCCTTTCAGGGGCGACTGGAGCAGACCCCCTGGCAGAATCTCTTCCAGACGCTGGATTTCCGGATTGCGGGATTGAAGAGTTGGATCCAGAGCCGACGAAACACGATGTGGAGCTGGGCGAGCGATTCGAACATCCCTCGCAAACCGGTCAACATCGGTCCTCCGGACGGGGCCACGGCGCCGGGGATTCCCCTGCTGGTCTCTTCGGCGTTCTCGGACCCGAACGGTGACGGACACTCTGCCAGCCGATGGATTCTCATCCCGCTGGGGCGCGACTGGGCTTACCCCTTCTGGGACAGCGGGATCGCGCCAACGGACAAGACATCGGTCGCGGTCCCCGCCGAACGACTTGTGAACTTCGAGTGGTATGCGTGGCGGGTCAAGCACAGAGACGTTACGGGGCGCTGGAGCGAGTGGTCCGACCCGACCTCGTTCCAGGCGATGGCTATCAGCGACCCTTCGCCCCCTACGGCTCCCCTCGCCCCAACCGCGCAGACACCCGATTACCGCACGGTCATTCTGTCCTGGTCGCCGGCGAGCGACCCGGACAGCGGCATCCTCGGCTACGAGATAACGCGGGATGGAGAGCTTCTTGCGACGGGGCTGCCAGCGCTTTCCTACACGGACGCTACCGTTGAGGAGAACACGCCGTACGTGTACGGAATCCTGGCAATCAACGGCGCCGGCACGAAATCGGAACCGGTCCAGGTCAGCATCACGACGCCGCAGGACGATGTTGCCCCGAAGATTCTGTCGGTCGAGGCAATAGCCCAGGACACCGTGCAGATTGTTTTCGACGAGCCGATGAACCCGGAGTCGGCAACCAACCCGGCCAACTATTGCCTGTCGCACTGGCTCAGCGTCAAGGCCGTTTCTCTGCAACCCGATGGTCGAACGGTCGAATTGACCACGGCGTTGATGACCAGCGTGAGGACCTATTCGCTTACCGTGAGTAACGTCGCGGATGCCTCCTCCTTGAGGAACCTTGTCGCGGGAGGAACAACCGTTCTGTTTACCACGCGGTTCGAAATGGAAATCACGGATGTCACTTTGAGGACAGGGAACGCGGTTGCTCTGACAGGCTATGCCGTGGGGAATTACCTCTATTCGGACGACTTGCAGTACTTCATCGGCAGTCCCATTCCGGAGGAGCTGAAGGAAGGGTGCATCCAGATGCGCCTTCCGAACGGGCCGGCGGAGGACCGCGGGGACAAGTCTTCGGACTATCTGATTTTCAGCGTCAGCTTTGACGTGGAGGTATGGGTCGGCTTCCGAATCAATGAGACACTTCCTGCGTGGCTTTCGGACGGCACCTGGGAAAAGACGGGCTTCACGCAATACGTGGACAAGTCGGGCAGCAGCCGGTATCACGATTTCTACAGGAACCTGTTTCATCGCGGGGAAGTCGTTGTCGGAGGCAATGCCCAGGACCCGGCCGGAGTCCACAGCAACTACATTGTTGTCGTTCGACCTCTCACGCCGCCAAATCCGGACGCCGACGGGGACAACCTGCCGGACGAATGGGAGGAAATGTGGTTCGGGAACCTCTCTCTCCAACCGTGGGACGACGAAGACCTCGACGGGTGGACGAATTTTGAGGAGTTCATCACAGGAACCAGCCCCATAGACTCTTCCTCAATCTTTGAGGTCTCCGCAATCCGGCTTGACGGTGGGAAGGTCGAGCTGAGATGGCCTACCTCTCTCCACAAGTATTACCAGGTCTATTGGGCGTCCAGCCCTCTCGAAGAATGGCATCCCCTCGGCCCACCTCGGGATGCAAATGCCGGGGCATTCGTGGACGAAGCCTTTCCCACCTGTTCGGAAAGATACTACCGAGTCGAGGTCTGGTGATCTTGTGTGGCGGCGCGGGTCCGACCCGTCCGACAGGTCCGACCTGTCCGACAGGTCAGACAGGCCAAACAGAACCTGCCCCCCGGACCCCTGAAACCCTTCACATCGTGCGGGCGATGACCCTTTTGAAAGCCTTCACCACTTCCGCATGGAACTGGGTGCCCGCATTGGCTTCGATTTCTTGAGCCGCCTGCCAGGGGAGCTTCCCGGAACGATAGGGTCGGTCGCTGACGATCGCGTCGTAGGCGTCCGCCACGGCGATTGTCCCGATAGACAGCGTCATTTCCCTATCGAGCTTCACTCCGGGCAGGTGGGGGATTTCAGCTTCTTCGCTGGCGAGGCGTTCGTGGTGAAACCTCACGATCGGGATGACGTCCCGCAAGACCACCTCCGCTGACTGAAGAATCTCCGCCCCTCTCACCGGGTGCAACGCGATTTCTCGCCGCTCTTCTTCGCTCAAGGCAACGGATTTCTGGAGGGCTTTGACATTGACGTCCACCTTCCCGATGTCGTGCAGTAAACCTCCAACGCGCACCTTCTCGATCGCGCTGTCCGCGAGGCCTAATTCGCGAGCAATCTCGACGCCCAACTCGGCGACTCTCTGTGAATGTCCGAGGACGTGTTGGTCCGTGCACTCAAGACATTTTGTGAGCATCTCGAGAATGCCGATATATGCATGCTTCAGGTCTTCCGCTTGCTTCTCCTTCTGGTCGTAGAGGGTTCCAACTGTTATCGCCGCCAGGATCAGGAAGGAACCCCAGGCTGTTAGGGAGAAATGCAGGTTGAATTTCTGGTCGCTGATTTGCCTTTCAATGGCGGCAATTCGCGCCCCCGGAGCCGCCCCACGTTGTGCCTCACGGAGTTCCTCCATCCCGTCGGCTATTTTCACACTGAAACTGGAAGGCATAGCCACGGCGTACAGGGTGATCAGAAACACCGCGAGCACGCTCACCAGCAACGCGGTTTTCCGCCCGCAAGCCGAGGCGGCAAGGAGAACCGGCAGGTAATAGAAGTTCAAAAAAGGCAACTTATCGGACACCGAATGAATGATCCCGATCCCGACGAGGATGAAGAGGACCGATATTCTCTCTATGTTCTCCGCAATAAACTCTCTTGTTTTCTCCATCGCGTGTGACCCCTGTTACCGAGTATAAGCGTACAAAAGGATTCCTTACTTCATTTTTTCCTTCCCTTCATCCTCCTTGATGTCTCGCAGGGCTTCCTCAAAGGCGTCAATGATGTCGGCGTCAAACTGCTTTCCCGTGCGAATCTCCGCCAGCGCCTCGTCCGGAGACCACGCTTTTCGTGTGGGACTGCCTGTGATCATATCGTAGTACGCCCGCGCCGCAGCGATGATCTCAGACCCCTTTGCCACGGAGGTCCGAGCCGTGGTTTTCGGGCCAGCGGCGAAATACTCGTGGTATCCGTCAACAATCGGCGCCACGTCCTCCAGCACCGCGCTCACAGAACGGATAACCTCCTCTCCGCGGATGCTCTGCGTGCGGACGGTCGTATTCGCCTCCTTGCCGAGCTCGGCGGATTTCTCCAAGATCAGGGCGCTGATGTCCCGGTGACCGAGGTCGTGCAGCAGAGCCGCCATTCGGATGTTCTCGATTGTCTCTTCAGGCAGTTTCATGTGCCTTGCCGTCGCTGTGGCGTATCGCGACACATCCCTCGAGCGCCCGACGGTGGACCTGTTGGCCAGTTCCAGATACTTCGTCAGAATCTCTACGACCCCCGTGTAAGCGCGCCGAAGCTCGTCAACCCTCTTCTGCTTCCGCTCGTATAGCACACTTGATATGACAGCCGCGAGGACGAGAAAAGCACCCCACGTCACGAGGGAGAAATTAAGCTTGAACTTCTCTTTGGAGAGTCGGTCCAGGACTTCGTTTCTGGCGGCAGTGTTCGGAGTGGTTCTATCGAGGTTCGCCTGCTCAACGGCGATGTCCGGAGACATTTTCCCCGGCTCGACAATCGAATACAGGGTGACGAGGAATAGGGTCAGAATGCTGATCAAAAGAGCGATACGTTTGCCGTAGAAGTATCCTGCCAGGAGGACTGGGAGATAATAGAATCCAAGAAAGGCGACCTTCTGCACGACAAAAAGGTGAGTTATCAACAAGGCGATGAGAATGGCAAGAATGATGACCCGTTCCATGAAGGCTGGCGATGTCGAGTTCGCCGTTTCCATGTCCTTTGTCAGGGAACGCGTAGACCTCGCAACAACCGTTCCCCCCATTCGAAGAAAGTTTCCAGTCTGAATAATTGCTCTATCTTAACATCCTTAGTTCTAAAAGTCAAGCACTTTGCCGGGCGTTTTATGGGAAAGGAATGGGAAACCGTGTCGTTCCCCTCGGCGAAAACGGTTGCACCTGAGGCTCCTTTCTGTTAGGTTTGCCTGAACCCTGTCCCAAGCATTCGTGATGTCTATCGAATCGCAGGAGACCCCGTCAAGCAACGACATAACAAGGAGTTCACCGATGCTGAAAGTCGCTTGCTGCTGGCTGTATGCAATTAGCAAATACGGGTATCCGCCGAGTGTTCCGGACACGTTTGCGGCTCTGGAGGATATGGCGCGGCTGGGGTTCACAAATGTCGAGCTGGAAGGTGTCCGAAAAGAGAATCTTCTAACAATTCACTCCGAGCGGGCAAAACTCAAGTCCCATTCGGAGCGCCTCGGTCTTCGGATTATCAACTTCTGCCCGGTCCTTCCTTCGACGGTAAGTCTGGATGGAGGAGAGCGGAAGGAAGGACTCGAGCTGTTCGAGGTCGGTGTGGAATGTGCGACGTACTTCGGTTGTGAGACGGTCCAGCTCGATAGTTTCACTCCTCCTCTCCGATTCAAGGGTGAGTCGCCATACAAAGAGGCGATCAAGTTCGCTCGGCCGTTCCAGGTGGAGATTGACCCCGCTTTCTCGTGGCAGGAACAATGGAGTGTTCTCGTGGACACGGTGAAGCGATGTGCCCGAATGGCAGCCCACGCGGGTCTCATGCTGACCATGGAACCCCGAGTCGGCGAAATGGTCAGCAACACCGACGCCATGCTGCGGCTGATGGACCACGTGGACGACGAGAACTTCTACGCTGTCCTTGACACCGGTCACCAAAACGCCCAGAAAGAAATCCTGCCATTGAGTGTGGAAAAACTCGGCTCGCGCATCAAGTACGTTCACGTTTCCGACAACGACAGCCGCACAAACGAACACCTCCCTCTGGGCAAAGGCACCATAGATTGGGACGGTGTTTTTCTGGGTCTGGCGAAGCACAACTTCGACGGCTTCATTGCCATTGACATCGGCGGCGTGGAGAATCTGGATGAAGCGTATCGGGAATCGGTGCAATTCTTAGAGCGACTGGCGCAACGCTTGGGCCTGTGATGAGCTCTCTTCTGTTTCAGAACGCCACAATTGTCACACCTGACAAGATCCTTCGGCGGGGTTTTGTGTTGATCGAACGGGGGCGAATCCGTGCGGTCGGCACTGGAGTCGCGAAGGTGCACCCGCGCCGCGGCGCGGTTCAAACGATTGACGCCTCCGATGGGCTGCTCGTGCCCGGGTATACTGATCTTCAAGTCAATGGCGCGAAAGGCGAAGAGTTCTCTCAAAGTCCCGTCGAGAAATATGACGGAATCGTGCGCCACTTTGTGGCGCATGGCGCCACCGCGATGCTTGCCACGGTCCTGACGGACACGCCGGACAACATGCTTGAGGCAATCCGGCGGGTCGGGGCGTACCGCGAGTCAGGGTCGGAGTATGCGGACGCCGTCATCGGCATCCATGTTGAGGGCCCTTTTTTGAACCCGCAGCGTCGCGGCGCCCATCCCCAACACCTTCTCAGGAAACCCGACGTAAAGGAAGTTCGCCGATGGCTGCGCGCTGCCCCGGATGCCATTCGAATGGTGACCCTGGCTCCCGAGCTTGAGGGGGCCCAGAAAGTCATTCGGCTGCTGCATGACGCGGGAGTTGTCGTTGCGGCGAGTCACTCCCTCGCGGATTACCGGTGCATGGCGGAATCGGTGAAAAACGGTTTATCGTTCGTCACCCACGTTGGAAACACGACGGACTGGCCGTACCGAAAAGAGCAACCTGGCGGCTGGCTTGGCGCCGAGCCGGGGGTCGTGGGAAGTTTTTTGTGCATGGAGGAGCTGTCTGGCAGCGTCATTCTCGACGGATTCCATTTTCACCCGGCGATGCTCGGGCCAATTCTCCGCTGCAAGGGAACGGAGAAAGTCGCTCTGATTACGGATGCAGCGTTCGTCGCCGGGTTACCGCCAGGCATGTACCGCAAGGGGAAGGAGAAGGTCACCGTGACGCCTCAAGGATACACAGTCGGGAGGCGCCGAGGGTGGCTCGCCGGAAGTTTGTTGACCATGGACCGGGCGGTTCGGAACGCCGTGTGCCTCGCCGGCGTCTCGCTCGCGGAAGCCGTGACGATGGCTACAGTATCGCCCACGAAGGTGTTGGGTCTCGCGAAAAAAGGAAGGATTGCCCCTGGCTACGACGCGGACGTGTTGATTCTCGATTCGGAGTTGAACGTGAAAATGACCGTTCGAGGCGGCAGGCTTTACAGGAGCCAGGTCGGTAACGCCGCCCCGCAAGGCGGGGCAGTCGCGAGGGCGTCCCTGGCCGCGCGTCACGGCAGAGCGGAGACGGACCCGTGCGTGCCGTGAGGAGAAGAAACCTTGCGTCGCCTGCACGGGCAGGCTCGCCCTCGCTGTCGGGGGCACGATGCCCTCCCGCCATGGCAGGACAAGATGCCGGCGGTACGAGAATCTTCAACGGCACACCAGGGCAAGTAACAACAGTCTTTGCAGAGGAGAAATCGCTATGAAAGTCAGTGTTCTTGCAGGTTTGGCTCTGATTGTAACCGGTGCCGTGCTGTGCGCGGTCGCCGAGGCGGGCGAGGTGCGGCCAATCCGCGTGCTGGCTCTGCTTGGCGGAGAGTATCATCCCTACGAGGCGGGGTCGAAAATGATGATAGACGCCGCCAGCGAACAACTCGATATCAAAGCTAATTTTGTGCGAATGGACAACCCCCCGGAAGGATTCCCGAAAGCGGAGAAGGCGACCATTCCCTCTAATATCGCCATTCTTGAGGACCCGGAACTGGGGAAAAAGTACGACCTGATTTTCGCATACAACCAGAGCGCCTGGACGAAAATCACCGACCGGCAAATCGAAGGTTTCCTCAATTTCGTTCGCAACGGCGGCGGGCTGGTTGCCGTTCATAGCGCGACAGAAACATTCCAGTCAAACCCCGAGTACGTTCGCATGCTCGGCGGGAGTTTTGTCAAGCACGAGCCGTATCGGGAGATGCACATCCTTCGCATCGAGGGCGACCATCCCATCCTCGAAGGAATCGCGAATTTCAACATCATGGACGAGTTCTACTACCATGACCAGTGCGACCTCGAGGACAAGCACGTGCTCTTAGTCTGTCAGAGCCCGGACGACCAGCGAGTCCACCCCATCGCCTGGACGAAGATGTACGGAAAGGGAAGGGTCTTTTTCACATCCCTGGGACATTCGGTGGAGTCGTGCAGCAACGCGAGTCACCTGAGAATAGTCGCACAAGGAATCGCCTGGGCCACGGGAAGGGAGCTGCGAGAGCCGGGTTTCGTGGACCTTTATAACGGGAAGGACCTAACCGGGTGGGAGATGACGGGACCGGGAGAGTTCGTGAGAGAGCAGGACGGCTCTCTACGCACGGAAGGCGGAATGGGCCTTTTGTGGTACAAGGAGAAGAAGTTCAAGGACTTCATCTTAGAAGTGGACTGGAAAGTCGAGAAAGCCGATTCAAATTCAGGGATTTTTGTCCGATTCCCCAATCCGCCGAAGACGCCGTGGGACGCGGTCAATCAGGGATACGAGATTCAGATCGCCGACTCGTATGACCCGCCCCATCGGACGGGAAGCATTTACAGCTTTAAGGCGCCGACCGAGTACGCCTCGCGCAAGCCCAATCGCTGGAACAGGTTCCGAATCACGGTCATCGGGCAGAAGTACACGATCGAGCTGAATGGGGTGAAAATCAACGAGTTCACGGGCGAGCGAGGCGAGGACGGCTACATAGGACTCCAGAATCACCTCCCCGCGGACAAGGCGTGGTTTCGCACGGTGCGGGTTAAGACCCTGGATTAACGGGGGCAGCTTGGACCGAGGTCGGCGTCACAGGCCGAGCTGCTTCGCGGTGTACCGGAGGCATATCGCCTGGGCGACGCTCGGAAGCGAGCGTGTGCCCACGGAATAGTACATCGTCAGGATCGTGTCGTCGGGGAGCTGGAGGGTGCTCGAATAGCCGCAGTCGGTGTTTTCCGAATCCCAGGCGAGCATCTTGCGGTGCTCGTAATCCCACGTTTTGCCCTTGTCGCGGCTGACAACGCAGCCCACGCCGTAGGGCTGAAGGCGATTCCCGTAGGTCATCAGAAGCGCGCCCCCGGAAAGGAGGCAGAGGTCCGCAGGATGCTGCCCCCGCTTTGTCAGCCTTCTCGGAGCTGACCAGTGATAGCCGTCGTCCTCGGATTCGGTTATGGAAAGGGCGCCATCCTCGGTGCGAACTGCGGCGATGAGCCTGCCATCCGGCAGAAGCTGCAAGGAAGCCTCGTTGTGCCCGGCAAGAATCAGCGAAAAGTCGCTCCAGGTCCGGCCGTTGTCCTTGGAGTGAATCAGACCCGAGTAATCCCCCGCGTTACCCTGCAATTTCTCCGGCCCCGCGTAGGATGGGTTTGCCTCGCCGTAAATCGCCATGAGTGCGGTCCCCTTTTTGTCGTGAATGATGCGCCCGAAGGGGGAACCGTTTCGAATTGGCCCGGAGTACAGGTTCTTCTTCTCTGACCAGGTCCTTCCACCGTCTCGCGAGGTGACGTAGAAGAGATCGTAGCTCCCTGCGGATGTATCCCACTTGCCCTGCTCGTCATAGGTGCTTGCTTCGGCGTACGCTACGACAATCGTCCGGTCCACCATCTGACCGACAGCCGGATTGCGGTCGTCCCAGCGGCTGTCCACGATTAAGGTCGGCTTTGCCCAACTTCGCCCCCCATCCCGCGACTGAACCCAGTCAAGACGCCCCTTGACTCCGATGTGCGGGGCGCCCCCGCGCACCACCGCCCCGAGCGAACCATCCTGAAGTCGAATCATGACGGGAAAATACCCCTGTCCCTCCACGGCCACCACTCGCTCGATCCCCTCGACCTTTTGGACACCGCGCTCATCCGTTTCCTCAGCCAGTGCCGGACAAAACAGGACAGACACCGCGAGAAAGGCGGTTGGGACTATCACGCGCGGGTAAAGTGAAAACATGGTTTCCCTCTCGAAGGCGACAGCAAAACAGGAGAAAAAATGGGAGGAGAAGGATTCGAACCTTCGTTCGCGTTGCAGTCGCCGTAAGAGCTTCTTGGGCAAGAGGCTCCAGGGGATGAACAGACCTTCGGAAGTAGCTTTTATCGTCGCCGTGTCATTCGCCATGCTCAGGAGTCTCCTTGAGTGTTTGGGGGGGTGCCGAAAATCGCACGCATCAAGCATTGCTCCTGAGTAATCGCATACGATTCTATGAAGCAAAATAGCTTTGATGCACGTGTCGGATGGCGCATCTTTCGAAGGGCCTTCGCCTCAATCTGTCGGACGCGCTCTCGCGTCACGTTGAACTCGTTGCCGACCTCCTCCAACGTCCTCTGGCAGCCGTCATCCAGTCCGAATCGCAGCGTCAAGACCCGCCTCTCTCGGTCTGTCAGGCTGGACAGAACCTCCTGAATCTTCTCCTTGAAAAGGTCATCTCCTAACATGTCCTTGCTCCTTTCTCCTTTTCCGTCCTCTTTCCTCACTTAGCAAATTCACGTTTCACCGCGTCAATCTTCGCCTGTTCAACGTCAAGCCCTTGCAGATACACCTCCGTCGTCTTGAGGGAAGCGTGGCCGAGCAATGCCTGAATCACCTTGAGGTTATGTCCGCCCTCAAAAAACCTGATTGCGTAAGTGTGCCTGCAACTGTGGAACGGCACGTGAGGCACGCCAGCTTTGCGCAGGAGCCTCGACCACATCGCGTGCAGGCTACCCTCGCCGACCTGCCTCCCTGTATTCGTACAGACGAGCCTGTCAAAGCCTTTCTCCTTCACGACGACGACCAGCGTTTCAATCGCCGGGATCGCCACTTCGGGAATCGGCTGTATCCGCAGCTTGCTGCCCTTGCCCAGGACTCGGAACTGGTGTTTCTCTTGCTCATAGTCCACCAGCCTCAGCCCCGCTATCTCGCCGCGTCTCATCCCGCAGCACAGGGCGATTGTCACGACGGCCCGCACCCTTGCCCTCTCAAACGGTTTCGCATAGCTCTCGCACGCCAGGAGAAGCCTTGCTTGCTCTGTCTCCGTGAGAGTCCTCGGCGGCCTGTGCGTTACTCCTGTCAGCCTGTGAATTGACCGGATCGGGGACCGCCGCTCTGTGATCTCACTCTCCTGACACCATTTCCAATAACCGGACAGGAGCTTGACGTTGGTGTCCCTCGTGCTTTTCTTGTTGCCGAGCCGCCGGCATTCCGCGAGGTATGCGGACACGTCAAACGGCGTGAGGTTGTCGAGGAGCTTGTTGCCCGCTACCTGATAGAACCGCGAGAGGACGCCCCGGGCGCGTAGCCACGTCTTGCGGGTATCGCTACGGCCTTCCACGAACTCGAGGTATGCGTCAATCGCGGCCCTGAGTCTCACCGTTCCAACCTTCTCCCATATTCCGCCAGAAGCAAGGCGTCGGCTTCGCCATCTGTGATCTTGCCCGTCGCAAATAACCTGTCGGCTATTTCGATGGCCTGCTTCTTCCGTCCGGCTCTATCGGTCTCCGGCATCCCTCGCAACGTCTCTCGTTGCCAGTCCTTCGGTGCGACGATGATGTGCCGAACACGCCATGCTGAAACAAGTCCGCGCAGGAACCCGAAGTGCTCCATCAGGCGATTCACACCTCGCATGTTCGGCCTGCCCTGCTGCTTCTCGATAACCACAAATGTCTCCGGGTCTTTTACCAGTCCGGCGAGAGTATCCCGAATCACGCTATCCAATTCCGGCATTCGCACTGTCGCCGCGTGCCCTTCTTTGATGCTGGCGATGCCTCCGGTTTTGCCAGGATCAATTCCGATGAAAATGTTCACGGCTTCTCCTCCGCATCCGTTGGGTAATAATCTGACGTTGCTTGGACGCATAGGTTGAATGCTTCCTCGAGCGCATTCCCGCCCAGTTCATATCCGTCGGGGTTGCGGTCGTTCTCATAGAAAGCCTGCGCTCTGCCGACAAGGTCTTGTAACCGTGTTATTGTTACCAATAATTTCCTCACGGGGCCTTTGGCTATCTTCACGGCTTCTCCTTTCCTTTTACCGTTCCAGAGGGATTCCCTTCGGTATTCGCCATGTTCCAAGCGCACCCTTGATGGAAAATCGAAGTTTCCCAGCGCGTCGCCGGGTTGCAAACTCGCCATCCTCTTTCCGCAGATGTTCTTGAAGGGCCTCTGCCACGATTTCGGGCAAGCGTCCACGTTCTGTGAATGTTTCGTTATCGAGGATGATTTTGACCTCCCAACTTATTCCGCTCACGGCTTCTCCTTTCTCACCGGCATCAGCAGGACGCGGACGGGGATAGGCGGGGCCTTGATCTCGACGCGAGTTGCGGGCCTCTCCTCAGTCGTTTGCTTTGTCTCTTTCCTTGTCATGTCCTTGTTCCTTCTCCTTCTCCTTCGCCACGGCAATCCTCGCCAGGCAGGTGCAACACTCGCCACAATCTACCCTTTCCCCAGTACCAATCACCCTCGGACTCCAGCATCTGCACTTCGCCAGCGCCTCCGTCTGTCTGCGGTTCTCTGCCATGTGGTGCAAGCAGGTCTCGGCGAGACACTTAATAATCTCATTTGGATAGGCATACCTATGTCCTCGGACTTTTTTCCATTCCTCTTTCTTGGAATCTTCAGCCAGTCTTTCCGCTTCTTGCAGAGTGGCTTCGTATTTCGCCAAAATCTTTCGCACTTCAACTTCACTTAGAATTGCCATCGCCTTGCTCCTTCCTTTTCGCCACAGCCAATGCCGCCAAACAGGGCGGACATAGACCACAGTTCTGCATTCCATAGCAACCCTTTTGACATCGGCAATTCGCCAGCGCCTCCTCCATCGCGTCTGCTCTATCCATCGCGGCAAGGCAGGTATCGCAGACATCCTTTTCGTCCTGCTCTGTCCAGTGCCATTTCGTCCGCATTGCCTCAACCTGTGCTTTTGTCAGTATCATTGGGTACATCGCCTTGCTCCTTCCTTTCCGCCATGGCTACAAACCTTCTCATACTTGGGTCATAGGAACGTTCCATCTTGGCATACGCGGCCGCCATCGCCTCCTCCGCCTTGTTGGCCCGGGCCGTCTCCGCCAGGCAGGTCTCGGCAAGGGCGATTATATCGTCCCTGTCTTCATCGAAGATTTCCGAAACCCCTATTTCTTGGTTCGTCCACTGCTCCTGAATCTCTCGTACCTTAGCTTCTGTCAGCATCGCCTTGCTCCTCCTTCGGTTGCCAGTCAAAACAGGCTTTATCGCGTTCATCCACGATCACATCAGCATCAAGACATCTGTGGAAAACACTTCGGGCAGGGTTTTCCTCCAAGTCCTTTTGCTGCGGACAGAGACAATAGAAGAACCTCGGAAATATCACCGTCTTCCCGGCCGCCGCATTCCAGTTCCCTGTCTCCCGACATAGTATCCTCGCCATCAATTACTCTATGAAATACATCTGGGCCATCTTCCGTCATTCCGACCATAGCCAATTTCTCAAGTTCCTCTTTGAGTCGCGCATTTTCCATGACCAACTCAATTACCTGGATAGCCTGATAGCAAATTGCCGTCAGTTTCTCAGGCGCAATTCCCGTCAGGGAATTATTCGCCACTTCCAGCAGGTAGCTTTCGGTCAGCATTGGCCTTCTCTTTGCCTTTCTTCGTCGGTTTCGTTTGCCTTGACGCCTGCTCCATCTTCACAAACCGCCGGGCAGCGCGGGCAAGCCAGCGAGGGTCCTTCAATACCAAGCATATGTCATCCTCGGACATTCCCTCAAAATGGCAACTGCACGCGCTGCCGTCCGGGTTTTCTGGCCAGCGAGCAGAACAGATATTGCAGAACGCCTTCCTCATTAGCACAGCGTCGCGTTGGGACTTTGTCATTTCGCCTCCTTCTCCTTCACCTTGCCAATTCTCTTTTCAGAATCCATCGCAGCCTCGTCCGCCCGATCTCGTCGTTGTAACCAGTATTTGTCGGCGGGCGAGAGCCGATGCTGGGAAATTTCATCGAGCACCGCGTGTACCTGCACGTCACCGCGTGCTTCGGCTGCCGCTTCTATCTGCTTCTCCTTCGTCAACCCCGCCCGCGCTTGGCAGGTGGAACACTTGCCGCAATCGGTAACCGTGATTGCTCCTTCAAACAGACATGGGAAGCTGGCAGCCACTTCCGTCAGTCGGCGGTTCTCCACCATGTGGTGAAGGCAGGTCTCAATCAGGGATTTCTGTTCATCTCTTGACAGATATGGAATCAGGTCTAAAAAACCAGTCACGTTCTCTCTACTCAGCATCACCTTGCTCCTTGTCCTCTTTCAGCCAATCACGAAGCGCATTCTCAAGAATGACCGCACGGCTCACCTCTGCATTATCCTGAGAAGTCTCTGTTATCCACTCCGTCATTTCCAATAGGTCCTCAACCCTTTCCCGCATCGCACTCATCACCGCCCTCCTTGATTTCTGAATCCTCTTGTCATAGCACCGCTGCACCCTATCAATCTCGCAGAACAGCGAAGCATCGGTTGTAATGGTTTCAGTTCCACCCACGTCAACACCGCCCGAATCTCAATCTTCATGGTTGCACCTCTATTCCGTCTCTGGTTTTGCGTCTTCTATGTGATGGTCGCTGTAACATTCCTCACATGGTCCTGCCTTGAAACGTTCCCGCACTAAATTCATTGGCATCCAGCGGTCAAGGGCGACTGGCTCACAATGTTCCCCAATCTCTGGCACTCGCGCCGTGTAACAGCAATCCCATGACCGCTCCAGAAATCGAATGGTGTGAAAGGTCTTGCGGTCTTCCGAAAGTTGAACCGTTATTTCCGCCTCGATATAAAACCGTTTAACTCGCTTCATGCAGCACCTCTCCTTTCTCCGTGTTCAGCACCGCTCCGGACTCTCCGGCAATGCGGATTGTCTCAAACGGCACTCTCACCTTTTTGGCTATCGGTTGAACCAGGAACATAACCTCCGACGAATGTTGCGGTTCGGCAGACCAAATCCGTCCTTTTGTGATCCGGCGTTGCCGATAGTCAGGGACCGCGTCTTGCAGTTTGATTCGGCACAGGAGATTCATCGGAGGCCGTAACGGCCTGTCACAAACACAATGCAGGCGGATGTAATAAGGCCAGTTCTCTGGCATGTCCGCATACTGTACCTCTACCGTGACCATCTTCCGCCCGCCGCAGAAAGGGCAGGACTTCGGCCCGTCAAGTTCCACCGATGGCCATTCACCTTCATTTGTGCGCCCGTCCGCCTCTGAATAGGGGATGCTCTTGTTGAGAGACCGCAGGACTCCGGCGATGTTGAGCCGCCCGATGTTCTTCTCGGGAAATCGTTCGCAGAACGCATACGCGAGCTTTTTGAGCCGCCCGGCGTGAACGTGGCATACATCGCTGTACCAAGCGTCTTTCGTCGCGTCAGAGAACTTCGCCGTTGGAAACCGTTGTAGAATGATTTCTATGGTCTCCTTGAATTCACTCGGCGTCAGGACGGCGTTCCAATTCATTCGCCTGCTTTGCCTCCATCTTTTTGACCCACTCCTCCCCTTCTCGTTTACGGCATTGCTCTGGCGTCTCCGGCTTCTGATAGTTCAACCACTGGTCAAGGTGATCTATCCCCTTGTTTGGCTGGACCCCGATTGCCCATAAGAAGTCGCAGTACTTCGCCCGCCCTTCCCAATCATCCGCCGCGAAATTCGAGATCGCCAGGCACAGTTCCTCGACCGTATGCCCCTCCGCCAATCGCCCCAGGATGATTTTCTTCCGCAAGGATGTGAGGGTGTATTTTCTACCCGTCGTCTCATTGAAGTGCTCCAAGACCAGAAGGGCAGACTGGAATCTCTTTCCTTCCTCTTCTTCTGTATCTGTATCTGTATCTGTATCTGTATCTGTATCTGTATCGGTTAACTGCGGTGAACAGGTGTGAACATCTGGTGAACAGCCCCGTTTCTTTGCCCGTTCTGCCCGCCGATATTTCCTGAAATACTCACGTCTTTCGTCGCTGGTACGCAAGTTGCGATAGAGTTTGTAGTTGGTTACTTGCCAGCCCCAGTTACGATGTTCATCAAGGCGAACGAGTCGGCAACCAGCATGCTCTACTGAACGGCTGTTGGGATCTGGTTGTTCGAGGCGTTCAATTGCGCTGTTCACTATGTTCACAGGCACATTGGTAATTCGTGCTATTGCCTCTCGTGTCCTATCTACAATTCCGTCATTATCGGCAAGCACAAGCAAGTCCATAAATAGGTGCCTCGTTTGGTAATCTTCTGCCAGAGACGAATTGAAAATCTGCTCAAAGACTTTGGCGTACATGGGACCCCTTCACTCCCGGCGGACAGGTTCACGGTCAGTTCAAAAAGTCTGTGTGCATTCGCGGCAGGTGTGCGATCCGCGCTGCCGCCTCGCGCTGCACCTCATCGGCTCGCCAGGCTGCCCAGGCTCGCCACTGGCGGCGTTCTATAAACACGCCGAGGAGGAATCCGGCGACAAGGCCGGCACCGGGTCCGAGGATTGTCCAGAGTGTCATGGTGTAATCCCCTCCCGAAGGACGATTCGCGCCTCAATTGCACTGTCCAGCGCATGTTCTATCTCATTGTGAACATGATGCAAATGTCGCCGGGGTCCCGCTGTGTAGTTATCCGCATTGTCCTTTAGCCATTGGTCAATAGATTCCAATTTCTCAATGAACGCATCGAGTTCCTCTGTCTCGTCAAACATGTGCTTCACTCCTTTCGTCTGAGGATGACTTCATAAGCGACGCAGCGTTGAAGCCTGCTTTTTCCCATTTCCGTAGTTGTCGGCGAGAAGTAGATTCCGAAGCATCTTCCTTCTGCCTCACAATCTTTCCGATGCTCGCCACAACATAGGCTCCTGGCCGTTTGCGGAGCGCGGCGTGATTCATCTTTTGTGTGAAACGGCCCTAACTCCGACGGCTTTTTCCACGTCCAGCCGATGCCCAGGATGTGCTCTGTTGAGTTCACGCTTTTCCCTTTCCTATCTCTGGCGTCAGCAACACGCGGACGGGGATACCACCAGGCCAAGGTGTATCGTCATTGTCGAGCAAGTTTTGTTTCTTGTGCTCACTGCGCCAGGCGAGTATCCATTTCCCTTGCCATTGATAAGCCCACATCCATCGGTACTCCCGCTTGATGTTGGCAATCTTTTCCTTGCGTGTCTTGGCAATCTTTTCCTTGCGTGTCATGGTTGCTCCTCTCGATAGCGTCGTTCCTCATCTGTTATGCGAGCATCCATCGCTATTTCCTCACGGCGTGCCTCGTCTTCATGCTCTTGTAACTCCGCTGCTGCTGCAAGAAAGTCGTGGCAGTCCTCACATAGGATATTCCCACCCCCATCCTCATACGCGGGGAACTCCAGGTAATCTTTGCCGTGGTACTCTGTTTCCATGCTTGAGCTACATCGGCGTCCGTGCCAGGATTTACGCCGCCTCGCCTACACCTACCCATAGTTGCCTCTTATTCGCCCTTCGGCACCCTCAGCGAGGCGGCATGTATTCTGTGGCGGGCGGAGCGCTTGTGCCCCCTCGTATGGCTGAGGGCGCAAACGCAACTTCGCCCGCCTTGTTTTCATGGGGCGGCAGGCGTCCAGGCAGGGCTTACTTGTTTTCAGGCCGCACGCCCTGTTTGCCCTGATACCGTCGCCGCCCGCCGTTGTTCTACTTCAATTCCTTGACCACCTTGAGTGTCTTGGTTTCCCTCAGTTCGTAGATTCCAACTTCGTAGATTCCAACTTGGTCTCCTGATTCAGCCCCGCAATCATCCAGGCTTTTTCCGGCGATCAGGTATTCCGTGTCCTTGTCCTCTTTTCTGTAGATGACAAAGATTTTCTTTCGTAACATGGATTCTCTCCTTTCGTTGTTTTTCACTTCTCCTTTGCCAGCGCAATCGAAACCGGCTCACCCTTCTCGCGGGCATACGCCAGCGCTTCCTCCCACGACTCCGCGTGGAACTCGATGCTATTCAAGCGGACATTGCCCGCCTTCTTGACCTTGATCTTGAATGCGATTTTCTCTCCCACTGTCTCGTTGCTCCTTTCTTCTGTTTCGGTTTCTACCGTTACTATCTTTGGTTCTGCGAATCTTTTCTCGTCTCCGTAGAACTGGTCGTGAACAACGTGCGTGCCGGACATGCTCAGCCCTCCTGCCCAGGCTCACCGTTGACTGCTGTGACTTTCTTCTGCCAGTAATCCGATGCAGGAATCACCGTCTCTTTGCGATGGCGTTGTTCCCATTGAATCAGGAACTTGCCAACCGCCAGGTCTTTTCCAGGAACCAGTCGCTTGCCAAGAAGCTTGTCAATCTGGTCTGCACGTCGGCGCGGCTCAAGCAGGGGTTCCCGTTCAATTAGCAAGTCCTCGAGTTCAGGGTCCATGCAGAACTCAAGCGTGCCCGTCCCTATCAACTCTGGCAGGCAGATGTGAGCGTACTCACACCGTCCGCACTCATCCGGTCGGTTGAGTTTGACTGGCGGGACCCCGGATTCAACGGCGACGTTAATCCTGTCTGCCTTCTGAATCAGGCTCTCAGCATACGCGAAGTCGAGCGGGAAACTGATTGTCTTGAACGACCAGAGGTTTGACTTGTTGACGAAGATGAGAAGGCACTGGTCGAGGTTGTGTGCGAGGGCATAGAGCATAAGCTGTGCCCGGTAGCGGGATGTCCAGGAGTAGGCGCCGAGGCTATCAACGCCATCAAGGGATTCAAAGACGTTCGGGTTGCAGGTCTTGATGTCCACGACGGCGAGAGTCTGCCAATGGGAATTAAGGTGTCCTTCGCGTTCCGGCTTGAGAATTTGCAGGAATCCATCTACCCTGCCGCTGATTTTGTGGGCATCAAAGAGGTCATCCCGCGTTGCCTGCTGTTGACCAATAATTCGGAACTGCGGGTCCGCCCATCCTCCAATTTCCGAGAGATGTCGCTCGACAAGCGGCTCAAGCTCTGTACCCGTCTCGAATATCCCCGCGAGTCCCGTGCTGATTCCCTTCGCCTGGTCCCATGCTGTGCGATGATAGAACAGTCGCCGCTCACACGGATCGCCGAGTTGGGAACATCGGTTGACATGGGACGGGAATCGTTTGCGCTTCTCAGTCAGAATACTTTCGACTGACTGGTCAATCGTGGCCTGTAAGTTTTCCACGTTCACGTTCCTCCCATACTTTGAGGGGTTCCCCGGTCTTGTCTGAGGGAATACCCTTGTCAGTGAAGAATGATAGGGCTACTGCCCGCATCAAATGTCCACAGATAGGACACTGGGCATATTCACATTCGATACCATCAATTACCGCCGTCTTGGGTAAATCCGGGTTCGTGGATTTCATTCCCATGTCCTTCCTAGTTCCCGTCATGACTGGGTATCAAGTCGGGTTCATTCTCCTTCCATACCTTTTCGGCGTTTGCCAGTGTCATGTTTAGCCACCGGCCCTTGAGTTTCCGAGCGTCGGTAACGCTCACCCAATCATTGTTCTTTCCCTTGAATTCGCTGAGGGCCGCGAGAGAGCTCCTGATGCAAGCGTCAGGGCCCATCATTTCCGAGGGGGCTTCGATTGAGTAACTTCCCGCCTCTCGATTGTGCAGGACGAAGCCCGGCACGTTCACAATGTCCTGTACGATCTTAGCGACCCTTTGTTGCTTCTCCTGGTCTGAGGATGCCGTGCCGCCCTTCGTTCCTTCGCCGTACGTCACATGAGATGCTCTGCCTGGTTGTGCTCCTGTCCGTTCAACAAGATGCTTCCATTGTGAGTAGGGCAGGTTCCGGAGTCCGAGGGCGGTCTTGAATGCGTTGCCGATGGCGATGTGATACGCGGCGGCCCGAATGTCCTCGCGGTCTATGTCCTCAAGGGGCCGAAACTCATCGTTGACTTTTCCCTTGAAGGGCTTCCGTGTGTGATAAACGCCTTCGGCAAGCACTTGCTTGATGGCCCCGAAGGCGTTGATCTCAAGCGCGACTTTGTATCGGAACCCGTAGGCTTCGCCGTTATCATCCTTCCAATCCTCACGAATTGGCCCTTGCATCCTCAACATCCGATAAGGGAAATGTACTCCCACTCGTTCTGCTCCTGCCGAACTCAGGCAGACTTTCCACTTGCTTTCATCGCTTGATTGCTTGCCATGAATTGACCAGTCCTCAGCATAGGTAAAAGCGATGAGCATTGTCATCATCGCCTCTGCCATAGCGGGCGCCTCTTTGGCCATCGCCTGCATTTGCTCAAGCTCGGCTCTCGGGTCCGGCAATCGCAGGCCGCCTTGATGTAGGAGCCGCCCGAATTCCGTTTCGGGTGATTCAAATGGCTCGGCGTCTTGTCGCTCCTCTAATGGAGTTTCTACTGACTCAAGTTCTTTCACGTGTGCTTTCTCCTTTCCTTCCTTGCTATCGCTCCTTTGTGGGTTCTCACCGCAGCGCCTCCCTGCACATGCCGCCGATGTCGTCAATTTTCCCTCGCGAGCCTTGCGTACACGTCCAGGCGAAACAGAACCAGAGCCGAATGTCTTGCTCGGTTGTATCGCACGTCTTGACGCAGTGACGGAGCAACATCTAAAGCATCAAAGAGCCAATACCACAGGCGCTCCGCCGTCTCCTTCATTGCCGCGTCAAGGCACTCTTCACATATCTCTCGTTCTATCCCGACAATTCCCGCGATGCCTTCCATTTCCCAGGGCTTGAACCGGCACCCGCATTTGAGGCACACCGGATCGCAGGAGCAGAAGCCATCCTTCTGCCCGTTGTCCTCAATCAGTACCTGCTCACCGCAGCCGGAGCAGATCGCGTTTCGCGCTGTCATTTGCCATCCTCCTTCTCGCCAAACAATTGAATTCTACGAGCATCACGGCTTTCGATTATGTCGGCCATCGTCGCATCCCCAGCCTCAAGAGCCGCTTCTTCATCGGCGTCAAGAATGAGTTGCTTGAGTTCCGGTTCAGCATCTTCTGATACCTGCGTTCCCAATATCCATGTGCGCACATGCCCTGCAATGCACAGAAGCAGTTCGTCTCGTTTGTTCACGTCCTCACTCCTTTTTTTTGCAGTTCTCTCAACGTTTTCTCGAATGGCTCGATCAGCATTCGGCACGTGCCCAGTTGGATGATGATGTTCCGCCATTCTTTGTTCCGTGTCTGCTGCTCGACCCATGTCTCAAGTTCCCCGAGCACCGCCGAAACACCTTCTTCGCTCGCAACAGTCCAGACCGTTCGCGGTTCGAGACTTTTCATGCTGTCTCCTTTCCTGTTTCGATGATTCCGAACACTGCCGCCCAAAAGATGTTCTTGAATTCCACCTCCCGCTCTAGGCGGGGTTTCATATTCAGGACTCGCGGAATGATGTCTTCAATCAAGAGAACGCGGGACCCCGGCACTAAAGCATCATCACTTCCCAGAGAAACTTCCGGGGCCCCGTCTATGTCAGGAGAGAGGGCGGGTGTTACAGTCACGGATTCGGCCGGGGGGTCCAAATCCTGGGGGAATGAGGCAGGCCCGCCCTCTCGATGATTTCCGGCGGCGGACACAGCAGACGTGGGATTGTTTTCTTGAGAGTTTTGCCGTTCCGCCGCGCCAAGAGGTTGTGTAGGTTTCAAATTGTTCATGTACCCACGTCCTATTTACAGAGGGCGCTTTCACCCGCCAAGCCTGACGGTGCGCCCTTTATTCTCTGCCGCCTCGCTTACTTGCAGCCCATCCCTCCACCATGCGAGTCTGTTCCACTGCTTGAGACTCCTATCCCTCAGCAAGGCAGCATGTATTCAGTTGTAGCCCATTGGAGGTGCTGCCAGGACTTATCCCGACGCTACGTTCCGGTTGCCTAGCAGTACCTCCGCCGGGTTTATTTACGCCGCTTCGCCTACATTGCTCCCGTGTCTGCCAACACTACCCGCTGTTACTATTTAGCCGGATCGTCGGACACATGGCAGTATGTCCTGAGCAATTCTCAGCGAGGCGGCATGTATTCAGTTGAGGCGGGCGGCGGATAGTCCGCGTCTCCCGGAGCTTAATCCCCGGTGCTCTGCCGTCGGCGCGTGCCTACGGGTTCTTGAGCTACGCCCGCGCACATATTCATCGCCCCGGCTGCCTCTCCGCTCGGTCGGCAAACCGCACCGAGCCGGGAGATACCAGGGCTATTTTTCTGTCAGCATCCAACCGTTCCGTGGAGTCCGCAGACTCACAACGGGAGATTGGCTCAGCATCCGGTTCGTGCCCTTGCCCCGCAGGACACGCGGCCGGAGGCTCAACTGTTCTCGGCATAATCCAGAACAGTAACGCCCTGGTCGTCCACCACGCGGTCAACGGAAGTTGAATAACCGCCCTGTATTTCCGCCTCGTGTGGTTCCAATTGTCCCGTAAGCCACTTTTGAACCGCTTCCTCTGGCGTATGGGCTTTCAAGAAACGGAATTGGTGACTTATCACGGTGTAATGAATTCGATATTTCCTGAGTTGCCCCGCCTCCACCGCCTCGACCTGCTCCAGGTCCGGCCCCGTCTCGTGCGTTCCGATGCCGATGTTCTTCTGCGTCATTGCTTGCCCTCCTGCTCTGTTGATGTTCACTTCACCGCCGCCCTTTTCCTCAAGGCGATGTAGCCGTTCTCCTCGACAATTACTGACCCAGGAATGCGCTTTTCCTCGAATTCCAGCCATTCCCGATGCGTGACGAAGCCGTATTGGCTCGGAAACTCATTTGCATCATCTTCAAGCCAAGCCGTGATGGTGGTTGATGAACGCCTTGCTGTCATGTTTCCCTTCCGTTTGGCTCACGAATTGCTTGGTTGCTCTGCTCTCCCCGCCGAAACTGCCCCAGGAACTGCGATCTCGGGCCCAGGAGTGTCCTCACTCTCGCCAGGCAGAGATCGCTCGCCTGGTCCGAAACGGTGATTCGTCACCGCCAACGGGTTCAAAAAAATCAAGTAAGGCATCATCGGAAATTCCGAGCCGTGACTTGATCCGGCTCATTCTCCGAATGCCGATAGACTTCTCGCGGTTCACGAATAGGGAAAGGTCACTGGAGTGTATTTTTGTCAAGCCTGCAAGGTCGGTTTGATTCAGCCCACGGATACCCAGGAGCGTCAGAAATGCTTGAGTTCGGATGTACCACTGAACCTTCATCGAGAGTTACTTCCTCACTTTCTTGGCGTGCGAAGGGAGAGCCATTTCCGTAAGCATTTTTAAGTATATTTCCGTTGCGGAAACTTGTCAACATATTTCTTTGTCTTTTTTTAGCCTTGCCTTTATTGCCGAAAAGCAACGTGGTAAGATGGACGGCAACATGAAGGACAATTGCGAAAATCTCCTTCAAGCTTTCTTGGAACGGAAATTTGCCGAGGCAAGAGCCGGGAGTATCCGGTTAACAAGAAAGGCTTTTGCCGAGCGTCTTGGCATATCGCGCGAGCATTTCAGCGGCCTTCTTTCCGGCAAGAAACCAAGACAACCCCGGATCGAGACTTGCTGCAAAATGGCAAAATATTTCCGCATGTCTTTGGAGCGGTTCCTGTCAGAGACGGGGTTGCTTCCGCCGGATTATGTTCTCGATTCCTCAAGCACAAGTCTTGCGGCAGAAGATTCTGCCGAATATGGCTCGCGCCTTTTCCTTGCGAACGTCCCCGAGGAAATGCAGAATCTTTGCCAGGAGCTCTGCAAGGTGCTGATAACCAATTGGCGGAGTCAGGACAGGAAACTCAAGGAAACGGAGGGAATGGGAAAATGAAAGACGAAGTGATCCAGGGAGTCGCCAATCAGATAGCGAAGGTCATTCTGGCTGTCATCATCGCCGGAGTTGTATCCGCAATTTTGATTCGGATTCTTGACAGACCGCTTGAGAGTGGGGAATCCTTCGGAGATTCTGTCTCCGGCCTTCTCGGAACTCCTCTTCTCGTTTTCCTTATTGCTTGGGCTATTCTCCTTTTCGTCTTGCCCTTCATCGTTTTTGCCATCAAAGAGTGGACACGGAAATCACATGATAAACTCGCCTCGATTGACCATCGCCTCGCCTGGTTTCAAGAACACATCATGGAACGGGAGGAAAAGCGCCACGCGATTGCGATGGAATGTCCGCTCTGCCAGAAGATTCATACGGGACCCGATGAACGCTACTGCCGCGAGTGCGGCGTGGAACTCCGGCCCTTCCGCGCAGAGAAAAAGCCCGCCACGAAGTAATGCGCTGAAAAAGAAGAAACAGGAGGAAACGGGAAAATGAGAACCTTCGCCATTCTGTTACTCTCGTCGCTCTGTGCGCACGCGGTCGTGTCACGCTCGCAACCCGCGCCAGTTCCCACCTTGCGAATCTCAGCAGTCGCCTACGTCGGCATGACAAAAACCGAAACCACCTCTCGGTACAGTATCGGAGGACAAGCGCTGGGAACTGACCGCCAGAAACAGAACACTGTGACCTTGCTCGTTTCTCTAAGCAACGTAGGTAAGACCGTCGCACAGGACGTGAGCATCGAATATCAGTATCACTGTCGCCTCGAGGATTACGCGACGGGAACAAAGACTTATGCCGCCCAACGCATCCGAAGTCAACGCGAATGGAGCACACAACTCGCAAAGCAGGGCAGGATCACCGTCGGTACCGTTCTTCCAGGTCGTACTGTTAGATTGAGTTGTCCGACACTGACGCCGGAATGGGGATCGCATTCCGACCGCTTCTCTAACTCCTGGGGGAACTGGGAAACAGGCGAGCATTTCTCCCACTATGTCGTGAAAATATTCGCAGGCGGGCAGTGCATTGGCACGCACCAGGGGAACAACCGAACTCACATTCGCCCCGCCGAAAGATGAAAAAGCCCGCTGCCGGATGACCGCGGGCTTCCACGAAAAAGCAGGGGAGCCTCGCCTGGCGTGGTAGGCAAGGCCCCTTGCTGAGCGCCGACGGGGAAAGGAACCCGCCGGGGTGCGGCTCAGTACAACCGCCGGAAATTGAACCAGCGAACTGCCGCCGCCGGAACTTTCTGAGGCCGGCACCGGGAGTTGACTGTCAAACCCTGAAAGAGATGTTCCTCGGAACCCCGCCCGACCTTCGGGTGCCACGGCTCGCCAGTCACCGGATCAATGTACGGTATCCAGATTCCGGCTTCCGTCTGTGTCATGTGAATGGCAGACCTCCAGAGATAATCCTCGAGTTCTGCATACGTGGCGAAGTTCCCCATTGCCATCATCGCCTCACACATCCCGCAGCCCGTAGGACTGGCAAAGGAGGTACCGGAGACTCCGGCAATCAAACCGTCCGGCCCGTGCGCAGGCCGGTCGCTACCCCACATGCTCGCAAAGAGCTTTTCACCATCCGAGGAGAATGATGCCGGTTTGCCCGCCTTCGCAAGAGCGCCCCATAGGAAGGTTCCCTGCCCGCGCCTGAGAAGCGACTGCGGCATGGAAATGTCGTCATCAGGGTTGGAGTCCCCGTCATTCCCCGCCGCGAAGTGGAATGCTACGCCGCCGTCGGCGATGCTCAGGATTTTCTCTGCCATGCGCCGGTGGCTATCATCCGCAGGCTTCGGCCCGCCCCAGGAGCAGTTCACCGCGGTCGCGTTCTTCTGCCAGAGCAGATCGAAGGCCCGATTGATGTTGTCCTCGGAAAACTGCCCGTTGCTGTCGCCGCAGCGGATGTGAACGAAGTGGACGGAATCCCTGAGCATGTCATTGTCGAAAGGCCGGAAGCACAGCATGGCGACAAGGGTGCCGTGGCTATGATAGAGTCCGCCGCCGCAGAGGTCTATCTTCTCGTAAGAGAATCCCTCCCACATTTTCCGTACCTTCGCACTGCTGTCATCAAAGCCCGTGTCAATCACAGCCACAATTCGTTTCACCACCAGCCCTCCTCGTTGCTACCCGGCCCCGTGATGTCCTCCTCGTAATGCGTGTCCGGCTTGGGCTCCGGCCCGCCGTTGCAGCCGGCGAGGAACGTAGCCGCTGCGAGTAGAATCAGAAGCAAAGTCTTTTTCATCCGTAGAAAACTCCTTCCTGTTTCGTCACCTGTGCGGTGAATTTCTTCGGTTTGAATATGATGCTCAGTTCTCCGTACTCATACGCAGGGGCGATATGCGTGCATCCGTCCCCGTGGAATGGGCAGGAGGGGCAGACGCGGAAGTCTATGAGGGTGCCACCACTATGCAGCCGCACACATCCGGGAAAGATATGCCGTCGGCGTCTCAGCCTCACTCCATGCCTCTTTCTTCTGGTAAAAATTCAATCACTCGTTCGGCTAACTCTTGTGCTTTCTCAACTGGAATGCAAAAACCCTTCGATGTCGGCTTATCCTCTTGCGGATGGAAAAGCCAGTCCGGATTGTAATGGTCGAGTCGTTGCAACGTCTTCTTGCCGAAAATGAAAAAACGCTGGTAGTTTCCTATGCCATACAGCCAGCATTCATCATCCCGATAAATTCCAGCGGGAACGTAGTCTCCTTCTCGTGGTTCTGCTTTTTCTGCCGTCTCGATATAAAGACGCCCCGTTCTTTCCATCATGTCATCGAACTTAATCTCAAGACCAAGAAGGTTCTCTGACCAGAACTGATATTTTCTGCTTGTCATGTTCTGCAGGATGATCCCTCGACGACTTAATGCACGCGAAAGAAAGTCCTGATATTCCAGCGACTTCTCTTGCGCCTGGCGCCGATAGGTATCATAACTCGTTTCCGTAAGACTCCCATCCATCGCTCTGTTTCCTCGCAAACAATTCCAACCTTGGCCCCTCTGGATAAAGTCGGTCTATTAACCCCCGAAAATATTCTGGCTTCTCGCTATGCTCCGATGTTCGCTCAAGCGAAACGACGCTATCCTCAAGCTCTTTCACATCTGGCAGACAACTGCCCCGTGTACAGACTAACAAAAACTCATGGCGCACGGAGTTGTAGTGCCCATAATTGTGCTTGACCTTATCCCACACGAAACTCGCCTTGTACTCAAAGCCCCACGCCTTGATCACCGGCCAGCATTCATCAAGAAGTGGGGACGGGACCCAAAGAAACAGGACGGCATTGTCCGTAAGCCGTTCCCTCACGTCCAGGAGGCAGAGTTCGGCTATCGTCATCGTCGGATAGTGTCGCTCTGCAGGTCCGTAGTAGTCAGGGCCTTTGCTTGAGTATTGCCAGGGCGGGTCGGCATAGAGTACGCGATATTTCCCGTTGGGAAACTCCGGCACCTTTTTTTGAAGTTCCTGCTTCTTGAGTTCTCGGACGGCCTTTGTAAGTGTTATCTCGCCAGCCTTGACCGCCGCGAACCTCTCCGGGTCCCTGTCCTGGACGTATTCCGCCGCGTCCACGTAGCGACCGGAGACGCCAAATAGGGCACCCACTTGGTCCCGGGCCTGTACACCTTCAGGAATTAGTTCCTTAAGCTGAGGATGTGCCCCGCCAGTGCTTGTTGCCTGTCGCCTTCTCGCCTCCTCCGCAAACATCGGCTTCGCCTCGACCGCGATCGCCGCCTTCTGACTTTCCGTCAAGTGTCGTCTTTTGAGATTCATGGAAACGACGTATTGCAATGGATTCGTGCCTTCGTATTCCACAAACTCAGGTTCCACCCTCATCGTGTAACCTTGGCCCTCCTCTAGCAGCGTTCTTCCGCAGGCTAGGAAGCGATTTCTTCCGTCGAGGATTTTCCCTTCATAAAGGACTATCGGCTCAAGGAGGCCATGTTCCTCAATGTCGAAGGTTAAATCCGAGAGTTCTTCTTTCGTCATCATCGGGAAAATGTCTGCTATCGGATGAAACTCATAGGTTGTCTGTATCTGCATTTTTCTCCTTCTCATTGCACTGCATCAGCGCAGACCTCCTCAGCGCGTCGCCATCCATGCTCATACCGTTTCCGGTTCCACTTCGGCGAGAACTCGAGCGTAGGCCCCAAGTCAATTTGAGGCTCGATCAGCAAATACGGCACAGAGCGGTAGGGGCGGCCATCCTCGTGACGCAGCACCGCCCCCTGTGCCTCAGCCTGCTGCGCGAGTCTATTGAGGACGGTAAACCGCTCTACGTCGTTTCGGAAAATCTCGTCACAGGCGATGCCCAGCGCCCTCATTCCAATCTGCACGGCGTTGGTGAGGGGCCCCGCCGCCGGCATGGGTTCCCGGGACGAACAGTTGACAATGACAATCTCGTCTGGCTCATATGCAAGCACGTCGGCAATGGGGCTGATGTTCCTGACTCCGCCGTCAACCCAGCGGCCCGCGAGGAACCGGACGGGCGCCCACACGACGGGGATCGCGGTCGAGGCGAGGAGGGCCCTTAAGAACATATCGTCTGGTATGCCCTGTTCAAATGCGCTGCCTAATAATCGAGGACTTTGCCTGGCAATTATCGAATGAGAAAATGCCAAACCATGAGACCCCAATCTTGTCCCCTGGGATGCTGAAAATGTTGCATACTCGCCGGATATCAAATCAACTGCACCAACCAAACACGGAATCTTGAACGCCGCCGGGGCCACGTTCTCTTCAATCAGACGGCGGATAGGCCCGTTCCCGTAAATGCTATCCTTGCCCAGCGCGATGCGCAGAGCCGTCAAGAAGCTCCAACTGCCAGTGTACACATCCTCGTTGCTCAGGCCAGCGCATATCTCCGTCAGCAGTTCTCCTTTGCCCTGAGCCACCATTACAGCTACCAGCGCGCCCGCAGACACACCCGCCACCACGTCAAAACGATAGCCCATCTTCTGTGTGAGATAGTCTTTTGCCCCGTTGTGAAAACCAATTTTCGCCCCGCCGCCGCTGAAGACCGCCGCGACCTTCTGGCTCACTGCAACTCCTCTGATGTCTCTGGTTCCCATTCGGGCAACATGAAACGTGGTGAATACTCCTCCTCAAATCGTTTGATTTTCCGGATTTGTGCTCCGATGTGTTTGACTTCGATTTCCGTCAGAATGGGATTTGGCGTTTGATATATCAGGCCATTCAAAACAAAACTCATTTCAACTGCTCCCGCTTCTCCGAACTGTAGTTCTCGCCCTGCTTCTCGACCTTGCTCTCGGTAGTCCCGGATTTCTCGATCCGAAATAACGTCCATGACCGTTCCTCGATGTAGGGGACCTTCTCCTGGATTGCCAGTCTCCTGGTCTGCCCCATCGTCGGAATGAGAGCCAACAGGAAATCCGCCCCGACCTTCCACGGCATTGCCGCGGCGAGGGTCACCGGCTTTGGTTGTTCCGGCATAATTGTACCTTTCGATTGCAAACTGACAACCTGAAGCGTGCAGCCCCCTAGGAACGTGGCAAAAACGAGCGCAATTGCCCCCACAACGCACGATCTCCTCCTCATGGCTATCTTACCTCTCATAAGACAGTCACCTCCCATCCCTGCTGTCGCAACGCCTCTACCTGCTCGGCGGTCAACTGAGTGTCCGTCACCCCGTCGCCCGTCAAGTCCACGTTCTGCGGCTCCAATACGTTGTACACGGTCTCCGAGTAGCTTCGGGCATCTGTTCGACTCTCGTCTTTGCTTAGCGTGAGCGTTCTGGCGTCATGCCTGTCTGAGAACAACATCATGTCGTCAGCACAACCCGACAACAAGAGTCCCAGTAATAAGCAGGCTATTGGAATCGTCCATTTCATTGTTTCACCTCCACCACCTGTAACTGGCTCCCCGCCCACTGGTAAATCACGTACACCACGACCTGCGCATACCCTCGCCACGCCTGCGGGCCCGTGAGAATCAGATACTCAAACTCGGGTCCTTGAAGCGGGAACGCCGCGAGGCCGTTCTCATCTGTCGTGACCGCGGTCTCCGTCCCGTCAGGCTCTCGGATGCTTAAGGGTTGTCGCGGCAGCCGGGCAAGTTCCCCCGTCGGCGTCACCACAACAGTCTGCACGCCGCCGCTCAAAGGGACGCCGCTGAGTTTGCAACCCAATAACAATGTCGCCAGTGATAAGACCAGAATCAGCATCTTGCATTTCATCGTCATCTCCTTTCAAAGTTAGAGGGAGGCCCCCTTGCGGTGTCTCGGAAGGAAGGATTTTCGAGAGAGGGCCTCCCCCTTGTTCACTTCTTCTGCACCGTTTGACTCGGCGAGAACTGGCGCAGGATCGCCGCCAGAACCGCGCCGATGATGATACCAATGACTTCCCTCAGTTCGCTTATCGAAGCTCCTGCGAGAAGCCCGCCAATGAGACAGACTGCCGCGAATCCGAAGACGATTGCCGCAATTTTTACTGTGGTACTCTCAGTCCAGACCATGTTCTCCTCCTTGTTTCAGGACAAAAAAGAACCGCCGACACCTGTATTGCCAGGCTCGGCGGGTTTCGTCTTTCGTACTATTTGTCGCATAGCATAGACCATCGCCCTACCTCTGTCAAGGGCTTTTTCAGTCCGGCTTGTCCACCTTACCTCTCAGTAAGGTGTTGCACTCTTTCACGAGGTCAATCAGATTGTCTAACTTGACTGCATTTTCCGTCGCCTGGGTTTCGAGAAAGCGAATCCGGGCTTCATGATTGCCGATGCGCTCTGCGAACGTCCTGATTTCCTTGTTCACGTTCCTACTCAACGCCGTCATCTGCCAGTTCACTACCGCAATCAGCGCCCCGCCGAGCACGGTCGTGATAGTTACGATGATTCCGATGTCTGCGATGTTCATTTGCACCTGTCTTTCTATTAACTCACGTCGGCGTCCACCACGTTGTAGGGCGTCCCGATGCTGTTGGTTATGTCCGTGTCGAGAATTTCGTTGAACGCACAGAAGAAAATCGCCAGGGTCATAGCCTCCGAAACGTGGATGGTCTCTGCGCCGCTGCCCCCTCCTTTCACGACGCAGTATTTCACAACCGTTCCCGTGATCAGCGCGGCAAGTTGGATTCCGAACGTCCCGGTTCCGCCGGTTATGTTGCACCGATCAAATACCATGTTGAGGCAATACGTATCCGCGAGATATACCCCAACGGAAGTTCCCGAGGTGAATTTACACAATCGGAATTTCGCCCCACCAGTCTCCGTCCCCATTGCGAGTTTCAGGGCATAGCCGTTGTAGGCATAGACCTCACAATCTTCAACTTTGGTGTTCGCTCCGAAAGCACAGAGCAGCGCGTGTGAATTCGCTCCCGTAGAGTTGTTCCGTATCTCGACATTCCGCATCCTGACGCCATAGGCCCCAATCCGCACAGCGATTTGTCCGCCAGTGCTTCCGGTCATCAGCACATAAATACCTTCAAGAGTCGCCGCCGCCTGGAGGTCAATTACATATGTGGCGCCAGTCCCGCTGATCACCACCCCCTCGCGGGGCCCAAGTCCGAGGATATGTACCACCTTGCTGATTGTCAGCGTGGACCCGCCCAAGCTGTAGGCCCCCGGCAGCACCAGAATCACGTCTCCCGTTCCTGCTTCCGTGACGGCCTTGCTCACTGTCGCATAGGGTTTGTTCCAGGAGCCGTCGCCGTTTGTGTCATCGCCGGATTGTTGACTTACGACCCACAGGTCGGCCATCTTGACGTGCTTAGCGACCTCCAATTCAGTTGAACCGTCATTCGAGAAAACGCACTTCTCATCACCATCGTCAAAACCGATGTACGGTTTTGCAGGCCAGTCATTCTCGAAGCTGATTCTCTTGTCGCTGGCGGCCCCGTCCCCGACGTGCAGGGTGTTTTTGTGATAGCCCGTCCCTGCGGCCCCGGTGTAGTGATCCACGCCCAGCGGGTCAATCTTGTCGCAGTTGGTGTTCAGGTCATCGTCCCAGTCGGCCTCGCCCTTTGTCGGTTTCGATAGGGCCATTTGCGGTGTACTTGTTCCCATGATGCTGTGCCTCCTTTATGGCAGTGTGCCAAATGTGAACGTGAAGA
>JAUYEE010000255.1 GCA_030691545.1 bacterium | reverse complement strand
CGAGCCACAGGCTATACATTTTGACGAACAGGACACGATTATCGAAGAAGGTTTCGGCGCGATCGTCCTGGCCACGGGGTACGACCTTTACCCCAAAGAGGCCTTAGCGGAGTACGGTTACGGCAGATATCCGGACGTGATAAGCGGACTGGAGTTTGAAAGGCTGATCTCCGACTCCGGTCCTACCGGCGGGGAGATTCGTCGGCCTTCCGATGGAGAAGTGCCTCAAGAGGTGGTGTTCATCCAGTGCGTTGGGTCCAGGAACCCGGAAAAGGGCCTGCCCTATTGCTCGAGAATCTGCTGCATGTACACAGCCAAACAAGCCATGCTTTTCAAGCAGAAGGTTCCCAAAGGGCAGGCATACGTGTTCTATATAGACGTGCGTTCGGGAGGAAAAGGATGCGAGGAGTTCGTCCAATGCGTACAGGAAGAGAGTCGGACGCTTTACATCCGCGGTCAGGTCTCCCGGCTTTTTCAGGATGACAAGAAGATCGTCGTTTGGGGTGTGGATACGTTGACCGGGAGAAAAATCGAAATCGCCGCCGACCTGGTTGTTCTGGCCACGGCAATGGTCCCGCGGAGCGATTCCAGGGAGCTGGCCAAAAAGCTGAGAATCGCCACGGACGAGTACGGTTTCTTCAGGGAGGCGCATATCAAGCTTCGTCCCGTAGAGAGCCAGACCGCCGGAATATTCCTCGCCGGTTGCGCTCACTCCCCGAAGGACATTACCGACTCGGTCTCTCAGGGAGGATGCGCTGCGAGCAAGGTGAAAGCCCTGTTTGCCGCGGAGGCGTTGCTGAGCGAACCGATGGTCGCCTACGTGGACGAGGATGCGTGTGTCGGCTGTGGGCTGTGCGTTGCGGCCTGTCCCTACGAAGCTCGCATCCTGCACGAAAGGAAGAAGGTCGCCGCTGTGGAAGAGGCGCTCTGCCAGGGTTGTGGAGGGTGCGTTGCAGCTTGCCCGAACGGGGCGTCTCAAATGAGAAACCTGACCCGAGACCAAGTGCTGGCAATGATTGATGCAATCGCCTGACGCAACAGGCAGGTCGGGGGGAGCAGCTTGTCACACCCCGGCTGCCACAACAGAATCAGGGAAGCACTGATGCAGGTCATCTGGCGTGGGGAAACAATCCCCCGGCGGTAGCCCAATGTGGGTCGAAGACCCACCATGAAAAGTTCGAATGCGGAAGTGTGCCTCGGGCCCGGTATAGAGCATACCCCGGCCCCGGTGCCACGGCCCGTCATGGCACACACAATCAGGGAAGCACTGATGCAGGTCATCTGGCGTGAGGAAACAATCCCCATAGACTTCTCCTTCATGGAAGCCGTGAACGCACAGAGCGGGCAGCAGATACAGTTGTGTTATCACTGCCACAAGTGTGGTGCGGGATGCCCGGTCGTTTCGTTCATGGACTACACGCCGGACAAGCTCTTTCGGATGGCTCAGCTCGGTCTCAAGCGGCAGGTGCTCAGCAGCTCGACGATCTGGCTCTGCGCCGCATGCCACACATGCGCCGCCCGCTGTCCCAACGACATTGATGTCACTAAAGTCATGGATTCCCTCAAGGAAATGGCCCAGAAGGAAAAAATCAAGGCCTCCCGGAGGATCGCTCCTCTCTTTCACAGGGCTTTCTTGTCAAATCTCAGGAGGTTCGGACAAATCCACGAAGCCAGCCTCATGGCTGTCCTGAAGCTGAAGACCTTCAGCTTCTTCCGTGACGTGATGTTGGGATTGAAGATGTTCAGGAAGGGCAAGATTGTTCTGCTCCCGAAAAGGACGAAAGGGAGAAAGCAGATACGTAAGTTGTTCAAAGAAATTCGGAGGCGGGCAGAAATCCCCGCGGAATCGCAGTGAGACTGTCATATTATCCGGGTTGTTCGCTCCACTCCACCGCGAGGGAATACGGCCTTTCCACGAAGGCCGTGTGCGAGGCGTTGGGGATTGACCTGGTGGAGATACCCGACTGGTCCTGCTGCGGGGCTTCTTCTGCGCACAGTATCAACCACACCCTTTCGATAGCTCTTCCTGCCAGAAACATCGCCGCCGCCCAGGAGGAGGGTCTCGATGTTGTCGTTCCGTGCGCCGCGTGCTTCAGCAACATGCGCAAAGCCGATACTGCCCTCAGGGAGGACAATGCGGTACGCCAAGAGATTGAGGAGATGCTCTCGTTCCGGTATTCGGGCAGGTTGCGGATCCTGCACATGCTTGAGGTAATCTGCGGCAGGATCGGCCTGGAGGCGGTTCGCGAACGAGTGGTCAACGAACTGACCGGTCTGAAAGTCGCCCCGTATTACGGCTGCCTTCTGGTGCGTCCTCCCAACATCTGCGGTTTCGACGATGCTGAGAATCCAACAACGCTGGACAATCTCCTTCGGGCCATCGGTGCCGAGCCTGTGAAATGGTCGTACAAAACCGAGTGCTGCGGGGGCAGCCTGGCTCTGATCCAGACGGAGATCGTGGAGAAACTCGTGGGCGAAATCACAGAGATGGCTGTCGAAGCGGGTGCTTCGTGCATCGCCACGGCGTGTCCGCTCTGCTCCACAAACCTCGAAACCCGACAGAAAATTGGATTGCCGGTCTTCTTCTTCACCGAGCTAATGGGACTCGCGCTCGGCTTAGACGGATGTGAAAAGTGGTTCAAAATGCATCTGGTCCCGACCGAGCCAGTCTTGCAGGCGCTCGGTGCCCCGAATTCCGATTCCACGCCAGGCGACACGAGGAAGAACGATTATGATCGCTGAGCAAGGCAAAACCATAGAGGTTGTCCCTGACGACGAGATGGTGGGTGCTGTCCTCGTAGCCGGCGGCGGCATCGGCGGAATGCAGGCGGCTCTCGACCTCGCCGAGGCCGGCTTCAAAGTCTATCTTCTCGACAGCGGCCCCGCTATCGGCGGCACCATGGCGAAACTCGACAAGACTTTCCCCACAAACGAGTGCGCCATGTGCATCATGGCGCCGAAGTTAGTGGAGTGCGGCAGGCACAGGAACATCGAGCTGCTCACCTACTGTGACGTCGGGGATGTCGAGGGGTCCCCCGGCCACTTCAAAGTCCGCGTCACGAAAAAGCCCAGGTTTGTTGACGAAACCAAGTGCACCGGGTGCGGACAGTGCATGAGCAACTGCCCGGTCAGAAACGAAATATACGTTCTGGAGGAAGAGGATGACGTGGCGATTCGCCTTTCTTCAGAAGACCGGGCGAAGATTGACCAGATTCTCCATATCCACAATGCCGAAAGAGGGGCGCTGGTCTCCATCCTCCAGAGTATCAACTCGTCTTACAACTATCTGCCGGAAGATGCGTTGCGATACTTATCGCGCGAACTGGACGTCCCGCTGAGTCTGATTTACCGAATCGCCACCTTCTACACGGCATTCAGCCTGAAGCCGAGAGGGAAGCACATCGTCACGGTATGCATGGGAACCGCCTGCCATGTTAAGGGAGCAGGTCGGATCATGAGGGCAGCGGAA
>JAUYEE010000216.1 GCA_030691545.1 bacterium | reverse complement strand
CGGGCGATAGTCGAACGTGTGGTTCTGAACCGCCAGGAGCACGTTTTTCCCTTCCACGAGGGCCCGGTTAATCTCGTACCTTTGCCTCTCGTTGAGCTCTTTCGGGTTGAGAATCAGAACGCATTTTGCCTTCTCCGGGATGCTGTCCCCCTTCTCTAACTTCACCCGGGTAACCTCAAACTCCTCCTGCCTCAACCCTTCTTCCAGGTAGCTAAAGTCGTCTCTCGGCGGCGGAGCAGGGCGCCCCATCCGCATGAACATCTGCTTCATTTGCGGATCAAGGTCTTCCATCGGCGCGTACATCGCCACCGTCGGTTTTTCCGGGAGCGTCAGGCGATAGATGCGAGAAATCAGCTCGTATTCGAGGTCGTTGAAGTTGTTCGGCGTGATCTGAGGAATGATCTCATCTTTCTTATCGAGGTAACTGATCATGATCGCCGAATAGAGTCGCTTCGCCGACAGTTCGTCCTTCTCGACCGTCTGCGCTACAAATGGCTTGACACCCTTCTCGTCAATTTTTTGCGCGAGTTCTGCATCAGTAGCTGGGTCGAAGACCTTGTACTGGAGCATATCGTTGGAGGCGATACGGAACTCCTCGAACTTGTCCGTCACGTCCTGCTGGAGCGTTTTCATGGCGGGGGGCATCTTGTCCTTGGAGGTGACGTAGTAGCTGACCTGCACTCTATCCTTCAGGCCCTTGAGGATGTTCTTGGCGGACTCCGACACGGTGTACATCTTGCCTTCGGTCAGGTCGAACCTCCCCGCACGAAAGCCCGCTGCCACCACGTTCACCATAACCACGGCCACAAGGAACAGCACCACCGCCCCGGCGAAGATGACTTTTGCCTTTGGCCGCAACCGCCCCTCCACATAGACCGCGTTCAGCGCGAGAAACAGAGCCGTCATGCTGATGAAGTAAATCAACGCGCGGACGTCAATCACCCCTCGCTCGAGACTCTCGAAGTGTCGCGTCAGTCCCACGTAGTCTTGAAGAAACGAGGCGACTGTTCCAAAGAACCCGCCCAGTCCCCCGATGACTGTGGTGAAAAAGTCCGTCCCGATGACGTAGAAGAAAAAGGAGGCGATGACGCTCAGGATGAACGCGACAATCTGGTCCCTGCACAAACCCGAAATGAACAGCCCAATGGACAGAAAGAACGCTCCTAATAGCAGGGCGCCGAGGTAGCCGCCGATGATGGGCCCCAGGTCCGGCCGCCCTAAAACGGATATTGTGATGGGCAGAGTGGCGGTTCCCGCCAGCGCAATCGCTAAGAACGCGAGGCTGGCGAGGAACTTCCCCACGAGAATCTGATAGCTTTTCATCGGGAAGGTCAGCAGCAGCTCAATGGTCCCAATCTTCTTGTCCTCAGACCATAGCCGCATGCTCACCGCTGGCACGAACACAATCAGCACGATGGGCAATAGGCTGAAGAACGCTCGCATATCGGCGTTCTCTGCAAGGAAGAAGGACGCCATGAACAGCCCGCACGTCAGCCCCACAAACACAACCACGAAGATATATGCGATGGGGGAGTTGAAGTAGGCCTTCATCTCCCTCGAGAAAATCACCCACAGGTTCCTCATCGCTCCTCCGATTTGTAGCGCAGGCGTCCCGCCTGCTTTTCCTTTCCTACTGTCCTTCCGCGCGTTGCGCCGCCATAGAAGCCCTCGTCAGGGCGATGAAAGTTTCTTCCATGGTGATACGGTCTTCCTTAAGTTCTCTGAGGGGCCAGTTCTCTTCCCGAACCAGCCGGTCCACCTCCGGCACGATGTCTTTGGTCAGGGGGCAGACCAACTCGAACGTCACGGTTCGCCCGTCCGTGTCGTCGAGGAGCTTGTGACTGGAACAGTGGGATAGCCTCGCTATCCCATTCACAACCGCCCCCTTGGACGCCTCCACCGTCAGAATGTACCGGCGAGACTTCTTCGCGCGGCTCTCCAGTTCTTCGAGGGTCCCGTCCGCGATGATTCTCCCCTCGTTGATAATGACAATGCGGTCACTGACCGCCTCGACTTCCTGAAGGATATGCGTGCTGAAAATGATTGTCTTCTCGCGAGCGAGGCTGCGGATGAGCCTCCGCACGTCCACCACCTGGAGCGGGTCAAGCCCCACGGTCGGCTCGTCTAAAATCAGCACCTGCGGATCGTGGATCAGCGCCTGCGCCAGACCGACTCTCTGCCGGAAGCCCTTGGAGAGCTCGCCGATGCCCTTCTTGAATACTTCCTTTGTCCCGGTCGTATCCACCACCCAGTCCATGCGCTCCCTGAGCTTCTTCCCGAAGATGCCGCGCGACTTCGCCACGAATTTCAAGTAGTGGCATACCTGCATGTCGGAGTAAAGCGGAATGGTCTCCGGCAGGTACCCAATCATCCTGCGGACTTCGATGGGGTTCTGGATGATGTCGTAGCCGCCGACGGTCGCCGTTCCGGAAGTCGGAACGATGTACGTGGTGAGCATCCGCATGATGGTCGTTTTTCCGGCGCCGTTCGGCCCCAGCATGCCCAAAATCTCGCCTTTTTCCACGCCGAATGACGCGTCGTCCACCGCGACGGTGGAGCCGTAATGCATCGTCAGGTTCTTTACGTCAATCATGACCTTTTCTCTCCCTCTGTGATGACCGCGCAGAGAGACATTGCTTCACTACGGAAATCTGTTTCTTAGTACGAGGAACCCTGCCTTTCGGTTCCCCCCTCATCATTTCGCGTGACGGGTGCGGTGAAATGTAGCAGACAACACCGCCTCCGTCAACCCGTTTTTGCGGCAGTCAACGGGACTGACAACGCAGTCCCTCCCGCTGATGGAACAGGGTGGCAGGGGCGTCCCTGGCCGTTTTAAGGGGCAGGCGCTATGCGGCCGCGAGACGGTAGCCTCGTCAAGGCACGACGTTCCCGCGCGCTCACGGGCAGGCTCGCCCGTCAAGAATCAAGGGCAAGCCTGGCCGTGGTAACAGGTCGGACGGGTCGGACAGGTCAGACGCGTCGGAGGCGTCGGATAGGTCGGATACGTCAGACAGGTCGGACGTCCAAGTCCAAGCTCATTTGGCCCCCCGGCAAAGAAGCACGCGGGGGATGGTCTTCAGGAGGATCATCGAGTCGAGGGCAAGAGACCAGTTGTCTATGTAATCGAGGTCGAGCTTCATCCACGACTCGAAGTCAACGTTGTTTCTTCCACTGACCTGCCACAGGCACGTCAGCCCGGGCTTTACCGCCTGCCTTCGTCTCTGCCACTCCTTGAACCTGTCCACGTCGCACAGGCAGAGAGGACGCGGACCCACCAGGCTCATCTCGCCCTTTAACACGTTCACAAGCTGCGGCAGCTCATCTATGCTGGTGCGGCGGAGGAGCTTTCCGAACCAGGTGACGCGGGGGTCGTGGGTCATCTTGAATGCCGCGCCGTCCATCTCGTTGAAAAGGTCCAGCTCCGCGCGCATCTGCTCGGCGTTGCTGCGCATGGAGCGGAACTTGTACATATTGAACAGCTTTCCTCGAAGCCCCGGGCGCCTCTGTTTGAAAAAGACCGGCCCGCGCGACGTCAACTTGATGATAACGGGGACAAGGAGAAACAGAGGGGAAGTCAGGACAAGAAGGATAAACGCCCCAGCCCGGTCGAAGACCGACTTGCACAAGAGACTCCAACTGAATTCGGGCGAGGAGCTGAACGCCAGGACGGGAAGGTTGTGGAATTCTTCGAACTTGACCTTTGTGATGGCCCTCTGAAAGAAATCGGCGATCAACCACACGTCAATCCCCTGGAACTCGCAGGCTTGAACGGGGTCCTCCACCTCGTGCAGATGCCGCTTGCCCACCGCGAAAATCACCTGGTCGCATCCTTCGGCGGCAAGGATTCTGGACATTTCACAATAGCTCCCGACGACTTTGTAGCCGCTGACGTCGCACTGGTCTTTGAAAGAATCCGGCACAACAATCCCGCAGATTTTGTAACCCCAATGCGGGTGCTCCTCGATCAACCGAATGGCTTTGCGAGCTACCTCTCCGACCCCGCCGATAAGCACTTTCCTGAAATTCCGCTCGAGCCGACGCGCGTATCGGAAGTACTCCAGGATAACCGCCTCTTTCAGAAAAACCAGGGAAAAGCTGATGCCTGCAAACGCCAGGAGCAACGGGCGGCTCACCGTCTGGATTTTCGCCACAAAGAAGAAGATGGTCAAAACCGCCAGCCCGACGACCAGCCCCTTTGCAAGAATCACCGCGATTTCCCCTGGCCGCTTGAAGCCTATGGACCGGTAAAGACCGTACCTTTTGTACAGCAGGGGGAAGAAAGGGATGATGACCAGGTAGAGGTAGGCATGGGTCGTGAACTTCCCGTGGAACTCCTTGCCGAGAGGAAACACCTGGTACAGCAGCCACCACGAAAAGAAAGCGAGCCACAGAGAAAGCGCCGTAATCAGCCCATCCACAATCAGGCTGAGGCGGCCCAGAACTAACACCTTGTCCCGTTGCACGTCAATCCCTCCCGCTTGGGACCTGGGAAGAACGCTCTGCCGAGATCGTCTCAATCCTTTTTCTGATACCCCATTGAGCCAGGAAAATCAACTGTTTTGTTGGGCCGGCCTCCGAAGAAAGAATAGCCGAACGATGAATTTTTGGGGTTGACAAGCGTCGAAATTCAATGAGCAATCGGAGAAAGGCGTGAAAGAAATCTGTTGCCTCGCGGGAGGCTGTTTCTGCTACAATAGGAACATGTAAGTGGGTGTGGCACCCTTAACATGAAAAGGAGGACGCAGATGATGAGAGTCGCCAGCCTGATTCTGGCAATTATCTTCGTGGTCGCGCTGTTCGGCTGCACGATGGAGGAGAAAACCGCATTGACCGGCGGTGCCATCGGCACGGCCGCTGGAGCCATCATCGGCCATCAGTCCGGTGAGACGGCTACTGGCGCCCTGATCGGCGGAACCGTAGGCCTCCTCGGCGGCTATCTCTACGGGAAGCACAAAACCAAGCAGACCGAGACCGGCGATGTCGTCAAGTTCGTCGAGTGCCCAAAATGCGGCACAAACCTGCAACTGCCGGCGACAGCCACCGCGGGCAACAAAATCCGCTGCGGCAACTGCAAGACCGAGTTCATCCTCCAGTAACGCGACGCTGACCCGAAGAAGCCAACGAACAAAGGGGCCCGAACGCAAGAAGGGGCCCCTTTCTTTTCCCTCCCTGGCGTGCTCCCCCAGTCGCGAGGTTCCGGTCGCCTGTTCTTTCGCGGGCGAGATTCCCTTTAGCCTCAAATGCCGAGTTCTCTGAGCACGGCTCTTGTGGGGCTGCCATCTCCCCCGGCAATCTTGAGGGGCAGCGCGATAAGCTCGTAATCCCCCGGCTCCACCTCCGTCAGGTCAAGCCCCTCCAGAATCGGGACGTTTCTGCGAAGGAGAAAATGGTGGCCACGGAAGTTTTCGACGCCATATTCCTCGATGGAAAGGTAGTCCACGCCAACCAGCTTGATGCCCGATTCCGCAACGACCCGACAGGCCTCCGAGGAAAGATAGACATAGTCCTCCCGAAAGGTCTCCTCCTTCCAGAGGAACGAGTTCCGCGTCTTGAACAGAAGGCGTTCGACGCCAGACAGCGGGATCGTCTCGATCTCCGCCAGGTCAATCTTGTCGGCATCCGGGAAGGAGACGACCCTTGCCGGTCCGATGAAAACGTCCGGGGGGATTTGTTCGATAGTCAACCCGTTTCGCTCGAAATGGTAAGGAGCGTCAATGTGCGTCGCGATGTGGCTTCCGATCTCGAGGAGGGACTTGTTGCAGACGTCTCCCTGGGCGATCTCCTCCACCCGATGCAGAGTGAAGCGGTCCCCGGGCCAGGCGGGAACGTGCGGCGAAATCAGAAGGGAAATGTCGTAGATTTTTGCCATACGGGCCTCCTGTTCAATTTTCGATATTGGGTTTCAGAGCGCTCGGGGCAACATCCTCTGCAGTGTCCTCTGCACCTGCGGCAGAGCTCACTTTCCTCTTTGAGCCGACCAGTCGAAATGACGCGGCCACATTTGAGTGGCAGACCTTGTGGCTCCCGGGCCACCGCACCTGCGGCGCCCAGGAAGCGTACCGCCGCCGTCCCGGCGGCAGTCGTGAGGGCGTCCCGCCCTCACATGACACCCAGAGGGGCAACATGTTTCGCCTTGGGGGAGTCCCACCGGGGGCAAGATGCCGGCGGTACGCTGATGGAGGCTCCATCCACCCATTCCTGTGTCGGCAACGATCGCGGATCCGACGCGACGCCACCGAAACGTAGCCACGCCACGTCCGACTGGCGCCTTGCTGCCTCGGCGAGGTGATGGTATCATGGTAATAACGCAACTGTGACATCTCGGCTCAGTCCATATCATACAGCGGTTTTGGAATGTTGCGAGCATTTTCCTGGAAAACCCTCTTGACTGTGCTGGCTTTGGCGGCCGTGTTCGGGCTGGCCGTTTTTCTGCACTGGCCCGCTGAGGATCAAGACCACTCGCTGGCCCTTTCTGCGGCGGCTCGTCCTTCGGACGGCCATGAAAGCCAGAGGCGCCGGATGGTCGAGGAACAACTCGCCGCCCGTGGGATCAAGGACAAGAACGTCCTGGCCGCCATGCGCAAGGTCCCTCGCCACGAGTACGTTGCCAAGGACCTTCGCTCAGAGGCGTATTCGGACTGGCCGCTGCCGATTGGGCACGGGCAAACCATCTCCCAGCCCTACATCGTTGCGCTCATGACCGAGCTGCTCCAGCCAAAGAAAACCGACCGCATCCTCGAAATCGGCACGGGCTCCGGGTATCAAGCGGCAGTCCTCGCGGAGATCGTGGACAAAGTCTGGACGATCGAGGTTATCAAGGAACTCGGAGAGAAGGCAAAAAAGATTCTCGAGGAGAAATATCCGGAAAAGGCCAAGGTGAAAGTCGCCGACGGATATTACGGCTGGGATGAGGGCGCCCCATTTGACGGGATTCTTATCACCTGTGCCGCGAACAACATCCCCGCTCCGCTTCTCAAGCAACTCAAGGAAGGCGGCCGGCTCGTCCTGCCCATGGAGGGCCTTTTCTTCAATCAGAACCTCACCGTCGTCGAGAAAAAGAAGGGCGGGGAGATTGTCACCCGCAACGTCTGCGCCGTTGCGTTCGTCCCCATGACCGGCGCCATCCGAAAACAGCCCCGCGAGTAACCGCTCCCCAGTTCCCACATCCGCGTTCATCTGCGTCCATCTGCGGTTAAATCCTGAACCCCTTGGCCGTCTCATATATTGCGACGACTTTTTCAGGCGCAATATCAGCCTGAATATTGTGTATCTGCGTGAAAACGTACCCCGACCCCTCCGCAAAGATTCTCAACCGCTCCTCCACGTCCCGCTTCACATCCTTCACCGTCCCGAACGGCAGCACGTGCTGAGTATCGCACCCACCGCCCCAGAACGTGATCTCCTTCCCGAAATTCCTTTTGAGCGTCTCCGGCTCCATCCCCCTTGCCGTCGTCTGCACCGGATTCAGAATGTCCACACCGATCTCGATCAAATCGGGAATAATCTCCACGATACTCCCGCACGAATGCAGAAAAACCTTCACGTCGCTGTGCTCGTGCACGTACTCATACACCTTCCGATGCCGGGGCTTGATGAGCTGCCGATACATCTCTGGACTGAGTTGCAGACCCTGCTGCGTCCCCAAATCGTCTCCCATCTGGATGATGTCAATCTCATCGCCGACCGCCCCTAAATAAAGCTCGAGGTTCTGTAAATGCCACTCCGCCAGCCGGTCTAAGTAATACTCGATCAACTTCCTGTCCGTGTACAGCCGCACCATGAACTCCCCCCACCCGAAATCGAACTGCCCGCTTTCTAAGATGTTTCCGCCAAAGGCGCCTAAAATCGCCTTGTCCGTCTCGCGCCGCCAGCGCTCCGCCTGCTGCCTGAGGAACAGAACCTCCTTTTGCGAGATAAGCGGCCATCCTCTCTTCTTGATATCCGAGGGCGTCCGCGCATCTGCCAGGGGGAAATAGCTGAACTCGTAATAAAGCCCACCAGCCGGCATCCGCGCGATTTCTCGCCCGCCGTCTAAGATCACCCTGTCCCCATTCTCCAACGTACCCGGCCGAAACGACTCCGGCACTAAGCATTCCGACCCGTCCGGCAGAATGTCCTCCCGCCACTCCGTGACCTTCGCCCCGAACGCCGGCGCCAACCGATGCACCTGCACCACATCCCCGCCGAGACAGTCCACCACCTCGAGGTCCGGCTCCGCCAACTGCTGCATCACGTCATAGACCTTCGTCTTCGGCAGATGACCGAACCCTAAATGCTTCTTCAATTTGTTGTAGGCGATCGCCATGATTCCCGTGGACCGCATCGCCCCAAAATCAATGGGCAACCGATCCACTTCCTCATGCCCAATCGCCGCCATCACCCTCTCCCGCGAATTCATCTCCACCTCCGTGCTGAAAGTCCTCCTACAGTACCACCGGCAATGAAGACGCTCCATTAGACCGTGGAGAGGTTAGTCTTCAAATTGGTCGGCAGTCAAGCCGCGCCGTAGGCGCAGAGCCTCAGCGGTTGATGGGCTAAGCGCCGCGGCTGGGCTTGCCGCACCGAACCTCAAAATGATATTATACGCTACCCTCGCCCCAGATAAAGTAATGTGGTGCAGGTGCAGGACGTCTTGGTTAAAGGGATGCAGAGTCTGTTTAGGAGGGAGATGCCGATATGGAACCAAGCGAAATCAGGCGCGTTGTACTCCAGGTGATCAAGGAGCAAGGGGAGATGCCAGGCCCCCCCCTTCACTCCACCTCCATTCTGCAAGACGCGGCCCGACGCTTGCAGATCAGAGGCGACCTCCATGATCAGCGAGCGCTCCTATCATTCGTTCACGACCTTTTCAGGACAGGGTACCTGGCATGGGGCCACGACCTAGATAATGCAAATCCGACGTTCTGCCATCTTACGGAGCGGGGCCGTCGCGGGCTCGGGCACCTGAGTCGCGACCCTGCGGATCCCGACGGTTATCTTGCCTATCTCCGTGATAAGACCAGCCTGACCGAGCTCTCAGAGTCGTACGTGCGCGAGGCGCTTGCCACCTTTAACTCAGGCTGTCACAGGGCGACCGCGGTTATGATTGGCGCGGCTGCTGAGGCAATGGTCCTCAGCCTTCGCGACGCCGTCGTCCAAAAGATGGATCAAGCAAACCTTAACCGACCGACGGGCCTGGACGATTGGAGGATTAGCCGTGTCCTCGACGGCCTGGAAGAGGCTTTCAAAGCCAAGAAGAACGAGATGCCCCGCGAACTCTACGACGCTTTCGAACACAACTGGCGGGCTTTGACCCACCAGATCAGGACTGTCAGGAATGCCGCGGGGCACCCGGAGAATATCGAGCCCGTGACCGAAGAGGAGGTTCACGCCGCCCTCTGGCTGTTTCCCGCCCTGGCCTCGCTGATCTCAAGACTCGAGGAATGGGTGAAGGGTGGCTATTGCTAAAATGGGGAGGGGCGAACGCGGCCCACGTCACCGTACCACAAAGGGGAGGCGCAAGATGCGCCAGGACAAACCACACCACCGACACCCGAACGGCGAACAAAGGTTCAGCCAGGAGCAGTACGACATGCTCCTCCGCTGCTCCGAAAAGAAAGACATGTCCGAGTCGAACCAGCGGCGTCAAGACGCTGCGCCAATGAAACCGCAGATGGACGCAGACGAACGCAGATCAATCAGGGCCACCGCGATCCGTGGCCACCTACGTGCACCTGCTCAGAGAATGAGGCTCGGGCGTGGACCGTGGCCACAGGCCACTAAGTGCTCTGGCTCATAAATTCCGTCACGTATTGACGGATAAATCCGGACCGTCGAGAAGCCCGGCTAAAGCCGGCTGCGGCCAAGGAGGTTGGCTTCCCTGATACCACCGCCTGAAGACGGTGGCTAAAAGAAAGTGCCGGCTGAAGCCCGGCAAGCCAAGACATCGTTCAGGCGGAGTCGGGGCGATCCGCGCAACTGTGTGCCATATGCGACTGGATTTGCGAAAGCATGCACTAAGACACCAAGACACAGAGTCGCCTCGTGTGTCGGCGGACTCCCCCTTTGTGTCCTCGTGCCTTCGTGGTGCGGGCGGCAGGTCGCACCGGGGGGGCGGTAAACAAGCTTATGGCCTGTGCCGGGCTTTAGCCGGCACGAATTTTAGCCACCTGCTTTAGCTGGTGGAAACCTGAGCCGGCTGATTTCTCGAAGGAGCCCGCTTTAGCGGGGCTTCTCGACCAAAGGATTCATCCATGTCCGACCACGTTTTCCATGACATCTTTCTCCACATCACCTGGCACACCAAGAACGACCTCCTTCTCATCAAAGGCGACTTTGAACAGGCCGTCTATCAATTCGTTCGCCGCCGCTGCGCCCGCGCAAGAGGTGTTCATCTCCACGGAATCGGGGGCACGGAAAATCACCTCCACCTCGCTCTAAGCATTGAACCCTTTGTCAACGTTAGCGATCTCGTGGGCGAGCTCAAGGGCGCGTCTGCGAGAGAGATCAACAAGCGCAAGAGGGTCAAAGCCTTATATTGGCAGCGCGGGTTTGGCGTCGTGAGCTTTGGGCGCAAGAACCTCCCGTTTGTCCTGAAATACATTGAAGACCAAAAAGAGCACCATGCGAAAGGAACGACCCGCGACCGCCTGGAGCGCACGGGGACTGAAGGCGGCAGCGGCCGGGAGGGGACCGAAAGCGCTCCCGTAGATGGCTAAAGCCTGGAATCGAGAAGCCCGCCTGCCTGCCCGTGGCCGCGCGGAAGCACCGGAGACAGCCCCCGCAAGCGCGGCGCGAACCCGCGCTCTCCCGCGATGAGCGGCCAGGGAAGGCGGCTGTCACGGGTTTGGTAAGGGGCTGCGGAGCACGGACTAAAGCCCGTGCCTAACATGAGCGCCGGCTGAAGCCCGGCGGCAGATTAACGCGGACAAACCAGAACCTCCCCAATCTGCGTCCATCCGCGTGCATCCGCGGTTCCAAACAAGGAGGCCGACCGATGAAAACGAGATACTTCGCACTGGCAATCCACCTTGCCCTGCTCGCATCCTACGCCCTCGCGTCCCAGCCCGCCGATCAAGCCCGCCTCGACGAACTCGACAAAAAGATCGCCCGTCAACTCAACCAAGAAAACTGGCACGAGGCCAGCAAAGCTTACATCCGCGCTATCTGGAACGACTTCAAAGCCGCCTACATCGAAAACAAACCGGAGCGCCGCGTCTCGAGCATCTTCAGCAGGATGCCAGACGTCCGCAACTACGACGAATACGTCGGCAAATACGTGTCCCCCGAAGGCGCCCGGCTCCCGGTCTCGCCTGAAATCACCAAAACCTCTGAAGGCCGCTTCATCGTCAAGCTCGAAGGCCACGACATCCCCGCCGTCTGTGTCAACGGCAGCATCCTCTTCACCACTGGCGACGTCGTGTACTCCTACATACCCGAGTTCGCCAAGAAGCCCTATGCCCAACTCGAGTTTTTCATCATCGTCCGCCTCGACAAAAAATACTACTTCATTTCCCCGGGACTGAAACCCGATATCCCCTACTGGCTCCTCAAAATCGAATAGCTGAATCCCCGTTCTCCGCGGTCTCTGCGTTCTCCGCGGTCAAGTCTTTCCCCTTCTCTGCGTTTATCCGCGTGCATCTGCGGTTGACCCCTCTTGACAAAATCATATATTTCCTGTATAATCCTGTCAAAAAGGCAAACACACCACCCCACTGCCAGAGAAAAGAGGCGACCCTTGAAGGCAGTTTTTGATTCGTTTTTGAACCGACAATGGCAGTTCTTGCCCTCCAGGGCCGGCGAACGACTCATGAAGGCCCTGATTCTTACCCCCCAACTGGGCCTTTTTCAAAACAAGCACATCCACTCCTATCCCCCTCTATTCCAGCATATTATCGCCAATTTCCCCACCCTCAAAAGGCCCGAAAAGGCCCAGTTTTTCGCCCGCTCGCTATTTTTGTATAGGCCATCTGTCTCCGACCCGCTATCGTGGAAAAGACAACCCGGCCCAAAACCGAACGCAAGAGGCGCGGCGATGTTCTGCCAGTATGCTACCCGAGTCTGTGTCCAGATTTTCCAGCACTCGCCCCAGATTGGGGCCGTGTCGGCCTATCCTCCTTGCCGGGCTTCAGCCGGCACAACTCTTAGCCACCGTCTTCAGGCGGTGGTACAGGGGCCGCGAGGCTTATTGGCCGGAGCCGGCTTTAGCCGGGCTTCTCGACCAAAGGATTCATCCGAAGATACGTCACCCAGCTTAGGAAACGGAGCACTTAGCCCGCATTTTCGTCGGCCGTCGGCTTCCTCCCACGACGTGCAGGCCCCCGCGGAACGGGCGGTCGCCGATGACGAGCATGGAGTAAGAGCGGGAGACGCCATTCGCCAAATATCCGGCGACTCCACAAACAGCGACAAAGGCATATATCTGAATGAACGCACGTGAGAACAAGATTCCGAGACGAAAAACCCGGCAGGTGAAGGTCGGCAAGATTTTTATCGGAGGCGATGCCCCGATCTCCATTCAGTCCATGACCAAGCTCCCGACGGAGGAGGTTGACCTCGTTCTCCGGCAGATCGAGAGGCTTGTCGCGGAAGGATGCGAGATCGTCCGGCTGGCCGTCCCCGATCGAAAAGCCGCAAAAGCGCTGCAAGAGATTCGCAAGGGGACTGACGCTCCCCTCGTCGCCGACATTCATCTCAACTATCGCCTGGCGCTCGAGGCGATTGACAATGGGGTGGACAAAGTGAGGGTCAATCCGGGTTACCTGCGCGAAAAAGAGCAAGTCCAGGCGGTCATCCGCAAGGCGAAAGCCGCGGGCATCCCCATTCGCGTCGGTGCAAATTCGGGTTCAATACTGAGAGCTGGCGAAATGGGCAGGGCGAGGCTCTCCGGGATGGCACAAGCGATGGTTGATAGAGTCGCCGACTACCTGACCCTCTTCGAGGAAGAGGACTTTGGCGACATTGTGATTTCTCTAAAGGCTTCGGACGTCGTGGAGACGGTGCGGGCGTACGAGTTGATGGCGGAACGCTGCGATTATCCGTTTCACGTGGGAATCACCGCCTGCGGGCCGCCCTCGACGGGCATCGTCGCGTCGTCCATGGGCATTGGACATCTTCTCCTCGAGGGAATAGGCGACACGGTGAGAGTTTCTTTGACCGGCGATCCGGTTGACGAGGTGAGAATCGCAAAGCGCATTCTTCAGGGTCTCGGGCTGCGCGGGTTCGGCCCGATGATTATCTCCTGCCCAACCTGTGGGCGCTGCCACGGGGACTTAGTCTCAATCGTGCAGGAAGTGGAAGAGAAGCTTTCGACTGTTTCGCTGCCGATAAAAGTGGCGGTCATGGGGTGCGAAGTGAACGGGCCCGGCGAGGCTGCCGAGGCGGACATTGGCGTGGCGCTGGGACGCGGTCACGCTGTTCTTTTCAGAACGGGAATGGTTGTCCGGAAGGTACGGCTGCAAGAGGTGGCGGACGCTCTGCTACTTGAAGCGACATCACTTCCGGAGGAATAGGTCAGTGTGCCGTTTGGGGACCTTGCGCCCGCAATCGGCGGCACACGTGGCAGTCTCCCAGTCCGACGAGAATAAGAAGTTGCAGGCGAGGACGCCTGCGTTACTCAGCTCAGCACATGCACCGCCCTATCGTCGTCAGCCGTCTTGAGAATGCAGACAGACTCGCCGCTGACAGCGGAGGTGGCGTAGGTGTGCTGGATATCTACGCCGGCATCGCCGAGTTTCCTGCCGACTTCGGCGCCGACGCCGATCTTGCTCTCGGTTTGAACGCGGATGGCTTCCTGGGAGCGGGTCTCATAGCCCGCCGCCTGGAGGACGTTTTCGACTTTCGCGTTGTTGTCCGTGACGAGCCGGAACATGCCCTTGTCCCCTTCTACCCAGGCGCAGAACGCGCTCACGTTGACGCGGATGTCCGCAATGAGCTTGAAAACCTTTCCCATCGTGCCGATTTTGTTCGGCGCCGTAACAATGAGTTCAGAGACCTTTGAGGCTTTCATTTCACACACCCCTTCTGATTTAGTGGTGATAGTTGGTTAGGAACTCTCTTCGCCCTTGCCCGAAGGCTATCGCAGGAACAGCAAAAGGGCAAGAAGAAACCGACCTGTGTGCTCGTCCTGCCTTCGTCGAGCCTGAATTGGGTGCCCAGCAGTTAACTGGCAAGCCGCCCTGAGCGCCAGAAGCGCTCAAAACATGACCTGTTGAAGGTCCTTCGGGGCGGTCCCCTCAGCCCAGGCGGCGTTGCAGCCTAACCCCGGGTTGACGCTCTTCAGTTCTATCAAGTTTCCGAGGGGGGCAAACCTCGTCGGGGAACCAAGGCATAGCTGCCGAATAAGCTCTACACGGCTGGCTTCTTCCCTGCTCAGCACTTCCTCGCCGAGCTGCCTCAAAAGGACGCCCGCCGACAGACACCTTCTGACGCCGTTCCAGCGCCTTCGGTGGGCGAAGCAGAAGCACAGCGCCCTGTCAGCGAGTACCATCGGGTGCGAGGGCTGATCACGGTGAAGCAACTGGTCGTATTTTTTCCAGAGTTCCTGTTTTCGACGCTTGAGCGACGCCGTTTCGTTCACTGGGGCGGCCAGCTCCTGAACCTGCTGCTCCAAGTCTATGGCTTCCCGCACGCGCCCGTCGCCGCACACGAGGCACAGAACCTTGTCGAGTTCGGCGACGGACTTAGCGCCGGGCCTCTTACCGAACCCATACAAAACCAGGATCCCGAGCGCCAGGTTCCACAACTCTCCATAGGCCCAAAGCCCCAGCCTCTCATCCGCTTCACGAATGTAGGCCTGCGAAACATCGCATCCAAGAAACTGTCTGCCGAGCGTCAGCGAAACCTTGCAAGTTGTGCCGCTACCCACAAATGGGTCAAGAACGACATCACCGGGTTGGCTGCAAGACCTCACAATCTTCTCGGAAATCTCCTCGGGGAAGACGGCTGGATGGCTGGTCTGCCCGGTTGACCCATAAGCGACTCTGTCAGCCTGCCAAACGTTTCCCGGGTTCCTTCCGAGGATGTGATTGCGCCCATCGTACGAGACAGCGCGTTCCCTCACCTCGTCGAGGTGGAAAGCCGGCGCGGCGCCGTTCGGGCCCGGCTTGACGAGCCACAGAATTGTCTCATGCCTATTCGTGAATTTGCTTTTGAAGGCCATGCTCCCGAAGTAGTTCCAGATGATCCTATCCCACAACACAAAGCCGCTCTCCGCGAATATCGGAAGGCTGATGGAGTCCAGAAGGACTATGCCGCCGTTGGCGCCGCCGCGAGATTCTGTGTAGCCCGATTGCCAGAACACGCAACCCCCGGCTTTCATGACTCTAAAAAGCTGTGAAATCACGTCGCGCAGGAAAGACTTGTACTCCTCTATTTCCCGTGTGTCCGAAAAGCCATTGTAGGGTCTTCGGATATTGTACGGGGGGCTGGTGTGAACCAGGGCGGCCCAGTCCGGCGGGCACATGCGCAGAACTTCCCGGCAGTCCGCGTTGACGAGCGCACGCACCTCTCCACTGGAGCGCAGGCTCTCAAGGATGCTCGTCTTTTCGGCCTCGTACACCTTGTCCTTTCGGTCAGCTTTCCTTTTGCAGGTCCAGTCGGGTCAACAACTGCTCGGTCAGATAGTCTATGTGCTCTGGAGCGGAAGACGGTAGAAAAAAAAGCCCGCCGGAGCGGGGCTTAAGAAGAATCTTAGCAACGTGCTGCTCTCCCGCACTCTTGTGTGCAGTACCATCGCCGCAGGAGGGCTTAACTTCTGTGTTCGGGATGGGAACAGGTGTACCCCCTCCG
>JAUYEE010000183.1 GCA_030691545.1 bacterium | reverse complement strand
AGATGGCCCCGGTCCAAACGACCTGGCAGAGCGCCCGAAACCCACGGATCTGTCGCTGGACGAAGCGCCGGATCATGGGCAGAAAATCCTCCGGCGGCTCCGGCAAAACCACCTCGAACGCGAGAATCGTTCCCGCGCGGTAGGGCTTGCTCGACATGAATGCTAGCCCCCCTTGCGAGACGTTGGCGCCGATGGCTTTTTTGGCGATGGCGTTGGCAAGGTAGGAGTTCCCTGACGGCGGAAGGTTTGTGTTTTCCGCAGTGACCTGCGCCTCCAGGACCGTCACGGGGAATTCCCCCTCGATCCTCGAGCACTCCCTTTTCTCTGCGCGATGCCCCCGGTTCATCATAGTAGAAGTCCTTCTTGTTTGTCTTTCATGGGGCGGATAGCCGTACACCTCGTGTGCTTGACTCCGTGTACGCTTCACGAGTAGGGCCCCCCACATAAAGACTGGCCGCGGTTAACCGCAGGATGCCCATGACGGCATCTACCCCCCCGACTTGGATGTTTCACTCGTGGCCCGTGTTCACCACAAGATGATAATCGTTTGGCGGCTGAGAAAGTTCACTCCCGGGACAAGTCGCTGGCGTGGTCTATCGCACGCCTGTGTTGGGCTACTGCGTCTTTCCAGCCGCGGATATAGCTGAGCATCATGCAACCGAAGAGCGATACGCCGATGATCAATGCTGCAACTGGATCCATGCGATTGTTTCCTCCATCTGGCGTTGCGAGAGGTGACCCAGTGCAAGCACTGGGTTTCAGGTCGGGCGCCGGGCAGAAAAAGAATCGCCCTTTCGCCGGAACGTTTGAAGAGAAGCTTGCCTTTCCTGGTGGGACCCTGACGGAAGGGTACATAACAAGAAGCAGGCCAAACGGTCTTGTCGTCACAATGAGCGTGTTTCCAAGATATTACGAAGTTGCCCCTCCAGAAGACATCCCCTCAGACTGTTTCCAAGCGGCAACGTCCGTTCTCTGCCGAAAACATCTCGCGCCCCTGTGCCAGGAGGACCCGGGGCGACGCGGCCGGCTGGCGCGACGACGAAACGGGATTTGTCATGACACACTTGCGGGGGCCTTCAAATCGGTTGTCGGTTTTAGCACAATCCCGTATACTCGCTCGCGGTTGCGATACGGATGCTCGAGGCGAACGCGGACACAGTGAGGAATATCCAACTGAGGAGGTATGTGATGGCTCAAAAGATAACTCGCAGAGATTTTCTCAAGACGACGGCGGCGGGGATTGGAGGGGTCGGCTTGTCCGTGGGCAGCCAAATGGTCCCGCTGCCTTTAGCCGCAGAAGAACAAGTCGGGGCTGACGGGACGCTGCGCCTTTCTGCTTGCATCGAGATGATTTTCCGCGACCGTCCTTTCGTAGAGAGAATGGCTCTGGTCGCGAAGTGCGGACTTCCCGCGATCGAGTTCTGGAGTTGGCGAGATAAGGACTTCGACGGCATCATCGCCAAGAAGAAGGAGACAGACCTGCAAGTGTCTGCCTTTTGTGTGGACCCGGGAACGCGGCTGACCCTTCCGCGCTTCAAGGACGCATTCGTCTCAGGCGTCGAGGGGACAATCGAAGCCCTGAAGAAGCTCGATGTGAAGACGATGATTGTCACCGTCGGAAATGAAATCCCGCGAACGCCGAGGGAGGAGCAGCACCAGAGCGTCGTGGACTGCCTGAAAGCCGCGGCGCCCCTCGCGGAGAAGGCGGGGATCACTCTCGTCGTCGAGCCGCTGAATACCCTCATTGACCACGGCGGATATTATCTCTGGAGCTCGAAAGAGGGATTCGACATTCTTCGCGAAGTCGGCAGCCCGAATGTGAAGCTCCTCTATGATATCTACCACCAGCAGATTATGGAGGGCAACCTCATCGCCAATATCACCAAGAACATTGACCTCATCGGGCATTTCCACGTCGGGGACGTACCGGGGCGGCACGAGCCAGGCACCGGCGAAATCAACTACCTCAACGTCTTCAAAGCCATCGCAAAGAGCGGATACAAGGGTTACATTGGCCTCGAGTTCGTCCCGAGCAAATCCGGCGAGGAGTCCCTGAAGCACGTCAAGGAGCTTGCGCAACAAGCGGAAGCGCTGTAAAGTGCGCATGGGGCAGATTTGAATGCCGGGAAGAGAACTATGCTTGGATCAAGCAAAGGAGGGAATACCATGCCTACAAGCGATCCACGTTTTTGGGCGGTCGTCGACGCGTACGACCGGACAGCGGATGAAGAATTGAAGACACGGCGCGACGTGCCCGATAAGCCCCAGATACGCCCCTATAACTGGCGGCTAATCGGGGTCCACTACCAGTTCAGGAACAGACCACTGCGCATAAGCCTCGATTTCGAGTCAGCCGGAGAGCGCCTGGGGCGGCCTCTCTCGCGTCTGCGGGGCGAGGCATTGGTGCCCGGTATCGTACTGGAGTGGGTGCAGAGATCCCGCAGCCGGGGCCGTCTTTTCGCAATGCTCGGAAAGGACGCAAACCCGGAGGTCGGTGCCCGCGCGATGCAAGCGTTAATCGCTCGGACCCGCCACATCGTCGAGCATTATCTGTAGGCGTAGACAGGCACGTCACGGTATCAAGCTGGCACCAGCTTGGGTGCCGAGGGCCATGTCCGCTGCGAACTTGGCAGGTTCGATTTTGCCGTTGATGTATTTGAGCCAGGCGTATTCGCCGGATTGGAGTTGGCGTTGCTCAAGGTTGGCGTGGATGTATTGCACAACGAGTCGCAGCGGATTCTCGAGAACGTGGACCTGGACGTATCCCGGCGGCGTGAAAAAGCGGGGATAAGTGATCGAGCCGGTGTTAACGCACAAGGCGCCGCGCTCTTCGTACCCGTCGACAGGAATGCGAGCGAAGACGTGCACGGTGGCTGAAAGGACGAGGTCGGCTTTCTCCATCACCACCTTCCGCTGCTCGTCGGATAGCAAATAAGTCCACCAGCCGTAACGGGAGTGAGCACAGGCGATGATGATGTCCTTCTCGCCTTTGTCTATCTTCTTGATCGTGTCAGCGAGGTACTTGCGACTGTCGGGCCGAAAAGCGACATCCGGGTCCGGCGGCTCGTCGGGATAGCTCAACTGGATGAGGTGGACCGTGTAGCCCTTCACGGGAATCTTCGCGTAGTACTCGGCGCCGTTGGGACGAATCTCCACTCCCTTCCGCGACCGAAGGTCAACCTCGTCGAAAATCTTTTTCCCTGCCCCCCAATCCCCTTGCCCTTTGCCATAAAAGTGGTTCTCGTGGTCGGCGACGTTTGGGTAGAAATGGTCGTGCCACCACTTGTTCTCGGCGACAAAATCGAGGAAGCTTCTGCCCAGCCCTTTGTCCAGGTGGTCGCCCAGCCCGATGACGAAGGCATCGCCCGCTTCCGCGATCCATTTGACCATCCGCGCGAACTCGGGAGCAGTCTTTGGCGAGTCGCTATTGTTATCGCTCATGATGGCGAAGCTGAAAACCGCGGCTTTGTCGAGGTCCTCGATCGTCCGGATGCCAGGGATGCCAGAGCTTTCCGGCGCCTGCGCGGTTGCGCCGGACACAAGAGCCATCACGGTCAGGACAGCGAGGCATTTCACAATCGGTGGACTCCTTCTTGAAGGTTTGATTTAGGGAGAGCTTAAACCGTGTCCTTCAGTCCATCAAGTTCCAAAAACTGTCGTCGCGAAGCGGAACTCCGCGAGGGCAGGCGAGACGCCTGCGGTACGCGTCGCCCTCGGAATCGGAGGCAGGATGCCCTCTCCCGCCGTAGGCGGGACGGGACAAGATGCCGGCGGTACACGCGTGTCCAGCGACGGGGCCCTGCCAGTTGTGGTTCGACCGCCGGGTGCACGCCCACTCAAATACAGCCCCAACCGCCACGAGACGATCTTTTTTGTGCCTTGCCAGTTTTCTGGTAGTATTGGCAAGCTAAGGTGAAAGCGAACGTTCAGGAAGGGAGGGCGCAATGATGTATCACATATCGCATTTTCCGGTATTGACGGCTGCGGCGGAGAAGAGTGTTGAGTTCGGGTTCCTCCCGAATGTTGTGGCGGCGCTGTGCGTGTTTGGCTTTGGGATGGTTGCCGCCTTGATCGGCGCCATCAAGCTGCGTCTGGCCGAGCGACTCCAGATTGATGACGCGCGGGTTGGCAATCTCATTATGGTCTGGGCATTGGCGAGTATTCCGATGATCGTAGTCGTCGGGATGCTCAGTGACAAGTTCGGGTATCTGTCTATCATCATTCCAGGCTTGATTGTCACGGCGGCGGCGATGCTGCTTATTGGTTCCGGAAAGACCTATGCGGCGGTCGTGGTCGGGGCACTTGTGCTGGCTGTTGGCGGAAGCTGTGTAAATTCAGCGGGGAACACCTTGCTGGTCGTCCTCAACCCTGGCAAAGGAGTGATGCGGCAGAACTTTGGCAACATCTTTTTCGGATTGGGTGCGATGACGGTGCCGCTGTTAACGGCGTATCTTTTCAAGAGGATGAAGTTCCCGGCAGTGTTGGGCGCCCTTGCCGGAATTATGCTTCTTCCGCTGATCCTCTCGATTCCTTCATCCTACCCTGCGGCAGGAGAATTCCTTTTGTCGGAGACTCTGAAGCGGTTGGTTGATCCCTTCGTACTCGTCGGAGGGCTTGCCTTGCTGTTCTATGCGGGCGTGGAGGGCTCGATGGGCGGTTGGCTGACCACGTTCTTCAAAGACGCGGGCTTCCAGGAGGGACAGGCTTCGGCTCTGCTTTCGACCTTCTGGATAAGCCTTCTGTCCGGACGGCTGATCACTGCGCTGCTTCTGGCGGGGAACGTTTTGTCTGAAGATCAAGCTCCGTGGGTTGTCCTGACCGTTAGCCTGATCATCGCAACGATGCTTCTGGTCATGTCCGCAGCTCGGTCGAAACCGCTTGCGGTTGTGGCGGCGATTATCATCGGGCTGTCGGCTGGACCCGTTTTCCCGACCTCCATTGGCTTCATTCTCAAGCGGTACCCCGGCCAGTCCGGTGTTGTGTTCGGAGCGGTATTTGCGATTCTGATGATTGGCGGGGCGGTCATTCCCATGAGCGTCGGGCATGTGTCGAAAGCCAGCTCGATTCGCAAAGGGCTGCTCATCGTGGCCGCGTCGGCCGTCATGCTGGCGGTCATGTCCATCATCCTCGGCGTCATGCCTTTGCCAGAAGAGTAATCTTACAACGCAAGACCGAGGCTGGCGGAGAGACAAGCCAAAGCCGCGCCTTGGACCCGAACCAGCGGTCGAGCGCCGTTCAGGGCTACCGCCTTTGCAGCCAGAAGGCCTCGCCTGCATCGAGGGTCATCGTCGAGAGTTCGCCGACATCCGGATCAAACCATTTCCCATCGTACGCTTCGCCCATGCCATCAGCCAGGAACGCGGAGATGTATCTCTGCTTGGCGGCGTCCCATTTATAGATCAGGTCTGCCACGGACAGATGAGTCCCGCCAACGAGGTTCTCTTTGATCATATCGCCGATGCAGCCGGGCTCTCCGTTGAGCCGATTGTCGGCGGCCGCCACCGGCACTGAGATCATTGTGAGCGCTCCCCTTGGCGCCTCGACCTGAACGAGTCCGACAGTCTTTGTATAGATGCCGGCAGACTCGATGCGGTAGAAGCGACGAATCAACGGGCCTATGGTCACCTCGTCCGTCCAGGTTGTGGAGGTTGTGGGCCAGGTCCCGGGAGGGTTTAACCAATTGCCGGAGAGGAGGTCATCCGTGGATTCAACGGTGTACTGCCCGTCGCCGAACTCCTCCCAGCCGAGCGAGACCGCGTCGCCGTCCTTCCCGATGGTGGCTTGAGGTGGTGGCGGGCCGGCGGGCACTCCGGAGACCCGAATCTTGTCCACGGCGAACCAGTAGTCCCAGTCCGCGTCGTAGAAATGCCAGCGGAACTGGATGATCTTGCCATCATACGCCGACAGATAGCGCGTCTCGGAAGCGCTCAATTCGGGCGGATCCAGGGACGGATCCACGTCGGACTGTTCCAGATGCATCAGCCTGACCCAATTACTCCAACGTGGGGCCGGCTCGAGGAATCGAATGTCAACCTCTGCGATCTGGAGATGGTCGGGATCATCATACATGCGATAATTCTTGTTGAAGTCCAACCGCACCTTCGTCCAATCCGTGCAGTCAACTTCCGGAGAAATCATCTCCTCGTCCAGCAGAACGCCTGCCCCCGACAAGTCGCTGTCGGAAATCATGTACTTGTCCTCCATCCCGGCGATGTTCGGCAGCTGGTTGCCCAGGTTGGGGCCTGCCGTGTCCCACAGCGTCCAGGAACCGGCAGTGTTGGTCGTGTTGCCTCGGGTCCATTTGCCCACTGTCGGGCTGAAGACATCCGCGGTGCTCGAGTAGCTGTCGAAGTTGTCCTCCCAGATGGTCTGTCTTGCCGGGGAAGCCGCGTCCCACTGAATCGCATATTTGTCAAGAGTGCCCCCGCCGGCCATCATCTGCACCCGCAAAGTGTGGACGCCGGCCGTCGTCTGAATCTGGTCCTCCATCAACGCCCAGGTGAAGATGTGCCAGTTACCCGTGTTGTAGCTCACCATGCCCACGAACGTCTCGTCCCAGTACGCGGCAAGAGTCGCATCCAACGGAGACGCCACGCGGAACTCCAACTTGATCCAGCCTGCTTTCGGCACGTTGTACGTGTAGCGATACCAACTCCCAACGTCAACCCAGCCGATGTTCGTGTGGAACACGCCCGGGTCGTCCGTCTCTTCCACTGTCTCAATTCCGATGCCATTCGGCGGCACGTTCGCCGGACGATACTCGTTCGGTCCGCCAATGTTGGGATGGAAGAAATCGTACTGTGAGTCCAAGTCAGTGGCTGACGGCGCCTCGTTCGCCGCCGGGCAGTTCTCGAAGCCCGGATACTGCCCGCTGCCATAGTCAAAGTCCTCGGATTCTCGGACTTCCATCGTAGGCATCGAAACCTGCGCCGTCGGGACTGACGCCGGTCCCTCGTCACTCACTGCATTTACGGCTGATACCTGGTACGCATAGGTATCTCCCGGCACAACCCATTTGTCCGTATAGCTCGTGCTTGTCGTGGTTGCAATGAGCGCATAGGCTCCGCCGTGGGCGCTGCGATAGACGTTATAGCTCGCCGTGCCCTCCGTCAGCGGAGCCGCCCAGCTCAGGTGAGCCGCCTGCAGCATCCCCACCGTCAGACCTCGAGGCGCCGCCGGAACCGGATACACCGTCTTATCTCCCTGAATGTCCACCGTTGTGGCGCCAAACGTCACCGTCCCCGCAAACCGCAATGCGTTGTCAGTCGCCGCAGGGACTGTCAGCGAGTAGCTCAGCGTCAGGTGCTTGACAAGGGCTCCCGTGAGAATCCAGGTGATATTGCCGCCAGCTATTATGGCCCCCGGAGCGCTCACATTGCCTTCCGGCACGCCCGCCGGAATATTTTCGACGACGGTCACACTGACCGGCACGTTCGCCGGGTTCACCCTCACCGCCAGGTCCACGGTCACCGTTTCCCCTCCCTCGAAGGAATTCGGAAGGGACCGAGACGCATAAACATCGGTGAGAACCAGCGATGGGCCCAGCGAGTAGAGCAGGTCGCCCCACGACTCATCCGTCAACGTCGTGATGCCCACGGCGAGGTGATTTGGCCCCCCAGCCTCCTGAAATTTGAGAGTGATCGAGTTAAGCCCCTTCTCCAGGACGAAGTCTTCCGTCTGGTCACTCATGACGTCCCACGCATCCCGGTTAATGACCAGCACGCCATTATTCCATACGCGAATCTCATCATCGTGCCGGAAATGAAACCGCGCATCCCGTGCATCCGACGAGAGAATGTAGATGTGGTACACCTGCTGGAAGTCGTCTATCGCTTCGTCGCCGAAAAAGCCCGTCTCGTCAAAGATCGGCGTCCAGCGCATCGGGTTTCGCGTAACGGTCACGCCCGTCCCGGTGAAGTCACACTCCAACTCCGGATACGGCTTCTGCCTCGCCTGCCCGCCGAAGGCGGCCAATGGGTCGCTGTTGATGTCCAACGGCGCCAAAATCCGGTCCGTCGGATTTTGACCGAGGTGCAACAGGTTCTTCAGGTAGAAGGTTCCGGCTGCCTCGTCGAGCGGGTACACCGGCCACGCCAGGGCGTTTCTCACCGTGACGACAACCTCGTCGCTGCTGATGCCGCCGGCTCCATCGTTGACATCCAGCCGGAACGTCAATGGCTCCTCATAAGCCCAAATCGTCGGAGCCGCGAACGCGACCGTCGGCGTCGTCTTGCCCGTCACCCCCACATCCATCCCACCGACCTGAGTCCAGAGATAGGTCATGTAGCCGGTGGTTGTCAGAGAGGCCGTCCCGTCCAGAGTCACCTGGCTTCCCTCCTGAACCGACAGGTCGGGACCGGCAACCGCGGTGGTCGCCAGGTTCTTCACTAAGATCCGTACGTCGTCGGTGCTGACGCTATCGGGCTGTCCCAGGCCGTCGTCCACTTGAAGCCGGAAGGTTAATTCCTCTGTCGTGACTCCCACAATGGGCGCGGTGAAGGTCGCGACGGCCGTGGTGCTTCCTGTGACACCCACGTCTATCCCGCCGGTTTGGGTCCAGAGGTAGGTGAGGCTGCCAGAAGCGGAAGTGGAGGCAGACCCGTCCAGAGTGACCGGGTTCCCCTCAAAGACGACTTGGTCCGGCCCCGCGTCGGCTTTGGTCTGAGGAAGCTCGACGTTTCTCACCGTAATGCGCACGTCATCGTCCACGTCCTGGTTCGTGCCATCGCTCACCGTGAGGCTGAACACGAGCACTTCGTCCTGGTCCACCATCGGGGTCTGGAAGGTCGCGATGGCGTTCTCCGCATTCTGAATCGTGACCGCGGGGCCGCTGACCTGCTCCCACTCGTACAGGGCGATTGGGCCGGCCGTAGAGGAGGAATGACTCCCATCAAGCGTAGCGGTGGTCCCCTCATTGAACTCGGCGTCCAGTCCGATAGCCTGGATGACAGGCCCGACCCGCGTCTGATCACCGAATACTTCCAGCTCCGCAATCGAAGTGAACGTTGCTGTGCCCCCGGGCGTGCCGTGGATTCTAATCCCTTTCCCTCTCAAGACCGGGATGAAGATGTCGTATCGGGCGAACGGCTGTTTCCCCGTGCGATCATCGGTGAAATCATACTCAGGATAGATTTCGAGAATCGGCGCATCGTTCCAGGCGACGCCATCGGTGCTGTACTGAACCTTCAGGCTCGTAAACCACCCGCCATCCGTAAACATGTCTCCGGTAAAATAGACGATGTGATCGAAGAAAAAGGGTTCAGACCACAGGTAGCCCCAGAAGTCCTCGTCCTTAACTGAGCCATTCCAGCTATCGTTGTGGTCGTCGTAAGCCCGGTTGTTCATCCCGGCGATGTCATAGTGCGAAACGACGTACGTTTGGCCCTGAACTGGAGGAAGTGGAGGCGTTTTCCCTCCCAAAGACGCCGGGAGGCCCAGATTCCGCATGGCAGTCACGCTGACATCTGCTATCGCGCCCGGAGCGTCGGACGCCCCAAACTTGTTGCGACCCCGGATACCGATGGTTCGCACCTGACCTTCGGTGAGGCCCTTGACCACATACGATGTTCCGGCGATGCTTTCCAGCCAAATGTGCTGCCCACCAAACTCCAACCCGATATCGTATTCCTCCGCATCGAACAGGGGGGCCCAGACGAGCCTGAATCCCAGGCCCTGAGGTCCCAGGTCCAAAGGAAGGACTCGGACGTTTTGCGGGGCGACTCTGGGCGGATTGTTGGCTCGGGCGTTTACATGGGTATCCGCGCTGTCCGCGCCCCCGGGGCCGGTGACAGTCAGGCGGAAGGTGAGCACGTAGCCAATCTCCCGCGGCGGCGGGGTGAAAGTCGTGACCCCGTTGGCCGGATCAGGATTGGTCAAGGTTACTGACGGCTCGCCGCCCGTGATTATTTGCTCCCAGTGGAACGTCTCGGCTTGCACAGATTGGGTGCCGTCCAGCGCCACCATGTCGCCGCAATACACCCACTGGTCTTCGCCCGGGACCGCGGTCGGTGGGGCCCCTGCAGACTTCCTTACCTCGACAACCACCTCGTCGGTGCTGACGCTATCGGGCAGTCCCAGGCCGTCGTCCACTTGAAGCCGGAAGGTTAATTCCTCTGTCGTGACTCCCACAATCGGCGCGGTGAAGGTCGCGACGGCCGTGGTGCTTCCTGTGGCGCCCACATCCGTTCCCCCGGTCTGTGTCCAGAGGTAGGTGAGGCTGCCAGAAGCGGAAGTGGAGGCAGATCCGTCCAGAGTGACCAGGTTTCCCTCAAAGACGACTTGATCCGGCCCTGCGTCGGCCTTGGTCTCAGGTACCTCGGCATCCCTTACTGTGATCCGCACGTCATTATCCACATCTTCGTTCGACGCGTCGCTGACTGTGAGACTGAACACGAGCACCTCGTCTTGATCCACTGCGGGCGCCTCGAAGGTGGCGATCACGGCATTCGCATTCTGGATCGTGACGGGAGGACCACTGACCTGCTCCCACTCGTACTCGACAATTGGGCCAGCCGTGGAGGAGGATTGACTCCCGTCGAGAGTGGCGGTGCTCCCCTCCTCGAACTCCGCGTCCCGGCCGATAGCGTTGATGACAGGGCCCAGCGGAACCTGATCACCAAATACTTCCAGCTCCCCGATGGAAGTGAACGTTGCCGTGCCGCCGGGGGGGCCGTAGATTCTGATCCCCTTCCCTCTCACCGTTCGGATGAAGATGTCGTATCGGGTGAAGGGCTGTTTCCCTGCCCGACTATCGGTGAAGTCATACTCGGGATAAATCTCCAGAATCCGGGCATCGTTCCAGGTGACGCCATCCGTCGTGTATTGAACCTTCAGGCTCGTAAACCACCCGCCGTCTTGAAACATGTTCCCGGTGAAATAGACGATGTGATCGAAGAAAAGCGGTTCAGGCCAGAGATAACCCCAGAAGTCTTCGTCCTTGAATGACCCGTTCCAGCTATCGTTGTGGTCGTCGTAAGCCCTGTTGTTCATCCCAGCAATGTCATAGTGGGAAACGAGGTACGTTTGGCCCTGAACTGGAGGAAGTGGAGGCGTTTTCCCTCCCAGAGACACCGGGATGGCCAGATTGCGAATGCCGGTCACGCTGACGTCTGCAATTGCAGCCGGATCGTCGGACGCGCCAAACTTGTTGCGACCCCGGATGCCGATGGTTCGTGTCTGGCCCTCAGTGAGACCTTTCAGGTCATACGATGTCCTAGAGATGGTCTCGAGCCAGATGTGCTCCGTAAGGAACTTCAGCGCAATATCGTATTCCTCCGCATCGAAAACGGGGTCCCATTCAACCCTCCACCCGAGGCCCATGGGGCCAAGGTCCAAAGGAAGGACTCGGACGTTCTGAGGGGCGAGTCGCGGCGGATTGTTGGCTCGGGCGTTTACGCGGGTATCCGCGCTGTCCGCGCCGCCGGGGCCGGTGACGGTGAGTCGGAAAGAGAGCACGTAGCCAATCTCTCGCGGCGGCGGGGTGAAGGTGGTGACACCGTTAGGAGGGTCCGGATTACTCAAGGTCACCGACGGCTCGTCGCCCGTGATGATTTGCTCCCAGTGGAACGTCTCGGCCTGCACAGACTGGGTGCCGTCCAACGTCACCATGTCGCCGCAATACGCCCATTGGTCCTCGCCCGGAACAGCGGTTGTTGCATGCCCGGAGGGTGGGGATAGAAACGTGGAGAGGGTGAGCAGTACCCCGAAAAGGAGAGCTTGTGTTTTCATGGCGATCCTCCGTGAATTGAGCCTTTTGGTTCCCGCGTGAGGGCTTTTTCCAAGAGGAAGGGCAGAATCGTGCGACGGGCAAGTACTTATAAAGGAAGGATAACGGGACTCTGGCTCGATCAGATTCGCCCATCATGACCGACAGAAATCCCGCCCCCTCTGTCGAAAAACCCTGTAATAATTTCGCACATGAAAATGGATTCGTCAAGGCACTTTTTGCAGCGAGCAAGAATCTTCGTGGTTTCGGGAGAATGCAGTGAGCGATGGCGCCTCATCGGATCTCGAAACCTTCCGCGGTATGCCCGTAGCGTTTTTTTGTGGCTGGGAACTTGGAGCTGCCGGGTGGGGCGTGCTCTCGGCGAGACGAATTAAAGGAAGTTTCCGTGTGCCGTGTGGGCGAAAATGGTCTAAGATGGCGCAGTGAGTAGAAGTCAGATTCCTGAAGTGCATGCAGAGCGAATATGACGAACATTTCCGCAAGCGACGATTCTCAGTCCCACCGCAGAAGACGCCGCGGGCTGCCGATTGCGGACGCGTGGCTGCCGGACTTGGACGCCGGCGAAGAAACGGAAGGTGACCGTCCGACAAGCGGCTTGCTCGGTGGCAGGAAAAGCTGGCAGGAGATGACGCCACGTGAGAGAAACCTCTGGCTGGTGAAGGCGGTGCTCCTGGGCGCCTTGACGCTGACGGTGGTCTTTCACCCGTCATCGGCGGTGAGGGATGTGTTGGTCTGGGGGGCGTTCTTCTATCTGCTGTTCAGAGAGCGCAAGACACTGTTGGCAAGAAAGCCGGATTTGCTGTCTCTCGCCCTGCTTGCGTACGTCGTGGTCGTATTGGCTTCCGTTGTCTATTCTGCCCACCGCCATTGGAGCGTGAAAGACGCGTCTAAATTCATGGTTGTTCTGGCAATGGTCTTTGCGGGGTGGCATTTGTTCAAGAACCGGGCTTTCCTCTTCGGCTTTCTGCAATTGCTGATTGGCTCGGTGCTGGTCGTCTGCATTTGCGATGTAATCACATATCTCAGCGGCTTAGGCAGGCTATGGCAGTGGGGTGAAAGGTGGGTTGACGGCCCCTATTACGGTCACCCGAACACCGCTTCCGCCATCCTCGTTCTCCTGTTCCCCTTGTCAGCCTTTCTGTTTGCTCACTCGCGGAACTTTTGGCTCCGAGCAATGCAGGTGTGTTTTCTCGTGCTGGGGCTGCTTCTAATCTACATCCTGGCGTCGAGGACAGCGCAGCTCGCCCTGGTGTTCGTGGTGCTGTCAGCGGCGCTGCTTACCCGACCCAGGAAGCGCAAGCTCATCGCGATCTTCGCGGTGGGGTGTGTTCTCGTGGCAGTGTTTCTGAACCTCAGAGCTCTGAACCCCAGGTTCATGGACGAGACGTTCCGCTCCCTGACCTTCCGGGACGAGAACTGGCGAAATCTTCGGACGCTTATCGCCAAGAGGCCCGTCTTTGGCTACGGGTACGGCAAAAGTAACTATCAGACGGTCTATCACAGAAGTTTTCCGGGTTCGGTGATTCCCTACCAACACGCCCACAGCCTGATTTTGCAGACCGCTTTTGAGACCGGGATTGTCGGGCTTGCCGCGATGATGTGGTTGTGGGGAACGGTCGCCTATCGCCTTCTGAGAGGGTATGCCCTGAATCGGAATCCTTACGGAACGTTGTGCGCGGCGCTGTTCGTGTCGTTGATCGGCATTTCCGTTTATTGCCTGGCGGAGGTCCCCGATGGCTTTCTGAGGTCGCTATCCTGGCTTCTCGTGGCAATGACCGGCGCCCTGACGGGGCTAACCGCAGATGAAGGCCGATCAAGCTGGTTGCAGGCTGGAAGCCTGCGCTACAAGGAGCGATTCTTTCACCGCGGAGAGCGCAGAGGACGCAGAGGAAGCAAAGAATAGCGGCGAAGCCGCCGGGAAAGTCAGATTTCTCCGCGCTCTCCGCGCCCTCTGCGGTGAGCAGCAAGAATCTGCGTCCATCTGCGTGCATCTGCGACTGCCCGCGTGCGCGTGCAGGCGCGGGCTCGGTTGAGGGCAAGGTGCGCGCGGCTGAGCGGCATCGGCGGGAACGGCCAGGGGTTCCTCTTATCTGTAAATGCGGACGACAACGTCTTCGGGCTGACCGCCGCTCTCCTTCTTCAATCCCTTCTCGGCGAAGGGCCGCACGCCCCTTCTCAGGAAGTACTCGACGTTCCGACCATCTCGCCAGCGAGGGGTGGCGCCCGCAGGAGGCGGATGGTGTAAATGGAACGTGATTGCCGAGGCGACGACGCTTCCGCCGATTATCCCTGCGAGATACAGCCTTCTGCCGAGGTCATCGTCCTCCTGTCCCCAGCCGACGAAGTTCTCGTCGAAGCCATTCACTTTCTCGAGGTCGGCTTTGTGGATAGAGAAGTTCCCCCCGCGGAGCTTCGGCTTGAATTTGATGGGCCACAGGCGCCTCCGGAAAAAGGCGTAGAAGTTGTCTTTTCTCTGCATCTTCCGCAGTGCCTTCGTCTCGTCCGCAGTCGCAAGACCCTCGAATTGACCATTGCGGATAGCCTCTTCCGTCAGCCTCGCCGACCTTTCCTCGTCTAAGAACACGCACCATCCTGCCCGAAAAACGCCCAGTCGCCGTCCGGTAACATGCGCGGCAACAAAATCCGGGCTTGCGATACAATCCTGGTCAATGAAAACAAGATACTCGCCCGTCGCTGCCCGGATGCCGTTGTTGCGAGACCGAGCGAGGCGGTAGTCCTCATGTGGCTGCCAGACATGGACAACGCGCGTTTTTGATTCTGAAGCAAACCTCTTAGCGACGGAGCGCACTTCTTCCCCGGAGCCGTCGTCGGCAACGATAATCTCGCCCGGGCAGACTGTCTGCTGGCTCAGCCCGAGAAGGTTCAACCATAGATGTTTCGGTCGCTCATACGCCGAGACAATTACGGAGATTGTCCCATCTGGCTTATCCATAAACTACTTGCCTGTGCGCTTCACTTGCAGGGCGATGTCTTCGGGGAAAAATGGAGAAATGATGGTGTTATTCCCGCCGCTATGCTCGAAGACCTCGCTCTTGTCAACCTTCCCCGTCAGCGTGTTAACCCATTCCGCCCTATAGCGCCCGGCGGGGAGGTCGAGGACGAGGGCCACCCCTGGCTGCGTGCTCTCGACATCGAACGGGCTTCGCTGGGACCAATCGAAATTGACCGTGGCGTCCGTTCGCGTCATCACGAGCTTTCCGAGGTCTTTCCCCTCGAAATACTCGCCCTTGAGGCCTTTCCCGGTGCCGTCGGGAAGCAAAAAGCAATCCTCCGGGACAATCTCCTTCTTCTGGCTCGGGCTCGACCAGGATAGTTTCGCCACCGCGCCTCCACCACCCTGATAGAACTCAATCTTGATGTTCACCTTCCGGCCGGCGTCGAGCTGGATTTTGCCCTCGTCTTCTGTCACGCTGTGGTCTGTCCAGTTGTCAATCACGAGCTTTCCGTCCACCCAGAGCCTGACGCCGTCGTTCGACACTGTATGGAAAGTGTACGTCTCGGAGTACTTCGGAATCACCTGCCCCGTCCATCTCACGGAGTAATCGCTTCTCCCGCTGGGGCGGTGGATGTAGATGGCGTACGCCTTCCCCTTCTCGGCAAGTGCCCGTGCCTGCATCCCCGCTGGGACGCCGCTCTTAATCACGCCGTTGTCCGGCGCCATGCGAATGAAGTCAAAGCCCTCGATGAAGTCCTTGAGAATCCTGAGCTGCTTCCGCAAAGCAGGACTTCCGCCGCCGGGCGATTTGTAATCGAGGAATGTCCCGCGAGGATGTTGCGGAGTGAACGAATAGTCGAGGTTGTTGTAGAGGGCGCCTCCCGCGATGATGAAGTCCCATCCCTCCGTGCGGTACGTGACATCCTTGTTCCCCCGGAAACCCGTCTCATTCTCGCCAATGACTTTGTTGAGGTGATAGTTCATGGCGACGGTGTCTGGCGGGACGCAATAGTGGAAGTTGAAGATGGAAACAGCGGGATTTGGATTCTCGACCTTCGCCCTGCCGTTGGCGATGTTCAGAGAGATCAGGTGTTTCGAGGGAGACGACTTCTCCGCGTCCACAATTGTGGCGATGATGAAATCCTGCCACTCCATGGTCACACCGCCGAAATAGGCTTCGTTGCAGACCTCGTAGTACAGATTGTCAAAATCCTTCAACTGCTCGACGATTTTGCGAGTCACCGCCTCGTGGACAGCGAGGAGGTCTTTATGTTTGAGCGTGTAAACCTCCGTCCGGGGGCAGTTGCCGATGCCGTTGATGTTGTTGGGTGCGTTCATGGGGCACGCTTGCCACATCTCGTCGGCGTACATGGGGCAAAAGAGATTCATCTCGACGACGATGCCGCGCTTCGACGCCTCCGTCATGAAGTCCTTCAGCCGCCGGAAGTAGTCCTCGTCCCATTTCGTCAGGTCGAACTTGTTCCCGCCGTCAAAATAGCCGGGCGTGTCGCTGCGTGCCCAGGGGCAGATGTAGCGGTTTGGTTTTGGGGCGAGTGTGTTGTCGGTGATGCCGAAGGACCCCAGCACTTCGCGGTACACGCCGGAGAACGTCCGCGTGTGGTTGAGTCCTTTCTCTCGCAGCTCCTCGAAATACGCGACGTAATCGAAGTCGAGGTTCAGCACTGCTCCGTAATGCTCGCCGGAAGTGATAAGCACCGTCGGCTTGCCGAGAAAGAGAAGGTAGTGCGGGTTTTCCGGATGCAGCTTCAGCGGTTCTCCCGCCACTGCCCTCGAGCCAGTTAGCATGGCAACACCCACAAGAAACCTTCCGCAAGAGATGTGAATTCGACCTTTCATGTTCCAGCCCCTCCTGAGTGTCATGGATTCAATGCAGCTTTGACCATACGATAGCAACATCGCCTTCCGAGAGTCAAGACGGCGACTCATACGATCAAATGCGAACGCGGCGAGGCAAGCACCGCGTTTGACAGCCGCGTGGCACCAATCTTGCTCCCGCTGCCATCGGCACTCTCAAGCCCCGGAGAAGCTTGAGGAACTTTGCCTCTCGGCCGGCGTGCTACAAGCGTCAGCGAAAGGGCAAAGGAAAGCACTCTACCGCGCCCGCGCGACTGCGATCCTTCATCGGAATCGCACCGACGCCTGGCAAAGTGGCGTACAAAACAGTGCGCGGAGGGGGACAAGGGCGATAAAGAAGGCATTCCGCGTCTTGCAGCGGCATTCGGGGCGACCCCGCTTGGGCGGGGTTAGCCGACTGAATGATACGACCGTTCGGCGGGCCCATCGTGTTGAAGGAGTTCGCCGAAAAATATTCTATTACGTCTTCTTACCGAAGAAAGGAACTGACGCCCATGAATGATGAAACCCACTGGAGGGAACTGACAAAGCGGGCAATCGCGCTGCACCGCGAAGGGCGTTACGCGGAGTCAGCGCACATCGCCGAAGAGGCGCTCGCAGTGGCGGAGAAGTGCTTTGGAGTGGAACATCCGCGTGTGGCAGTGTCCTTGAACAACCTGGCGGAGTGCTACAGGGAGCAGGGAAACCACCAGGAAGCGGAACCACTTTACGAGCGGGCCCTGGCAATCAAAGAGAAGGCTTATGGGAGAGAGAACATCCGCGTGGCGAACTCCTTGAGTAATTTAGGGGCGCTCTACTATTGCCAGAAACGGTATGCGGAAGCGGAAGCGTGCAGCCTCCGCGCGCTGCGGATTCGGGAGAGCGCGCTGGGGCCCGAGCACCCGGACGTCGCGCGCTCGCTCACGAACCTCGCCGGGATTCTCCTGAAGCAGGAGAGAAACCAGGAGGCTGAGCGGCTCGGTAAGCGAGCCCTTTTGTTGAAGGAGCGAATTCTTGGTACGGAGGACCCCGGTCTTGCCGTGTCCATGAACAACCTGGCGGCTGTGTACCACGCACAGGGGAAGCATGCCGCGGCGACCCTTCTTTGCTGTCATGCGCTGGCGGTGGTGGAGAAGAGGCTCGGCCCCTGCCACCCGCACATCCGCGTACTGGTCCAAAACATGGAGAAACTCCGCCGGAGCTTAAGGGAAAGGCGCGAGGCCGAATCTACTCAGGCGACAACGGTGAGTATCGTCGTGGGGAGAAACTGAGCCCCTTCGGGGCATACCCAGCTTTGGGCGTTCCGGCAGGCAGAGTACAGTAGTCAGCATACCGGCATCCGGCCCGTCTGCCATCTCCTGTCCACTGCTATTCTCCTGCTACGCCATTTCCCCGTTCGTGAAAACGATGAAGACCAGGAAAAGACAATACAGCGACGGTCCGTCTCATACGTTCACTGAGAGGCTCAGCCAGGGCGGGAGGGCCGTGCTCGGCTCCGCAATCGGGTCCGCGATTCTGGTGATCCTTGCAGGACCGTTTTGGTCTGTCAGCGGACTGGGGTCGGATTGGACTCTCAGTCGTGTGGTTTTTGCCTCCGGGGCCCTCGCGTGTTCGGTGGGGATTGTGACATTCTATGCGCGACGGGGATAGGACGGGCATCGGTCCCGAGGCGCCGGGACCGCCGCTTCCGGACCGCGGCGCGCCCCTCAAACCTGCTACGCAACGCAAGAGGCATTTTAGATTTTGGATTTCAGATTCCGGATTGCGGAGCAGGGTAGCGGGAGTGAGGGGCGCGTTTAACGCATTTCTTTCCGGAATTATCCGGTTGGTTCGGGGGAAACCAAGAAGGAGGTTTCAGCGTTAAAAAAGGTGAAAAAAGATGCTTGACAGTGGCTCGCCGGCGTTTAATATGCGGAGAAGGTCAAGGTGGAGTGAGCGTCAATGTCTCAGAATCCAGTCAGTTCCAACGAAAAGGTGGCCGTTAAAATTGGTCCATCCCAAGAGGGCGCCCAACGAATTTATGCCAAC
>JAUYEE010000120.1 GCA_030691545.1 bacterium | reverse complement strand
TGCCGCCCGAAACACGGCGTCGCCCATAGCGGACAATACGTACGTGGCATCGAACGCAAAATCGGGGTCGAACATCTTGCTGCGAACCGCGAACTTCTCAAAGTCTGGCAGAAGGAAGAGAAACACCTGAATATAGTACTTCACGACCGCAACCTTCATCAGGTCGGTCACACCCTTGAAGAATGAGTGCCCGCTCCCGACAAAAAACAACACCATGGACAAGAGGATGTTGGTGATTCGGGAAAGAAATGTGGACCCGAGGACACACATCGCCGTCAGGAGCATAAGCTGAAAGAAAATCAACGCCATGGCCGGGACGAGTGTCCCGACGAGAGCCAGCCACGGCGTGAATGCGAGATAACCGACCAGCACGGCGCCCATCAGAAACACCGAGATGAACACCACAGCCGTCACGCCCAGGAACTTCCCGAGGATGATGTGGAAGCTCCAGACCGGATGGGAGAACAGAACGAAGATCGTTCGGCTGCGGATTTCGGAGAAAAGCACGGTCGTCGCAGAGAAGATGGTAACAAGCATGCCGAAAAGCCCGACGACGAACAGGGCAGCTTGGGCGACGGCTTCGCCTTCTCTTCCCGGCTGAACCTTCGCCGCTGCCCCTGAAGAAGCGATGAAAATAACCGCAAAGACAACAAGGAAATACAGGATTTTCTTGCGCAGTTCCTCGCGCATGGTGTTGAGGGTTATGGCCAACACTTTTCTTGAGAGTGCCCCAGCGGTAAGCAGGGCAAGAGAGACCGCCCCCAAAACCATCTGGAAGTATGCCCAATTCGTCTTGAAGAACGCGAACAGTGCCTTCACCCTCGGATGTCTTTCTCCTTGATCGTCTTCAGGAACAGCGACTCCAGGGACTCCCGTGGATGTCCGATACTTTGCAGCTCCCCTCCGCCTTCCCTGATGACCTGCTCGACTCTCCGGCGGGTGTCCTCCCGGAGATTCCGGACGACGATTTCCCAGGTGTCTTCTATGGTGAGGAGGTTTTCGACGCTGTCGGTTGTGACGAGGTTCCCGCGGTGCAATATGGCAATTCGATCGCAGATGTCCTGAACGTCCGCGAGAAGGTGCGAAGAAAGAATCACTGTCTTTCCCCTCCTTTTCAGCTCGAGGGTAACATCCTTGATCTCTCGGGCGCCCATCGGGTCGAGGCCGATTGTGGGTTCATCCAGAATGACCAGTTTGGGGTCCTTGAGGAGAACTTGCGCCATTCCGATTCTTCGGGACATGCCCTTCGAGTATTCGCGGGTACGCCGCCTACGGGCTTCGGTCAGGCCGACCGTCTCCAGCACTTCGTCAATCCTTCTCTTCCTCTCTGTCCTGTCCAGCCCCATCAAGTTCGCGTAGAAGGTGAGCGTCTCGTCGGCATTCAGGAAGCGGTAAAGATACGACTCTTCCGGCATGAAGCCGATATCCTTCTTGATTTCCACGTCCCGGGGGGATTTGCCGAAGACCTCGACCTTCCCTTTTGTGGGGAACATGATGCCTAACAGGAGCTTCATGGTGGTGGTTTTCCCCGAGCCGTTCGGCCCCAACAGGGCGAAAATCTCCCCCTCGTACACTTCGAGGTTGACCTTGTCGAGGGCGCGAACATGGGTCTTGCCCCAGAAGGTTCTGTACACTTTAGTCAGGTCAATGGTCCTAACGACGACATTTCGGCTCATATTTCACACGCCCTTTGTCTTTCTCGCGTACAAGCCGCAGCTCGCGGCCATCCGGCTTACACCTGTCTGTCTCGGAACACTGCGGCCGCTATCGTAAGCATGCTCGCGATGTACACCAGGGCATAGAGGCTCACCGATAGCAGGTACGGAAAAGAAACGTTGGTTTTCAGCGCCAGCTCACTCGAGAGGTTGAAGTATTCGAAGTTCGGAATCACCGTATAAAGAAGGGTCAGCCCCCATCTCGCGGGCAAGACGCTGGTCTCGCGGGCGGCCGTGCCGATGTATCCCGTCGTATGGCCCGCGAGGAAAAGGATAAAGCAGAATATGATGTTGAAGTTCACGGGCGCAAACGTCGAGACCATCACCGACACGGACGCCAGAACCGCCAACTGGAGCACAAGGGCGTAAATGCCCTTTAACATGACCGCGTCAAGTGTTCCGTACTTGAGGAATAGGGCAACGTAAAGGATCACGGCCATCGCGGGCACGATGGTCAGAACCACTAAGAGCTGTCCGAGGAACTTCCCCAAAACGTAATACCGCCGCCGGATCGGAAACGTCAGAAGCGTGTAGAGGGTCCGCCCCTCGACTTCCTCCGGAATCTGGCTGGACGCCGTGAACAGAAGGATGAGCACCGCGAAAATGGCGATGCTGGCGATCCCCATGTCCTTGGCCATCTTCTCCTCGGTCGCCTCGGCTCCAGTCGCCTCCAGACCCGCCGTTTTGTCGAAAACGCTGCTTCTCTCGAGCGACATGACCTCCAAGGCTACAGCGAAGACGATCAAGATGAGAGAGAAGATGAGGAAAACCCAGAGGATTCGCTTGCGGATGGAATCTTTGTAGGAGACAACTGCCAGATGCCAGATATTCTTCATCTCAGAATCGTATCGTAAAAGAAGAGAACTCGCCCGTCCCTTCTTCCCAGGTCACATCCGAGTTGGTGATATAGCCTTCGAAGGCACGGTCGAGGTCGGTGAGCAATTGCTGGAGCATTGGCTCCTCTCCCTCAGCCACCAACTCCACTCGCCCGTCGTAACAGTTCTTCACCCAGCCGACAGCCCCCAGGGTCTGCGCAACCCTGCGAGCCGTGTACCGAAATCCCACCCCCTGAACGTACCCTGAAAAGAATATGTGAACACGCTTCATTCCTCAATCCGTGCCAAAGACCTCTTGCGACGACCTCTTGCGACACGTTACAGAAGCGCCCAATGGAAACGTTGTTGGACGGAGCGTAGAGAACTCCGTTGCAGCGCGTTGACCGCCGTTGGCACTTCGCGCCCAGAAACTGTCACGCTTCTTCGTCCACTTCGAGTTGGTGTATTCGAATCCGTCCTGCTTCGACAACCCAGAGCTTCTTCTCTACCGACATCTGAGAGATCGCCTGAAGAAACTGACGAACTAGTTGTTCCAATAAGGCAAAATTTGGATTTCGAGGGACACGAATGACAACAATACCCTTCGATTGAGTCGGTGGAAACCGTGTTATGTCTGCAAAATCTAGGTCCAGTGTCACCAAGCAGCGCTGTTCGGCACGACAAACTTCATACAGATGCTCGTCCGAACACCCGCCCAGCCCTTGGTCACGGACTGTTTGGACCTCGTGTCCCGCAGCCAGAAAAAGTTGCTGAGTCCGGGCCCCAAGGTTCTCATCAAGTTTGAACGTCATCCTGTTGCCTCGGGCCGGATTTCAACATACCGTTCTCGGGACATCTCGGCACCGTAGGCAATGGCGGCACGGACATCCTCCTCCTTGAGTTGAGGGTATTCTTCGAGAATCTCCTCGATGCTCATGCCACTGGCTAGGAAGTCAAGGAGCAGCGACACCCAGACTCGGGTCCTTCGAATGCAGGGTTTGCCAAAGCAAACCTTGGGGTCAATAGAAATACGCTCCAAAAGCGGATCCATCTTTGCCTTCCTTGCTCCGTCTTTGCCCCACCAGGCAGGGCAAAAATCGGGGTGACTGGACTTGAACCAGCGACCCCTGCCTCCCGAAGGCAGTGCTCTACACCACTGAGCTACACCCCGATGAAGAAACCTTCCGACGTTTTCCACGTCCGCGTGCCCGACACTTTCTTCGGGCGCCGCTATCTTGTTTTTACCACAAGGCGCCGTTCCTGGCAACAATTTCGTTAGCCTTGCCGCACTCTCTTTTTCCGCCGTCGGACGAAATGCTGGACCACGACAACCGCTGCCACCACGACGACCGCTACGACGATCGTCACCCAGTTGAAATACTCCTTGAAAAACGCCTTGAATTCCTCTCCCCAGATTTTGCAGAGGACCGCCTCCGCAAAGAACCTCGCCCCTCGACTCAACAATGATATCAGAAGAAAGGGCAGAAAGTCGAGCTTAAAGGCGCCCGCCGACCAGGTGAACGCGACGTAAGGCACCGGCGTGAAGCCCGCAATTCCCACCGCCGCCACGCCGTATTTCGCAAACAGCTTGTCAACGACTCCAATTCTCTCCTCGGAGATGAATTTCTTCAAGATTGCCCGTCCCACCCTTTTCCCCACGAAGAAAGCGAGCGTCGCCCCCAGTACCGAAGCCGCGGTGCAGATCAGTCCAAACAGAAGCGCCCATTCCGGCTTCGCGAGGGCGAAGATAATTAGCGGCACATCCGGCGGCATCATGAAGAGAAGTTGAGTGGGAAAGATGGACGACTCAACAAAAGCAACCGCCGACAGCACGATTATCCAGTAGGAGGAGTACTCCGGTGAAAGGACGCGCTTGACCCAGTCCACCAGACCATTCAGAAAACCCATGTGTTCCTTTCGTGTGGAGGGTTACCCATCCCGCTGCGAGCCGGGCTTTTCTCTCGGCGGATGCCCAGCTTTGCCGGAGGCCGGAGTGCCCTCACTCGGTCCATCCGTATTCCCCCACGAGCGGGACAAACCGGCACCCGCAGACATTGTGGCTCTCATACCCTTCCTGCGTTCTCACGATTTTCTTGAGAACCTGGGAATACGCGTCTCCGACCGGGATGACCAGGCGGCCTCCGATGGCCAACTGCTCCATCAATGGCGCAGGAACATCCGGCGCCCCCGCCGTGACGATGATGGCATCGTACGGGGCGTACTCCGGCCAACCCTTGGTCCCGTCGCCGACCGTTAGCCGGAAGTTCGTACACCCGACCTCTTGCAGGACAAGCGAGGCTTTGTCGCTGAGCTCCGGGTGCTTCTCAACTGAGTAAACCGAGTCGCACAGGAGGCACAAAATGGCTGTTTGATAGCCGGAACCGGTTCCGATTTCAAGGGCCCTTTCGTGGCCTTGAAGCTCGAGACATTCGGTCATCAACGCGACCATGTACGGCTGAGAAACTGTCTGCCCGCAGTCAATGGGAAGGGGCGTGTCAGCGTATGCTTCAGGGAGTTCGCTCGATGGCACGAACTTCTCCCGAGGCACCCGACGCACCGCGTCCAGGACGCGAGGGTCCCGGATTCCCTTGCTGGCGATCTGCTCTTTCACCATCGCCTCTCTCTGGCGAGCGAAACGGTCCTCCTTAGGGGCGAGCATGCGCGTTCCCCCCTTTCCGACCGCTCCCCACCGGCCTTATTCCTTTGCCCCGAAAGAGAAACCCAATGGCCAGCCGGACGAAGCGCAGAGTGTCCAGAACGGGCCGGATCTTGCTCTGTTGCCCCGCATAAATTGTCTGAATCGGAACGTTCCCGATGCGAAACCCTTTTCGTGCAGCTTCTACCAGCATTTCGGATTCAGTGTCGTACTTTCTCGTTCTCAAGACAAGTCCTCTGAGAACATGTGTTTTTACGAGCCGAAAGCCGCATTGGCTATCTCTGATTTTCTGCCCGGTCAGGGCGGTAAGTATCCGAGACGACAGCCAGTTGGTCGTCGTCCGCTCCAGCGGCATCGAGCGAACGTTCTTCATCCGGTTCCCGACGACGATGTCGCAGGCGCCCCCTTTCATCGTCGAAAGGAATTTCGGGATTTCGTCCCAGTTGTGCTGACCGTCGCCATCCAGAACAATCACCGCGTCCCACGTAGGCTCCCGGAGGACTTCACGAAAACCCGTCTTGAGAGCGACGCCTTTGCCGAGATTCTTCGGGTGCCTCACCACGGTGGCGCCCGCGGCGCGGGCCAATTGCGCGCTTCCATCCGCTGAACCGTCATCCACGACGAAAACAGCTTCCACGTGCTTGAGGCAGCCCTTCACAACTTCACGGATGTGCGACGCCTCATTATAAACGGGAATCAGTGCGCAAACTCTCATCTGCCCTCATTGCCTGCCCGCGTGCGCGCGCAGCCCCGCCGCAGCGGGGCGCTCTTGACCGTGCGCGCTTGCCCGCGGCGTCCTCCCGAGCGGCCAGGGGTGTCTTCGTGCCTTTGTAGCGCAGGCGTCCCGCCTGCTTTTCCCCGTAAAGACACAACCGCACAAAATCGTCGGTCGGGGGCGCTATCATTACGGCAGGAGTAGTGGCGACCTGCGCCAAGACACAAAAACACAAAAAGTCGCGCGAGGATAAACCTCATTGTCCCCACAGGGAGACAATCTTTTCGACGATGCGGAACGAGGAGTCCGGACGGCTCAGGCTCGACATCCGCTCTTTCATGCGATTCAGTTCGGTGGGCTGTCCGAGGAGACGCGACGCTATCCGTCCCGCGTCCTCCGCTCCGTTCGCCAGAACCGCCACCCCCTTTTCCGACAGCAGCTTCGCGTTTCGCGTCTCATGACCGGGGATTGGGGAGACAAGAACCATCGGCAATCCCACGGCCAGAGCTTCGGATGTGGTTATCCCGCCCGCTTTGGAAATCAGCAGGTCCGCCTGAGACATCAACTCATGTACATTGTCCACGTACGTCAACACGGTGAACCGGTCGGGATGCCTTCCCCGGACACTCTCCAGCGTCTTCAAGAGCCGCTTGTTTCTTCCGGCTACGGCGACCACCCGAACGTCCGGCCTCAGGGCGCAGAGCCTTTCCACCACCTCCTGGATGGGGCCGAGTCCTCGAACCCCGCCCATGACCAGGACGGTCGGCTCGGAGACCTTTTGCGGCGAACCGAGTCTCGCTGCGACCTCCCCGAACTCCGGCCGAATCGGAATGCCGGTCACCTCGATGCATCCCGGGGCGCCGCCCATCCGGACGAAATCGGCTTTCGCTTCTTCCGCCGCGACGCAAAACAGGTCCACTCCTGGCAGCATCCAATAGAGGTTCGCAAAAAAATCAGTCACCACCGCCACAAGCCGCAATGGTCTTCCGGTGAGGTGCTTGTACTTGTCCACGATGATGCAGGGGAACGCCTGAGTGCACACCACCACGTCCGGTTCCTCCTCGTCCATGATCCTTCGGAGATGGCGGTAGCCGCTCAGGTAGATTACATCCCTGAGTTTCTCAGTCTTTTCCTTGAAAAACCGGTTGTCGTAAAGCCGCCGCCACACAGACGGATTGTTCTGGATCAACCCCAGATAAGTCCTCGTCGCGGCTGCCCCCAGAAGGGGATTCGTATATTTGACCAGGTTCATCCCCCGCACTTGCACGTGCGGATGCCGACTTCGAAATGCCTCCTCCAATGCCGTAGCTGCCATCTTGTGGCCCGAATGGTCGGGCGAGTAAAGCAACAATACCCGACGAAGCATATCACCTCCAGTGAGTAAGGAATTGCGTTACCAGCTTGTACCACAGACGAAAGCGGCCAGGCAATAGAAATGTGGGAATTGGCGTAATCCCTCACTCTCGGGGGAAGACACTAATGATAGGCCCGGTGTCCCGAGGGCCCCGCGCGCCATCTGCGTCTATCCGCGTGCATCTGCGGTTCATTCCCGTCTTGGCTCCGGGCGGCGGTCTGCCGCTGATAAGTGAGGCCTTACAGATTCCCGGAGTTTTTTGTTTACAGGAATGGCGTCCTACGGTATAGTATGCGGCTGACCAGAGGGTGAAGTGCTGCTTTCGAACCTCAGGAAGGAGAAAGCGTGCACTTCAAATGTCTTGAATTGGTCGGATTCAAATCGTTCGCCGAAAAGACGGTGATCGGTTTTGAACCGGGCATTACAGCAATTGTCGGCCCTAACGGGTGCGGCAAGAGCAACGTTTCGGACGCCATAAGGTGGGTCCTGGGGGAGCAAAACGCCAGGAATCTTCGTGGAAGCCTTATGGAGGACCTGATCTTCGGAGGGTCGTCCGAGATGGAGGCGATGGGGATGGCAGAGGTATCCCTGACGCTCGGGAATGCCCGGACCTTGACCGAGGATCGGGATGACGAGGTAACTGTCTCCCGCCGGCTGTTCCGCTCCGGAGAAAGCCAGTATTTCTTCAACAAGCAGCCCTGCCGCCTGAAGGACATTCAGAAGGTCTTCATGGACACCGGCCTCGGGACAAAGGCCTATTCCTACATCCAGCAGGGAAACATTGACCTCATTCTCAGTTCCCGGCCCGAAGACAGGCGCTTTCTCTTCGACGAAACCGCGGGCATCACAAAGTACAAAGCCGATAAGAAGGAAGCCATCCGCAAGCTGGATGCGACCGAGAACAACCTCCTGCGCCTTAGCGACCTGGTTCGCGAGGTCAAAAGGCAGATGATTTCCATCCAGCGCCAGGCGGGGAAAGCCCGGCGGTATAAGGATGTGGCCGACGAGCTTCAGACACTGGACGTAGGTTTTCTCCTCCATAAACGGGTGCTCGCCGCCGAGCAGAAGGAGGCGCTGGAGAAGAAACGCCAGCAAGCCGAAGCCCTTCTTCGTCATCTCACCCAGGAGATCGAGGCACGAGAGGCCCGCACGCGCGAGGTCCGAGCGGAACTCCAGAGCTCGTCGTTGAAGCATGAAGAACTTCAGTCCCGCAAATTGGACCTCCTGCGAAGCATTGACCGCGAGGCAGGAAACATCTCTCTGTGCAAGCAGCGTATCGCCGACACACAGACCCTCCAGGATAACACGGTCCACGAAATCAAAACCATGCGCCAGAAGACCGCATCGCTGGAGTCCGCCATTCGCGAACGCCAGGATTCCCTCGACGCTCTGAAGTGCGAGAGGGCACAGTGCGGGGACAAACTTAAGGAAAAGGAGGCTGCTCTCGACGCGGCCGCCGCGGAGCTTCGTCGGTGCGAGACAGAAGTGTCTGAGCTTTCCAACCGGCTTCTTGGAGCTATCCGCCGGGAGATCGAGACTCGCGGTAAGGCTACCTCCACAGGGGAGAAGTCAGCAGAGAACGAACGTGCCCTCGCGGAGGTTCGCCGGGGAAAAAAGGAGATTCTTCGTTGCCTGGCGGAGAAAGAGAAAGCTCGCGAAGCCAGTTCAAAAGATAAGGAAACCCTCTCCGAACAGGTTCGGCAGGAAAAAGAAAGGCTTGTCGCCCTTCGCGCCGAGATGAAGGAGACGGACGAAGCTCTCGCCGTCCTGCGGAAGGAGATTCTGGAGGTAGAGGGGGCGCTATCGCGGCTGAACTCAGAACGTCATTTCCTGACGGAAGCGGTGGAGCAGTACGAAGGGTACGACGCGGGCGTCCGAGATGTGATCGAGGAGTCGAAAAGGGAAGACTCGCGGCTAAAGGGCGTCATCGGAACAGTCGCGGACTTGATTGACGTGCCCTCCGGAGAAGAACGCGTCGCCGAGGCGGCTCTCGATACGCGCCTTCAGTGGGTGGTCACAGAGACGATTGACGACGCCCGCAGAGCGGCTGCATTTCTGGCCCAGCGATCACGAGGCCGGGCGACATTTCTTCCTCTGGAGGCGATCCAGGAGGCGAGCGCTGCTCCGCGAAATGAGCGCAACGCTGTTCCCCAAATGAGCTCTCTGTATCAGCCAGCACTGGGACTGGTTTCCACTGCGCCCGAGTACGAAGCGGTTGTGCGATACCTCCTCGGAGATGTTGTCATTGTCGAGAATCTGGATCGAGCGCTCGAGTTGGCGGGCAGTGAACCCCACCTAACCATCGTCACAACGTCCGGCGAAAGAATCAGGAAGGGCGCCATCATCACTGCTGGAAAGACCTCCACGACAGCCCCCAGCCTTATCAGCCGCAAGTCCCGGATTGCCGCGATTGTTCTCGAGGAACAGGACTGCCGTCAGCGGCTGAGCGACCTCCGAGAGAAGGAGAGAGAACTTCTTGCCGTCCAGAGAAACCTGGAGGAGAAGTCCGAGGACCAGATGGCGGCGATTTCCGGCGCCGGGGACCGCGTCGTCGAGGCGGAGAGGAGTCTGCTCGACCTCTCAACCGCAATTGACTCCCTCAGAAACAGGGCCCACGAGCTGACTGCGAGACAGACCCAGACGGAATCGGACCAGGAACGCCTCGAGAGCCTTCGGAAAACCCTTGCAGAGGAACTCCGTTCGGCCTGCGAGGAAAAGGCGGAGGTGGAAAAGGCAATTGCAGGGGCGAGGGCGAAACTTGAGCGAGTGCAGAAGGAAGTCGCATCGCACAAGGAAAACGCGGCAGAAGTTAGCGTGGTCCGCTTTTCGTTTGACGAGCGTATCGCAAATTTGCAGAGCGACACGGAATACATGCGGGGGCAATTGGACCTGACGCAGAAGGAGTTAGAGGCTCGGCAGCAACAAATCGAGCAGGGGAAAGTCACCACTCGCAATCTGGAAAAGCAGATCGAGGAATGCGACGCTGCGACGGTCTCGCTGAACAAGCAGAAAGATGAAGTGACCGCGTCTATCGAGCAGTTCGACGAGGGGCGGAAGGTTCTGGCTGACGAGTTGAGTCAGGTGGAATGGGAGATCAAGGAAAAGAGCCGAGCCGTTAGAGAGCGAGAGAAAGAGACCGCAGACCTGAACATCGCGCTGACAGAAGTCCGCTTCTCCATCAACAACGTTGATGAGCACCTGATGACGGAGTACGGACTCAGTCCCGACGACCCGAAGGCCGTTCCCTTGCCCGACGGGACCGATTGGGAAGAGGTGCAGGCGAAAATCGCCGACTTGAAGAGAAAACTTCAATCCTTGGGGCCCGTGAACCTCTGCGCCATCGAGGAATATGAGGCCCTGAAGGAGCGACACGATTTCCTCGTGTCGCAGCAATCCGACCTGATAGAGGCGAAAGATGCTCTTCTGAAGGCCATCGCCAAGCTGGACCGAGAGAGCAAAACGCTGTTCCGCGAGACGTTCGAGCGTGTCCGCGAGGAATTCCAGAAGATGTTCCAGCGACTGTTTGGCGGGGGGCGAGCGGACCTGTTCCTCATAGACGAATCGAACCTGCTCGAAAGCGGGATCGAAATCATTGCCAGGCCGCCGGGGAAGAAACTTCAGGCCATCTCATTGTTGTCAGGTGGGGAGCGGGCGATGACGGCCATCAGCCTGCTCTTTGCGATCTTCAAGGTGAAACCCAGCCCCTTCTGCATCCTCGACGAGATTGATGCGCCGCTCGACGATTCCAACATCGTGCGGTTCGCAGAGGTTCTCCGCGAGTTCACGGAGAATTCTCAATTCATCGTCATCACGCACAACAAACGCACCATTTCGGCTTCGGATATCCTGTACGGCATCACGATGGAGGAAAGCGGAAAATCGAAGGTCGTCTCCGCCAGACTGACCCGGGGGAAGGAGGGAACCTCCCCGCGACGCGCGGAGGTTCCCTCCGTGTTTTCAGGGAAAGAAACCGCTCTCGTGACCGCGTAAAGAGAGGGGGCATTCAGCGCAGCCTGCCCGCGACCGCGCGCTGGCCACATCTCGTTTGTCATGGTCAGCCGAGTGTCCGGAGCATTTCCGGATGGCACGGCCAGGGAGAACGCAGAGAGCGCGGAGCGTCACCAGGCTATCGTATGACAGGAAGGTCGGGCCTTGGGGACAGTGGTTTGCGAAACCCACAACGTTATGTCGGGGGCTTGAGTGCGGCCCCGATCTCTTGCTTGCTCGTCTTCACGAAACCGGAAGGGACCTCGAAAGCATCTTTCGCGATTTTCTCCCTCGAAAGCCGTCGGACTTCCAGCTCCATTTTCATCTGACCCAGAGAGACATTCGCCCTGAGGGGAATCGGGAAGAAGGCGAGTTCCACGTATTCGAACCGAGGGCGCTTCTCCCCTTCTTTCACCTTACTTCCGACTTCTCTGATTCGGGTGAGTTTGTTCAGGGTTCGGAAATGGCGCCTGCCGACGCGCGTTTCGGGAGTGAACCAGACCTCTATCTTCACGTTCTTGAACATCGCCTCAAACATCGCCGCCGCGGGCCCCGCCGCTGCCGCACCTTTCACGGCGTCGGTCATGTCCTTCGGCAGACCTGTCAGCGTCTGCCTGTTGCAGAACCACCTGTCCTCGTCCCTGCCGACGTATTCCCAGTCCGGCGTTCTTGTAAATTCGCTGGGCCAGGTTTCTTTCCCCTTCTCGTACAGCTTCGTCTGGTCCATATCCATAAGGTCGAATTCCTCGACGGCGTATTTCTTGCTCTTCTCATCAACGTAATAGGTTTCCCTCTTGTCCAGACGGACAATCTGGGCGATTGTTCTGCCCTGTATCCGCGCTGAGATTCTAACCTTGTTGGGAACCGTTTGAAGGGTGAAGTCTATTTTCTGGGGCCCGCTGGCCGCCGGACTCCCCGGCAAACTGGGCATGCCGGACACGGTCAACGTCCCCTCCACTGTGATCGGCTTATTTGCCCCTTGATCGGACCACCAGAACCAGTAAACTCCCAGTGCGATAGCCAGCACCAAAACTAATAGAGTTACCTTACCCATATCGAATCCTCTTTCGATTCACTTCTCTATGTCGGAGTCCTTGTTTGATTTAAGCGGCTGACAAAATACCATGCCGCCGTCGGCAATTCAAGCGGAATTTGTTCTGGTTCACGGGATTGTGGGACATGCAATGCCAACATGGCGCGACTTTCGGCCTGCAAAAGAGGGCCGTCCATAGAAAAAAAGAAATGCCTTGATTTTGCCGAGGCGCTGTCGTATGTTTTGGCAGCGTCTATGGCGTCAATGCGGCCTTCGCCGCAGCAGCAAAAGGAAACAACATTGGCGGGGGGCGCGTTTGTTCACAACCCAATGAACAGAAAGGAGGCAGACATGAAAGTAGTTGGAAGGGGGGTAGTTCTGGTGACCTTTGGTGCGATGGTGCTTGCGGTTCTCCCAGCGTTTGGAGGGGGCGGACAGCACTATCCGAATGGCGCGGAAGATATTTTTTCCGGGATGGCGCCGCCGCCGGGCTGGCACATTGTTAACTACGCGTTTTACTACGATGCCGACAAGATGACCACTTCCGGGGGGGACATTGACATTGACCTCAAGGCGTGGGCAGAGGTCTTCCGCCTCATTTACTCCTCCGACAAGAAAATCCTGGGCGGAAACTATCTTGCCCACATCTTTGTGCCCTACCTGGACGCAGACCTTGACCCGTTCGGGTATTCGGAAAATGGGTTCGGCGACCTGATCGTGGACCCCTTCATCCTCGCGTGGCACGGGCCCACGTATCACGCGACGGCGGGGATTGACGTGTACGTGCCGGTTGGAGAGTACGACGAGAACAGTCCCCTCAATCTCATCGGTAGAAACTTCTGGACCTTCGAGCCGGTCTTCGCCGTCACCGGTATGTACCAGACGGGATGGAGTTGGTCCGTGAAGCTAATGTACGACGTGAATACGAAGAACGATGAGTTCTTCAATCCCGTTACGGGAATGCACAGCGACCTCGAGCCGGGCGACGAGTTCCATCTCGATTACGCCGTTGACTATGGCATCGGGAAGAACTGCCGCCTCGGCGCCGCAGGCTACTACTACAAGCAACTCGCCGACGATGAGCTGGACGGCGCGGACATTCCGGATGACCGGGGGGAGGCATTTGCGGTAGGACCCGTGTTTATGTACAGTCCTTCGCAGAAGGTCCACCTCGTCGCCAAGGCGCTGTTTGAAGTGGATACCGAGAACCGCCCGGAAGGCAACGCCTACTGGTTCAAAATCATCTACTCGTTCTGATTGCGCAACAGGTAGGGAAAAGCAGGCGGGATGCCTGCGCTACAAAGACAGAGGAAAACGATGGCAGAAAAAAGAGTGATGCTCAGTTATCAGGAGATGCCGAAGCAGTGGTACAACATCGCGGCGGACCTTCCTACTCCGCTCAGCCCGCCGCTGCATCCGGGGACGCTCAAGCCCCTGGGACCGGAAGACCTCGCGCCGATTTTCCCGATGGCGCTGATCGAGCAGGAAGTCAGCACCCAGCGGTGGATTGACATTCCGGAAGAGGTGCTGGAGGTTTACAGCATATATCGTCCGACGCCGCTGGTGCGAGCGAGATTCTTAGAGCAGTATTTGGGAACGCCGGCTCGCCTCTATTTCAAGGACGAGAGCCACAGCCCGCCCGGAAGCCACAAGCCGAACACCGCCATCCCACAAGCCTACTACAACAAACGCGAAGGCGTGAAAAGGCTTTGCACCGAAACCGGCGCCGGGCAGTGGGGAAGCGCGCTGGCTTTCGGGACGAATCGCTTCGGGTTGAAGTGCACCGTCTATATGGTGAGAGTCAGCTACGAGCAGAAACCGTACCGGAAGTCTCTCATGCAAACGTGGGGCGCGGAGGTCTTCCCAAGCCCGACTGACAGGACGAACTCCGGACGCTCAATCCGGGAAAAGGACCCCAACTCCCTCGGTAGTCTTGGCATCGCCATTAGCGAAGCTGTCGAGGATGCCGCCACGCATGCCGACGCGAAGTATTCGCTTGGGAGCGTCCTGAACCATGTGCTCCTCCACCAAACCATCGTCGGTCTGGAGACCAAGAAGCAGTTCCAGAAGATTGGGGAATATCCCGACATCCTCATCGGGTGCGTCGGCGGCGGAAGCAACTTCGGCGGATTCATGATGCCGTTCATGCACGACAAGATTGTCGAGGGAAAAAAGACCCGCATCATCGCTGCGGAACCGACGGCGTGTCCAACGCTGACCAAGGGGGTATATCGCTACGACTTCGGCGACACCGCGAAGATGACTCCTCTCCTCCTGATGTACACCCTGGGGCACAGCTTCGTTCCTGCGGGGATTCACGCCGGCGGACTAAGATATCACGGCGACGCTCCCCTACTCTGCAAGCTCTACAATGAGGGTTTTGTGGAGGCCGTGGGTCTTCACCAGAACCCGGCCTTTGAGGCCGCAATGATTTTCGCCCGGACCGAAGGGATGATCCCTGCTCCGGAAACCGCCCACGCAATCAAGGTGATGATTGACGAGGCGCTGAAGTGCAAGGAGACTTGAGAAGAGAAGGTCATCGCCATCA
>JAUYEE010000071.1 GCA_030691545.1 bacterium | reverse complement strand
CCAAATCAAAACCTTCGGAATCGCTGCCCGTACGTGGCCCCAGTGGCAGAGTTGTCTGTGACTGTGGTAGCCTCTATAAGACCGCCGCAGTAAGCCACCCCTCCCCCGTCCGCCGCTGAGTTGCTCGTTAGGACGCTGTTGCGGATCGTGGCGTGAGTCTGCCCCCCCCAGTCGCCCCCCACGATTCCGCCCCCCAAGGAAGACTTACCGTTGCGGATGGTGAACCCCTTCAAAACACACGTTTCGTTCTCACTTCCGGAGAATGCTACGACGGAAGCGGCCTGGTTGCCGTCAATGACGGTGTTGCCGACGACGGTGGGATTGAGCGGATTGGTGCTTGCGAGGACGATGTTCTTCCCCTTGAACTGGATGTTCTCAACGTACGTCCCCTGGGCCACGAGAACAATCTCCCCATCGGAGGAAGCGTCGATTCCCTCTTGGACGGTTTTAAAGGCTGTATCCCAAGACCTTCCGTCCCCGGAGGCAACGACTGCTGCTTTCACGTACCACGTAGAAGGTTTGGAAACTGGACTGAAGCCGCCTCGGTACTCGCCGATGTTTGGGATGCCGTCGCCATCCGGGTCGCCATCCGCATTTTGGGCGAGGTCCCCGAAAAATGTTCTTTCCCAATCATCGGGGAGTTGATCGCCGTCACCGTCAGGGGATTTGGATGTCGCCTCTGGCGTGTTGCCATAGGCTCCCATATCCACCCGCGCGCCGTTTGGCTCGGGCTCGTTCGAAAAAGGTGAACTGGGATCCCCCGCATCGATGCAAGGTGACCAGCTTCTCAGATGGTAGTCGCCGTTATCAGGGTCCACAAAGTGGGGGTCGAGGGAGATGTTCCCCTCGCCCTTTCCGGTCCATCCCCGGACGCAGGAGTAGTTGGGAATAGCGTTGACATCAAGCTCCGCGCGACCCACATTGCCCCAGATGATGCAGTCTCGGATCCCATGGCACCATTCAAGCCCACCGGGGCTGTAAAGCGCGGAGTTCCCGACGATCGTGTTGTTCTGTATGACGCCACGTTGACAATACCTTATCCCGCCGCCGTAGCTTGCTGAGTTGTGCGCGATCACGTTGTTTCGGATTGTCCCATCGCACCCATAAAGCCCGCCCCCGGATTCGGCGGAGTTCGCGCTGACGACATTGTTCCGGATCGTCGCGTGTGTCTGTTGCTGGCTTGGACAACCGCAGATTCCTCCGCCGAGATGGCCCTTTCCGTTACGGATGGTAAAGCCGGAGAGGATGCAGGTCTCGTCTTCAGTACCTGAGAAAGTGATCACGGAGCCCGATTGGTTGCCGTCGATAATCGTGTTGGCGACGATGGTTGAGTCCAGGGGATTCGTGCTGGTGAGGATGATGTTCTTGCCGTTGAAACGGATGTTTTCGATGTAGGTTCCCTCAGCGACAAGGACAGTGTCGCTATCGGAGGCAGCGTCAATCCCTTCCTGAATTGCTTTGAAGGCGGTTTGCCAGGATGTCCCGTCACCGGACGCTGAGACAGAGCCATCGACATATCTTGTCGCGGCCAGAGTCGGGGAAGAAATGGAAAGGCAGACCGAGAGACAAACCACGGCGACAGTAAATATCAGCGATTTCATAATGGACCCCGGAGACAGAGTTTCAATGATGACATAGCCCGCTGATCTACTTATTTGCTACTTACCACGACCGAGGCTGAAAAACAAGATTTTTCCGTTGCGCGATGGGGGCCACTCCCCCGGAAACGCATTGGATAAAGAGGCGGCGGTTCCGGAAAGGCCACAAAGGGAATTATCGTGTGTACTCTGAACGAAAGGCCGGAAACGCTCCTTAACTCGACCCACCTGGCGTTTCTGGCGCGCGACGCCACTCTCCAAGCCCCGGGATGAGAAAAGGTCGTCCAGATGCCCAAGGACGCCGCCATGTTGCCGGTCCGAGTCGCCACGGCGCCCGCGCTTTCCCCCGTCGCTTAATGCGCCATTTCGATGCGGTAGAAGTTCCTGGAGCCTATCCCCATGTTCACGGAGAAGGATGTCGTGGCGCCCTGGGAGGGGACGGTGCCCTCTTGAAACCAGTCTGGCCGGTTTAGGATTCCCGAACTCGTGAGAACGTAGGTGTCTCCGGGACGGCTGGTCCACGTCAGTTTGAGTTGGTTCGATGACGTCCGTTCGACATTCACGACCGTGAATCGGAAGGAACCATACTCGTAGGCCCCCATGTCCACCGTTGCTGACTTGCCGCCCAAGAAGACGCGGTTGTTCCCGTCAAGGTCAATTCCGCCCCACATCCAGGGTTCGTTTTTGCCCGCGTCAATGCAGGGCGAATCCCAGTCAAGGTGGCAGTCGTTATCCTCGAGGGTGAAGAAGTCGTCATCAGGCCCGTCTGGGTCGCACAATCGCGGGTTCAGGGCGATGTTGCCCTCGCCACCTTCCCACCAGTCCTGGATGCAGCAATATGTGGGAACCTCGCTTTGCCGGTCGACCTGCGCCTCCTGCGATGCGGAGTTCCCCCAGATAACGCAGTTACGTATGGTCCCGCACCTGGATACCCCGCCTCCCCAGCCATCCCCACCAACCCGATTCCCTGTGATGGTATTGTTCTCGATCGTGCCGAAGCACGCGGACAGGCCCCCGCCAGGGCAGCCCGATTGCTGCACTTGGTTGCTGGCAATCAGGTTGTTCCGGATTAAGGCGAAGCACCAAGCCAGTCCGCCCCCTTGACTGACTAACCCGCCACCAGCCACGTTGCCGGCGATCACGTTGTTCTGGATGAGGCCGTGGCAGTAAGACAGTCCACCGCCCTGCGACGCTGAATTCTTGGTGATAGCGTTGCCCTGGATCGTGCCGTTGCATTCACACAGCCCGCCGCCCCCAAGGGCGCCCCCATTCGCTGAGTTAGCGGTTAAGGTGTTGTTCTGGAGCGTGCCGCTGCACGAATGCAGCCCGCCTCCATTCAGCGTGGCGCAACATTTCGTAATGGTGTTGTTGAGGATGTCGCCATCGCAGTCGTACAAACCTGCTCCGTAAACCGAGGCGGCACAATCAGTGACGGTGTTGTTCTGGATAGTGCCGTGGCACTCATACAGCGCGCCGCCTTCGTCGCTCCAGCAGAACGAAATGACGTTGAATTGAATCGGTCCGTTGCAGAACGCAAGCCCGCCACCCCCGAGTCCCGAGGAGTTGACGGTGATGACGTTGAGATAAATCGGTCCGTCGCACCCATAGAGACCGCCACCATAACTATCGGCTGTCCCCCCCGTGATGATGTTCAACCCGATCGTGGCGCGAGTGCCGTTGCCGCGGATGGCGCCACCGTTTCCCCACTTACCGTCCCAGACCGTAAAGCCCGATAGTGAGCACGACGGCTTCTCTGTCCCGGAAAACGTAACCGTAGGCCCGAGCTGCCGCCTTTGTATTATTGTCTTCGCAATGACGTCTGGGTCGAGGGGATTGGTCCCTGTCAGGAAAATGTTTTTTCCCTTGAACTTGACGTTCTCCTGATACGTTCCCTGCGCGACGGTCACCGTGTCGCCATCGGACGAGGCGTCAATACCGTGCTGAATGGTGGCGAACGGCAGCCCCTCCGTCCCCGGATTGCTATCATTCCCCAATGGCGGAGGCGCCACGTGCCATGTTGCTCCCGACACCTGTCCCGTTGCGAGAATCGTAATGCAGGTGCAAAGAAGAAGAATTCCACGCATGCGTAAACCTTTCGTGAGCTGTGTCTATGCCTTCGCGAACATTAGGAAAGGTTTTTTGGGAGGTGAATATAGCCGGTCGCCTTCCGGCGGGTCAATATGAAAAGCACGACACAGTGCCCCCTCAAGCTTCGGTCGGCATGGTCGTTGTCAATCTCCAGGTCCCCCCTCCTGGCAGCATCGCATGACGGCTTCGCCGTTGTTCATAGTCTGACGCAGGCCCATGTCAAGAAGTACTTGCCCCGGCGGCCATCTTCTCACAGACTCCGAAAATGGAACTGTTCATGCTGATAGTCCCAAAAGTTAGAGAAACGCGATCATTCTCGACGACTCCCCTGAGAAGCCTTTCTCTCGCTTTTGCCCGATAGCGTGCGGACGATGGAAGAAGAACCGAGAGCAGCCTTTAAGAGAGGAGTTGCGGTCGGGGGAAATGCTTACACCAGAAATGCCTGCCGCCGAACCCAGTGCTCAGTCCTTCAGGATCCGCATGCAAGGAACCGAAGGGTGGGGCGGATTTGCCGAGGTTCGGCAGTCCCCTTGGCAAAACAAGGTAGTGCGATGCACGCGAGGGCACGCGAGGGTTGAAAGCTCAGAATCTTATGCCTGTCGGTGCCAGCGACAAGAGCATTTCCCAGTGACTCCGCAGTTGGCATCTTGACAAGTTCTTTGAAAGGAAGAGAATGCTCATAGCATCAAAGGCCAGGGAGAGCCGCAGAACCGGGCGGGGACCCCCGTTACCCCGTAAGTGTTGTTGCGGTAGGATGACGGTCCCGGTCCAGAATTCCTGTTCTTTTCCTGGCCTGCAGATATCGAGGCGTCCTTTGGGACGCCTTTTGTATTACATGAGCGAGAGTTCGGCGGCTTTGAGTTTGGACGGCCAATGAGAAGGACTCTGCGGCGCAAAGCCCGAGAATCAATTTATCAAGGGCACCGTTAGGAAGTTGGGATTCTTCGTCCCTATCGCCCTCGGTTCGCTTGTTCAAAGCGCATACCACGTGCCGGCCTTACCCACCCAGTGAAAAAAAACGTTGTGGCGTGAAGCCCGAAAATGAGTTATACTCATCCGTGTAAGCGGGAGTTGATGCTTTTTGACATGGAGGGGCAATGCTGGCGAAATCCCAGCCCATTGCGACATTTTCCTGACATTCCGCACTCGAATCACGTTTCTCGCCAGCCGCTTCCTCTTCAGTGACCGGACTCGCGTTTCAGATTCCCAAGAGACCTTCAAAGGAGGGGACAACGATGAAGGCAATGCGATTCCGATGGGGACTCTGGGTGATGGCGGCCGCTTTGCTGGCAGCCGTCCCAACGGCAGCCCACGGGGCGAATGCTGTCGCCGAGCCGTTCACCACCGCGCCTGACCCCGCGTGGTGGACTCTTAGCGGCGACGCCGCCTGGGACGCCTCGTCCCAATCTATCTTCCTCACCCATGCCGTCAATGACCAGACTGGTTCCATCTTCTGGCCGTGGAAGTTTCAGACTCATTGGTTTGACGCTTCCTTCGATTTCTGGATTGGCGCGGGAACCGGTGGTGAAGGCCTGACCTTCGCCTGGGTGAAAGAAAAAAACTTCCTCGGTGAAGGAGGCTCTTCTCTCGGCGTGGGCGGACTCGACGGATACGCCCTTCGCTTTGACACCCTCAGCGGAGGAGAAGGCGAACCTGGAAATTACGTCGCCTTCAGCCGGGTGACCCCAGAGGGGATACAGGACCTTATCGTCAATCCCAATGTCCCGGAGATGCAGCACGTCGTCAACGGCGCCGGGAATCCCGCCCCGTTTCACGTGGAACTGTGGCTCCAGGCAAACCGCCTGAACGTCTGGCTGGGCAATCCGACCGCGGAAACGCCGGTCCCTCAGACCGTGGTTTTCGACTTCGAGATTCCCGATTACGAGGCGGCCGATTCTTACTTTGGGTTCACAGCGGCAACAAATAGCGGGGCCCATAACATTCACGCCATTGACAACGTGGTCATTCACGAAATGGAGATGGTTCCAACGTACCGGTTCCTCTCCCGCGACCTTGTCACGTTGAGCGCGGCGGCGGGAGAAGGCGCCATCGCATACACATGGAGGCAGGTGGCGGGTCAGCCCTCTGTCACGCTCGATTACACGAACCCTCCTCTCGGCGTTTCCCATTTCATCGCCCCTAAGATGCAAATCGGGACCATCCTGACCTTCGAATTGACAGTCGAGTTCCCCGACCGGCAGGAGACCGATGTGGTGAACATCGAAATTGAGGCCGCAGGCCCGCCCCCGGGACTTGAATGGGTCCGCGTTCTACCGATCCACCTCGGCTTCACCGTCATGTGGGCCCCCGTCCCGGGCGCTGAAATGTATGAGCTCACCATTGAACCCGCCTGGGGCTGGGACATTCAAGTGTATGATATGCAATACACCTTTCGGAATCTTGAGGAAGGCAAGTGGTACACCGTCACGATCACCGCCGTAAACGGATTTGGGGAAAGCCCGCCTTCCTCGATGATCGGGGTCATTGTCATGCGCAATCTGGCTCTGCCCGCTGCATCGGGGGGAAACACCCCGCCGCTTCCTCCGGCTCAGGGCATGACCTATAAGGTCTCGCATTTTGACATCGCCCGGATGAACAATGCAGACTGGGACGACAGCAACGACAGCTTTGACGGTTTCTTCAAAGAGGAAGACTTCTGGGGATACCTCTGGGAGGAACCGCTGAGCTTCGACCACATTGCGTACTACACGGGAAACCAATTCTGGGATGGCGGATGGTTCACGAGTCTGACGGTCGAATACACAAAGGACGGCGTGAACTGGATCGAGGCGCCGAATGTCACGATTTGGCCAGATTACGATTTCACGGACAAGCGGTTATCCGAGCGGTGTTTCTCTCGCTATGACATCTCCTTTTCGCCAGTCCGAGGCAAGGGAATGCGAATCTTCGGCACGCCCGGCGGGGCATCCACCTTCACCTCGATTTCAGAGCTGGAGGTCTATGGCATTCAAACATACGGTCGGTTCGAACTCTATGGTCTGGATGCTGAAGCGGCCGAGCGAACAACGGCGCTCCTTGACGGAAGCCACTCGTTTTCCAAGCGAGGAGAGGTAACGGGCTTTCGCTGGGAACAACTCGGGGGCCGCCCCGTGACCATTCTCGACGGCAATTCCGCTGTCGCCCGATTCGGCGCCCCCGCCGTGGACGCGGACACCGAATGCGTCTTCAGTCTGACTGCCAACGACGGCTTGGTCGAGGAGAGCGATGAGGTCACGATTATCATACGTAACCTCACCACAACCGCCGATGCCGGACCAGATCAAGAAATCGTCGAGGGAAACGAAGTTTCTCTCGACGGAAGCGCGTCTGTCACGACTCCCGGCAGCTTGACGTATCTCTGGACGCAATCCGGCGGTGAGACGGTCATGCTGAAAGACGCCGACAAACCCGTCTGCACATTCACCGTACCGACGATCTGGGCCTATACGGAAGAGCTGAGATTCCAACTCCAGGTGGACGATGGACTCGGACAGCCCGACAGCGTCAGCACCGATGAAGTAGTCGTCACCGTGAGGAACTCCCTCGCCTGGCCCGCTTATCCGCTCGGCTCCGACTCGCCGGGAACAGGATACCTTCAAGACCTTCTTCATCTGGGGAACAATCCCACCGACAGAATCCTCGCTCCGCTGAACATCAACAACGATCCTTTGGCGGACTTCGGCGGGCAGGCGTCTCAGAGACCCTATCCGGGACTGGAGTACGACTTCGCCGACACCGCCCTCACCGTAACCCGTAACCCGATGCGCTGGGCGCCCGTCCACAGCGACGACGGATTCTTCGGTAACGAGCCTCTCGACAATTTCGAGCAGATTTACCACGTGTACATCCTGAGTCCAACTCAACGGGATGCCCGCCTTCATTTCCGCCACGACGATGGAGTCCGTTTGTGGAACAATGGCGTCTCGATCGTCACCCGCGACGGCTCGGACGGCGGAGCGGAGCGGCAGCAAGACTTCGTCCTTAATAAAGGCTTGAACTCCATCACGGCGAAATTCGAGGAAGGGGACGGACCCAATTACTTCGCAATGGGAATCACCGATGCCGGCGACCAGCCTTTCACAGACCTCTACTACTCGCTCGGCCCCTCCGTGTTCCTGACCGACGCATACGCTGTTAGGAGGCTTCACGAAGAACACAGCTACCAGTGGGGCGACACCCTTGAGGTTGACCTCGTCCTGAAAATCAATCCGGACAGTGTGCCGCAAAGCGTGATTATCGCTGAGAACATTCCCCCCGGCATCCCGCCAGCAAACGTGAACGCACCCGGTGCCACACTGGCCGGCGGCAAGATTGTCTGGAACTTGTCAGGACAAAACGTTCGCACGCAAACTCTATCTTATGCCATCACTCTTCCGCTCGACTTTCTCCCACCTCTCGTTTTCGAGGGGACAGTCTCCTTCGACGGCACGACCGTGGACATCTGGGGAGACACTGCTTTCGGCATCGGGCCTGCCCCACCGCAAGACGTGACAGCCCGGACGCTGGGCGCGGGAGCCTTCCTTATCACATGGACGCCGAGCGCCTCAGAGGGTGTCGTCGGATACAACGTGTACGTCCGCGTGAACGCGGGCGACTGGCAACAGGTGGCCCATGTGACCGACACTTCCTACACGTACACCGACAAGTGGTTCGCCCCGGGCAACACTTACGCCTTCGCGGTGTCTTCTCTGGACCAATCGGGTCGCGAAGGACCTCTTTCGGGGACGGTGTACCCGAGTCCGGTTATCCCGCCCGATGTGGATTTCAGAGAGGCCGAGGACTTCAACTATGGCGGCGGGAAGTATCCGGGCTACAAGGGCTGCCCGCCGGCAATTGAAGCTCCCGACGCCACGACCATTGGGACACCCCAACAGTATGACTACTGGAATCCCGGCACCGGAGATCCTGCTCCCAATGAGTATCGGCCGGCGAACCCCGACGTCAGAATCGAAACAGTGGAAGAGGTTGACGATCCGGGCGTGTTTGCCACGATCATCGGGTGGATTGACGTCGGGAGCTGGTATCGCTACACCTTCGACGTGCGGGAGGCAGGCTGGGTGAAGTTCGAGTTTCGTGCCGCGTCTCCGGGCGGCGGGACCTTGGCGGCTTACTGGGATGCGAATTCAAACGGTGAAGAGGAGTTGATTGGCACGGTGACCTTTACCACAGGAAATTGGCACATCTTCACCTGGGCGCTGATGGAGGAGCAGATTCAGACGACGGTCGGCATCCACACCGTGCGGATTCAGTCCGTGGCAGGAAACCTCAACTTCGACAAGATCGCGATTCTGTGGAACGCTCCTCCGCCGTCGCGGTGGACCATCTGGGAAGACAAGTTCGACAGCTACGCGAGCGATGCGGATGTGTTCAGCCCCACGATTGGCAAGTGGACGAGAGGCAACACGACCAACAGCGCGGGTTCCTGGACACTGTGGGACACGGCCGGTCCGCCGTTAGGGGCCGAGCCAGCAAATATCGCTGACATGCACAACAAGTACATGATCTCCGACAGCGATCTGTCAGGGTCGGGTATTTTGCTTGACGAGGAGATAGTTTCTCCGGAGGTGGACTGCACAGACTGGACGAAGGTGCGGCTCAACTTCAACTGCAACTACCGCATCTACGACGACCCGGACCCGGCTCACACACAGGACGCGGAGGTAGACATTCGGTCGTTCGACGCGGACGCGGGTTGGAGTCCCTGGACGAACCTCCTGCACCTCGACAGGTGGTCGGTGCCTATGGGATGGGACCCGCCGGAGTTGAGCGGGTCAGAAGTCTTCGACCTGTCGGCGTATGACGGCAAGAAGATCCAGTTGAAGTTCCACTTCTTCGATGCCGAGTACGATTACTGGTTCGCCATTGACAAGGTTAGAGTGTCCGGCGTGCAGTTGGCGCAGGAGATCCCGCTGCCCATCATCACGCTCACCCCGCCGAACCTGACGATAAGCTGGACTGCCTTTGGTCCCGGACAGTACTCGGTGGAGCACACCAGCAACCTGAAAGGGACCTGGACGAAGGTGGTTGGCCCATCTGGTCAGACCAAGTACACGGCTCCGATTCCGGCGGACAAGACCGGATACTACCGCATCCTCGGACAGTAGCCGGTCGTAGAACCGATAACGAAACAGCCCCTGTGCCCCGTGCCCGGGGGCTGCCTTTCGCGCCACAGGCAGGCAACGAGCGAGGTCAGGTCAGAGGCCAGCTCTCTGCATCTCACACCTGCCTTTTCGTCCATCGCATGACCGCCCAACTTGAAGAGTGTCAGAAGCGAATCGGCGATGCCGGGAGGAGTGTAGCAATAGCCTGCCCCTACTACATCCGATCTTATTCGCGATACACCTGCTTTAATTTCCAATCGGCCATTTTGGAAATAGAGTGCGGATACTGAACGATCGTCGAACAAAGGCATTGCGCGGCGCCACTCTCTCAAAAGCAAGCCAGCGGCCTTCCGCTCGTCTTGCACAGTCAGTTTGAGGGCAGCAGCGAGATGCCTGTCAATCGATTCCGATTCTGTGGAACTTTTGTGGGCCTGTCGTATCAGGGTCACTCCATGTTGTGGATGCGCCCTGCGAGGGTACAATGTCCTCGACGTCCCAAACTCCGCTCGACAGATCGAAGCACGACTGAACAGTATAGGTGTCGCCAGAACGACTATTCCACGTTAGCGTGGGCAAGACCTGTGTGATGTCGAACGCGAAGGAACCGTACTCGTAAGCCCCCATGTCCACCGTGCCGCTCCAGATACGGGGATTGCCATCCGGGTCAACAGCCGTCCACATCCAGTCCTCGTTCTCGCCCGCATCAATGCACGGCGAGCTTGCCGATAGCCGATAATCGTTGTCCGCGAATGTCTGAGGGTCGTTGTCGGGCCCATCCGCATCAACGAAATGTGGATTCAGAGCGATATTCCCCTCGCCGCCGCTGGTCCAGTCCTCGATGCAGCACCACAGCGGCAGGTTCGGGGCGGAGAACTGGTACGGGGAAGCTTCCGCGGTGTTGCCCCAGATGATGCAATTCTGGACTATACCGACGCCACCGGCGATCCCTCCTGTACTCCCATAAATCCACACTTCGCCCTCCGGCACCTGTATTATTCGGTACCCGCCAGCGTGATTGCCGACAATCGTGTTGTTGACAATCATTCCATCGCATTCGTACAGCCCGCCACCGTGACCATCCTGCCCCAGGGATCCGCATGAATTCCCCGCAACCACGTTGCTTCGAATCTTCCCGCTGCACCGGGACAAGCCGCCGCCGGTTGCGCTCGCCCGATTCTCCGTAACCCTGTTGTTTTCAATGAGAGCGTGACAAGCTTGGAGTCCCCCGCCCGAATAGGAGCACCAGTTGTCGTGAACGATGTTATTGCAGATTAAGCCGTTGCATTCCGAAACCCCGCCACCATCTTCCCTGGCGGAGTTCAAAGAAATGATGTTGCGCTCAATCATACCGTTGCACTCGGCTATCCCTCCGCCATCGTGCGCCGAGTTCTCGGTCACCGTATTGTCTCGAAGCGAACCATCGCAAAAGGCGATCCCCCCGCCGCAGTAGGAGGCAGTATTGTTTCGGATCACGTTCCCTTCAATACTGGCGCGAGCGTGGTGCGCATCACTACCACCGCAGATTCCTCCGCCGGCGTGAGAGTAACCGTTCCGAATCGTGAAGCCTGCCAAGATGCATTCTTCGCTTTCGTCTCCTGAAAACCGCACCACAGATCCTGCTTTAGCGCCGTCCAGGATCGTCGAGCCAACAAGGTCGGGATCATTTGGGGCTGAGCTCCTCAGAATGACGTCCACCCCTGCAAAACAGAGATTTTCTTGGTAGATCCCCGGGGAGACGATGATCTCATCGCCAGCCACCGCAGTTGCCAGCGCAACTTGGATTGTCGGCACCTCCAATGGAACGTGGACCACTCTGGGTGGTGTCGTGGCCAGAGGGTCGCTCTCGCGAAGCCTCTCAAGACCGTCCCGAATCCCATCACCATCTGAGTCCTCGTTTTCGGGATCCGTGTTGATCGTGGCCTCATGTTCGTCGGAGAGCAGGTCACCGTCAGCGTCGGAAGTCGCGCCGTGCTCATAACACCCCATGTCCACCCCCTCCCCTGCCAAGCGGCAATTACCGTCCAGATCGCGCTGCGGCCAGGTCAGCCAGTAGTAACTCGCACCGGCGTCGATACAGGGTGATCCCGACTGGAGGCGGAGGTCGCCCGCCGCAGAATCAACAAAGAGCGGGTTGTCAACAATGTTTCCCGGGCCGCCCCGGGTCCAACCCTGAATGCAACTATACGAGGGGATCACAAGAGCTATCGTATCGTGAAGTTGGTCGCCTGCCCATGGTGCTCTGTTTTCCCAGACAATGCAGTTGCGAATGGTTCCCCTGCACTTGTAAAGCCCACCGCCGTAATAAGCGAAATTCCCGTGGATCGTGTTGTTCAGGATGGTGCCATGGCAATAGCACAGCCCGCCACCATATCCGGCGGAGTTCGCGCGGATTTCGTTGTTCAAAATGAGCCCGTCGCACTCGCTTAGCCCTCCCCCCTCGTTGTCGCCTCCTGTGGCCGAGTTCCCGTAGATCCTGTTGTTCATGATGGTGCCATGGCAATAGAACAGCCCCCCGCCCAATTTTGCAGAGTTTCCATGGACCTCATTGTTCCGGATGACACCGTCGCACCCCTCCAGCCCACCGCCCGAAGCCGCCGAGTTACCCGTTATCGTGTTGTTCTGGATTGTGCCATTGCAATCACACAAACCACCGCCGAAGTACGTAGACGAATTCCTGGAAATCCTGTTGTCTTCGATTCTGCCGTCACAGTGGGCGATGCCGCCACCAGAGTGACCCGCTGAGTTGTCCACGATGACGTTGTTTCTAATCGAGGCGCGAGTGTGCTGATCCCACGTCCCACCGCAGATTCCGCTACCGCGCTCTGCGCGGCCGTTCTTGAGGGTGAACCCGGAAAGTACGCAACTTTCATTTTCGGAGCCCAGGAGCGAAACCACCGGCCCAACGCCGCCGATAATGACCGTATTCTCAACGGCGCCAGGATTGAGGGGGTCGGTGCTGGTGAGGTTGACGTTTTTCCCATTGAACTTGATGTTTTCGACGTAGGTGCCATCGGCGACGATCACGGTGTCGCCATCCGAGGCGGCGTCGATCCCCTCCTGAATCGTTTTGAAGGCACTATCCCATGACGTGCCATCACCGGACGCCGAGACAGAGCCATCAACATATCTTGTCGCGGCCAGAGTCGGAGAAGAGATAGAAAGGCAGATCGAGAAGCAAACCAGGGTGACAACAAATATCAGCGATTTCATAACCGACCCCGTAGATAGAGTTTCAATGGTGGCCCAGCACGCAGATCCACTTGTTCCTTATTTACCACGGCCGAGGCTGAAAAACAAGGTTTTTCCGTTGCACGATGGAAGCCACGCCCCCCGGCAAACACAGGATAAGGAGGCGGCGGTCCCGGCAAGGCCAAAAAAGGGAATTATCGTGTGTACTCTGAACGAAAGGCCGGAAACGCTCCTTAACTCGACCAGTGTTTCCGAATGCTGTTTCGTTTCCTGCTACCCCTTTCGATCACCCTTTGATCTCGCTATGCTTGAAGAGTCGCGCCCTACGCTAAGAACGCCAGGTGCGTCGACCATAAAAGCGAAAGTGCATTTTGCAAGTTCCTAAGCGGATATATAAGCGTCGGTTACGAAGGCGGCAGGTGCTACGGATTTGGGGATTTGATTCTTGGTCGTTAGATGATGCGTTTGATCAGCCAGGCTTTCTCGGTCCTCAAGCACAAAAAGGAATCCGATTTCGCTGTCTTCAGGTGCAGCTGGAATCTTTACCATCCGGACCTGTAACGGAAGTTCACCCCGGTGCTGTGTTGGTAATTCATTGGGATGAGGGAAGTTAGGGGGCTTTTTCG
>JAUYEE010000027.1 GCA_030691545.1 bacterium | reverse complement strand
TGAGGAGCGCGCGATTGCCCTCCATGTGGCCCTGGCTGTCGTTGTAAGCCTTGAGGTCGTCCACGTCCATCATCAGAAGGCCCACGGGATAGTTGTACCGGACGGCCTTTTCGACTTCCGTGCCCAAGAATTGGCGGAAGAAGGTGTAGTTGTTCAGCTTGGTTAACCCGTCCTGGGTGGCCAGTTTCTTATAAAGCTCCTTCTCTCTCGATTCGCGAAGAAGCCTGCGATGCTCCAGAGCCCGGGAGATGGAGACTCCGAGGGTGCCGAGGGTGAAGGGCATAGTCAGATAATCATAGGCCCCCTCCCGGATGGATTCGACGGCTGTCTCGACGGTAGCTCGGGGCGTCACGACAATGACAGCGGTATTAGGCGCGACGGTCTTGAGTTCTCTGACCACATCAATCCCGGACATCCCGTCGAGGAAAAGGTCGGTAAGAACGATGTCGTACCGTCCCCTGCGAATTTCCAGGAGCGCGGATTTCCAGTTCGAGAAAGCGCACACCGTGTAGCCGAGGTCCTCAGCCAGCTTGGAGAGGGTCTGGCGCGTGCCGGGGTCGTCGTCCACGATCAGCACTTTTTCGGACCGGTGCGTCTCGAGGGCGCCCATGATTTCCCCTTCGTGACGAAGCATGTCACTGGAAGAAGGAGGGGCTGGTTTTTTTGTATTCTCGGACACTGAACAAAAGCCTGTAATTGGGGTTTCCTATCGAGCGGGCGATACCCGCGGCGACCTCTTGACACTGCTGCTTTGTCCTGCCGTGAACCATTGCGTACAGGTTGTACGGCCAACCGGGGCGAGTCTCTCTCTGATAACAGTGGCTGACTGCCGGAGAGGACACGATTGCCTCGGCGGTTCGCGCAATTTCCTCCTCTCTGACCTGATAGACGACCATGGCATTGGCTGCAAAGCCTGCCTGGTGGTGACGCAGTACGGCCCCGAACCTACGGAGGATGCCGGATTCTTTGAATCGCTTGATGGTGGCAAGGAGCTCTTCCTCGGGCAAGCCCTGCAAGCGCAGGGCAACGTCCCGGTAGGGCGTGAGGGTCTCGGGCAGGTCTCCGGACAGCAGCACGATCAGTTGTTTGTCACGCGTGCTCAGTTCCATCGTTCACCTTCGAACGGGTTAGGAGACAATCCTGAACGAGCCCGGGCGGCCTGCCAGACGAACATTACGGGGAGGCCGCGAGGCAGTTAGAGCCGGCGCCCGGGCGAACGCGTTCGCGAAGGTCCATCGCGGACTGCGAAAGCACGATGTATGCCAAGAAATGATGCGCACAGGGCTATGTTCGTGAGGGTCTCTGCGCTCGAAAAGGGGGCACCGGCAGGCCAGATGTGCAATAACCCCCACGGGGTTCGCGCTTTTGCGTGGAATATTCCCCAACCACACTGCTGGGTGCTTTTCCCCGCGCATACCCCCTGCGGCGGCACGACGACGCAAGAGCGTCCAGGAATCGGTCTTACGGCTCCGACGGGTCAAAATGGACTCTTAGCTTGAAGATTCGCTTTGCGGGCAGATCGAGGATTTGCGCCTCGGGGAAGTTTCGCTCAATCTCCGTAATTATTTCCTGTAGCCTGCGTTGAGAACTGCAAACCAGGGTGAACCAGATGGATACGGCGTCCTCTCTCTGATAATTGTGAGTGACCTCCGAGAAGGAACTAACGAAGGCTGCGGCCCTCTCGATGTCCTTTTCAGGGACTCGCATCCCGACGAGGGTCGTGACGTAACCGAGTCTCCGAGAATCAAAGCTGCCGCCGATCCTGCGGATCAGGCCGTTTCTTTTCATAGTGAGAATTCGCCGGAACGCCTCGTCTTCGGAACATCCGACATGGCGTCCTATCTCGGCGTAGGGGCGCGTAGTTAGGGGGAAGCCCTCCTGGATGAGGCGGAGAATTCGGGAGTCAATTTCGTCCATCGCATCTTTCAGGCGAGTTCACCGCAGCCAGCCCGGCCAGGCGGTTCACTTCATCACAGCGAATTCGCCTATCTCAGGAGATGCCAGGCGCTTAAAATCAGCAAAAGCCATTTTGATTGTGTCTGTATGCGTGCCTGCGTTGAAGACCACCTCGTCGCATTCCGTCAGCCTCTTGTCAAGATAGAGAGGGACGCCGTACAGGTCGCCGAACGGCGGCATTGCACCGACCTCGCAATCGGGAAAGGCGTTAGCGAACTCGTGTTCCTCGGCGGCGACGACCTCCTTTGCCTTCATGAGCTTCGCGAGGGCTTTTTCGTCCACCTTGAGGGCCGCGGGGACGGCCGCGAGCACCAACTCTCCGTCAGCCTTGAGTGCGACAGTCTTAATGACGTGCCGGCCCTTCTCATGCTCGACTGCGGCCACTTCGGGCATTGTAAACACTTCGGGGTGAGGGACATGCTGATACCCGACCCTTTCCCTGTCCAGAAGTTCTTTCAACCTTTTTACAATAGCCATTTCATCCCTCCTTCATTCTGACGGGTTCCATGGACGCTCTCACCGCGCTGCAAACTGTCTGCCACGGCACAGGCAGGGGGTTTAGGGTGTGGGGTCTCGGGTATGGGGTCGTGAATTGGGTATCCCGGGTCGCCAAAGCCTATTTCCCATACCCCAAACCCTATACCCCAAACCCGGCCTTCCCTGTCTGCCGCGGGACAGGTAGCGAGATCAACCCGGGGGCCATTTGAGCCTCCTCCCCCCCAACAGATGGAGATGAAGGTGGTTGACCGCCTGCCCTGCATCGGGGCCCGAGTTCACGACAAGGCGGAATCCGCACTGATAGACGGAGAAGTCTTTTGCGAGTTGCTGGGTGACGAGAACCATGTGCCCGATGAGCTCGTTGTCGGCTTCCTCCAGGGAGGTGACGCCGGCGATGTGCTTTTTCGGGATGATGAGGATGTGGACGGGCGCCTGGGGATGGATGTCTTTGAACGCGACGACCTTTTCATCCTCATAGACGATCTGGCTTTCGATCCGCTTTGCGGCGATTTCACAGAAGATGCATTTCTCCATTGCTGACCCTTCCGTCTGTGGCTGTAGAAGCGGCTTCCAGCCGCTTAGCGAGGCGACGTGACGCCGCATGTACCGCCTGGGGCAGGCACGGGGGCCTGCCCCTCCAGGATCATCGTGTCCATCCTGTTATCCTGTCAGGTTATCTCAACTGCCCAGGGCGTTGACAATCGCTCTGCCAAACTGCGCAGCGCTTTCCGGGCCGTTCGCGGTGATGAGGTTGCCGTCAACTTCCACGGCGGCGCCGGTGTAATTCGCTCCTTTTGCCTTGAGCTTGTCCGCCTCGCCCTCCCAGACAGTCGCTTTCTTGCCGTTGAGGAGTCCGGCGTTTGCCAGGGTCACCGGGGCTATGCAAATGGCGCAGAGCAACTTTCCTTTCTCAGCGGTGGACTTTGCGACGGCAATGGCCTTGGAATCGTTCCAGTACTCCGAGGCGCCCGTGCCCCCGACAAAAACGACCGCATCGAATTCGTCCACGTTGACGTTCTTGACGAGGATGTCCGGTTTGCAGGTCTTGCCGAGCATTCCTTTCGCTTCATTGAGACTGGAGGAGGCGACAACTACCTTCCCTCCGGCTTGCTCGATAATCCGCTTCGGCTCAAAAAGCTCCTCGTCCTGGAAATCTTTCCTGGCGACGACCATGACCACCTTTTTGCCGGCGATGCTGGGAAGCTTGCTCGTGTCGAGCTCTTCTTTCCGGCATCCGCCAATGGAGACGGCACAAAACGCGCAGAGCAAAACCGCGAAAACTGGGAGACGACACAGGTTGGTGAAATTTTCCTTCATTGCAAAAACCTCTTCATTTCGGGGTTATTCCAAGCCGGCCGCGAATTAGCCGGCGCAAAACGTCAACTCGCCAGCGGGGCAATCCGATGGAGATTCCAGTCGTCGGTCGAGTACTTCTCTTCTCGGAGACGCTCCGCCGTTTCCAGCTCAGAGGCTGACAACTCGCGGGGCTCCAACTCGATTCCGAGCGCCCGGGCAAAGTTCTCAGAAAGAACACTGAGGATGTGCCCGCGCTCGGGTTTTTGGCCCAGAATCTGTTCGAGGCAGACGGCGGTCCGTTGCATCGAATCGCCTTCCGCGCATTTGCTTGCTTCCGCCGATGCCTCTCGTCCAGCGCGCGGAGGCAAAGCTAATGGACACATTGTAACAAAATTGGAGGAAAACAACATAGAACCCTGGTGGAGCACCCACCCTTTCTTTCGCCGCTGAGCGCTTCCGGCGAGCTTTCTTCCCTCGTAGAGGATGTCGTAAACCGTCGGATTACTGAAGCAGATGTTTGCTGTTTTCTGTCTGCTGTCTGTTGGTTTTCTCTCCCGCTCCAGAAGCGATGTGACAATCCCCAACTCCCCCAGCCCCGCCGCCAGTGCCTGATTGACCAGCCGGTAACTCTCGAGAACCGACAGCCTTTTTCGATTTCCGCCGGGGTTGAAATCCTCCGGAAAGACGACCGTGTAAGTGATGTCGCACTTGTGAAAGACAAGCCCCCCGCCCGTGATTCTCCGCACGACAGGCACTTCCCTCTCCCGACACAGCGGCAGATTCACCTCCGTCTCCGCATTCATCGCATACCCGATGGAGATCGAAGGCTTCTGCCACTCGTAGAACCGCAGCGTTGGTGGAGACACCCCTTCCATGCAGTGAATGAGCACCGCCTCATCCACCGCCATGTTCGTGGGGCCCCCGCTCGCCCGATGCACAATGTACCGCCAAAGTTGATGGAAGTCATCCGTCATTTCGGTTTCTCATGCGGCGAAGCGTGGTTCTGCGGTGTTCGTCGAGGGCTCGGTCCGCGTCGGAACATCGAAAGGCTTTCCACATTGCCCTGTGCCGGATGCCCCTTCGTGTTCATCGGGACAGGCTTTTTCAGAGCGGAGCCGAGTTCCCAGGCTCTCCGGAGATGACGCGGTGTACAATTGCAGCCAGTTCCCGGATGTCATACGGTTTGGCGACGACAGCGCGGAAGCCGTACTCCCTGAAGTCGGCCATGATCGGGTCATTGGAGTAACCGCTGGAGACAATGGCTTTGACGTTGCGGTCTATTGCGAGGAGTTTCTCAATTGTCTCCTTGCCTCCCATGCCGCCAGGGACAGTAAGGTCCAGGATTACAGCGTGGAAAGGTCGCCTCGATTTCTTCGCCTTCTTGAAAAGCTCGATGGCCTCGGCGCCGTCCTTCGCAATCACGACCTGATATCCGCAGGGGGTCAGTATATCATGCGCGAGTTGCCGGATAGCTTCTTCATCGTCCATGACCAGGACTCTCCCCTGGCCGACGATGATTCTCTCCTTGAACAGCTCCTGCCTTTGAATCTCCTTTTCGGAGGCGGGAAGATAGATGAAGAAAGTCGTGCCGACTCCGAGTTGCGACTCCACCGCGATGCAGCCATCGTGATTTTTGACTACGGAGTAAGCCGTGGCGAGGCCAAGGCCGCTTCCCTTCTGCTTCGTGGTGAAATAGGGGTCGAAAATCTTCGGGAGATGCTCCCTGGAAATGCCGATTCCCTGGTCCCGGACGGCCAACTTGACGTACTTTCCTGGAGGAAGAGGGAGACCGGATTCCGGAGAGAGACTGACGTTCTCCGCGGATACGCGAATGAGACCTCCTGAGGGCATGGCCTGGTCTGCGTTGATGACCAGGTTGTTGACGACCTGGCCGATCTGTCCCTCGTCGGCCTCGACGGGCCAGAGACGCTCAGGGATGGAGAAGTCGCACCGGACGTTGGAGCCGCTGAGGGCAAAAGCGGCGGCGTCGCGGATGATGGAGGACAAGGTGATGGTTTTGCGAACCGGGGCGCCCCCCTTGGCAAAGGTCAACAGTTGCTGCGTCAAATCTCTCGCCCGCCAGCACGCTTTCTCCGCGTGGGTCAAAAGGTCAAAGGTCTTGCTTTCGGTGTCGGTAACGGTCTTGGCGAGGGAGATATTACCGAGGATGAGAGTCAGGATGTTGTTGAAGTCGTGGGCGATGCCGCCAGCGAGAACGCCGACGGATTCCATTTTCTCGGCGCGGAGAAGCTCTTGTTCCGCCCGGCGCTTTTCCGTCATGTCGCGGAACACCAGAATAACGCCAATGGCATCGCCTTCGGCATCCCGGATGGGGGCGCCGCTATCGGCGATGAACCGCTCTATGCCGTTTTTCGACACTAAGACGGTGCGGTTGGCCAGCCCGGCAATTCGCCCTGTCTGGAGGACCTTCTCGACGGGATTCTCGCATCGTTCACGGGTATCCTCATTGATAATATAGAAAACGTCGGCCAGGGGTTTGCCAGCCGCTTCCTCAAAAGTCCACCCGGTGAGCTGCTCGGCCACCTGGTTCATTAAAACGACTTTGCCCTCTGTGTCGGCCACGATAACGCCATCGCCGATGCTGCGAAGAGTCACGTCCAGGCGCTCTTTCTCTGCCGCGAGGGCCTCCTGCGCCTTCAATCGCTCAACGGCCGCTCCCAGCTCCATTGCCGCGTCTTCCAGCATCGTCACCATCTGGATGGGGACCATGTTCTCGCGAGTGTCGGCGACGTGGATCAGGCCAAGGAGCCGTTCGTCAAGGCGGATAGGGATCAGCGCCACGGACTCGTATCCGAACTCGTTGCAGGTGTTGCGAGTGTGACCCTTCTCCTCCTCCGACACCGTGGCCAGGAAACGTGTTGTCCCGTTCATGTAGAAAGAGCCGCCTTCCGTGTAGAACGGGAGCTTCGCATCAGTCTCCCCCTTGATGACATTGATACACATGCACCTGTCAGATTTGATCGAGAGCGGGCTTTCTAATTCATAGAATCTCTCGCTGAAGCCCTCGTAGGCCTGGTAAGGGATGTTGCCTTCTTCGTCCAAAAGGCGGATTCCCACGGCGGCGCACCCGATGTAATTCCGGATTTCCCCCACAAATTCTTTGAGCAGCGGCAGCGTCTCCGTGTGCCGATTGGCGATTACGAGCAAACGGTGGGAAAGCCTGAGCGCCTCCTCGGCCCGCTTGCGCTCGGTGATGTCGCGTCCGTAGAGGTTGACGTAGCCCGCCTCCGCGATCGGCACAACGTCGAATGACAACACGCGGCCCGCATGTTCTTCCTCGACGCGTCTCTTGGCCCCGGAGGCAAAAACTTCTTCGATCAACCGGCGCCAGCGTTCTGGGACGAGTTGACCGATGCCACAGTTCCAGTCCGCCAAGAGCGGCTGACCTGCGGCGTTTGCGTAGAGGAGTGTGCCGTCCGCCGCGACCCGAAAGATAGGGTCTGGATTCTCGGAAGGGAACTTCGCCAAGCTCTTTACATATTCCTCCGCCCGCTTGCGCTCGGTGATGTCCCACAACACCTCAACCATCAGCTCGACATTCCCATCCTGGTCAAAAAGAGGAAAGGCAGATAACTCGACAATCACCTCCTTGCCTCGGCTGTCGCGGTGGGTGTGTTGCAGGCGGACCGGCCGGCCGGTGGCGAACACATCTCGCAGAGGGCACGACTGGTCGGCGACCGGGCAGGGCTTGTCCAGCCAATGGATTACCTCGTGACAAGGACGGCCGATGGCCTTTTCTCGGGAGATGCCGTGCTGCCTGAGGAAACAATCGTTCACTTCGACGATGACAAAGCCACGCTCCACCACCATCACGCCTTCGTGCATGCCATTGAGGACGCGGTCGAGCAGGTCGCGCGATCTGCGGAGCTCCTCCTCCATCCGCTTGCGCTCCGAACTCTCGATAAGACACCATTCCCCCTCCCGGCGAATCAGAGCGAACTCATGGTTGCTGATTACTTCGATGATTTCGTACGAGCCGCACTTGTCGAGGCAGTAGGAGCACAGCGAGATCATCTTGTGCTTACCGATGACAGAGTTCACTTGCTCCTCATACTCAGTGAAGCTCTTCCAGTCCTTCTTCTCAAGCCAGGCGGTGTTTCCCGTCACCCTCATCCCGTCAAACTCCCTCGATAGCGCCTGCTGGAGCTTGCGTATCCAACCGCTCAGGACACGGTCGAGGCCGAAAACGCCGTCGTGCAGGTACCACTTGTCGTGGGGGACAATCTCGATTTGCCCGCGCTGCACGTACTGGTCGAAGTCCGGCACAGCGTATCTCATCGCCTCCCGCGCCTCGGCCTCCGTAAGAGGCTCGGATGTAACCCACATGCAGAATTCGTGGTTTTCCAACCCCGCCTTGAAATAGGGGACCAGAATGTCAATCAGGTCGCCTTTTGTCTTGTAGAACTGGCAAAAGTGAGTCCCCCACGGAACGTCGCCTATCACAGGGATCCCCGATTCTCTCAGTTGCTTTTCCATCTTGACCACCTCCTACTGTTGCGTCAGGGAGAATGCCTGTCAATAAAAGCACCTTTTCAAAAGCAGGACCGGCGATTCCGATTCCTGTCGAGCTTCGCAAGTTTTCCTGTGGTCGCTCAGCCTATCTCTTCTCGGGTGGTTCCATGAGGTGGTTGATGAGGCTGGCGGAGTAGGCGGCGCCGAAGCCGTTGTCTATGTTGACGACGGTGACACCGGAGGCGCAGCTATTGAGCATCGCTAAGAGCGGGGCGACTCCGCCGAAGTTGGCGCCGTAGCCCTTGCTCGTGGGGACGGCGATGACCGGCTTATCAACCAGCCCGGCGACGACGCTCGGCAAAGCCCCTTCCATTCCCGCCACGACGATGATGACGCTCGCCTCGAGGAGCTTATTCGACTGGCTGAGGAGGCGGTGGATTCCGGCGACGCCCACGTCATAGGTGCTCTCGACCTCGTTGCCGAGTATTTTTGCGGTGACAACAGCTTCCTCCGCGACATCCATATCCGAGGTGCCCGCCGAGACGACGAGGATTTTTCCGCCCTTTTTGGGCAAGGGCTTTCTCTCGACGGTGATGGTTCGGGCTCGCTTGTTATATACAGCGTCGGGATGCCCCTGTTTCACCGCCTCATAGACTTCCTCGGATGCCCTTGTCGCCAGGAGATTGTGCTCGTCGGCGAGGATGCGGTCCACGATGGCGACGACTTCCTCGAGGGTTTTCCCTTCGCAATAGACCACCTCCGGGAAACCCTTTCTCAGGGTGCGGTGGGTGTCAATTTTGGCAAACCAAAGGTCGTCGAAATGGGGCGTTTTCAGTTTTTGGACGGCTTCCGAGATTGGGATTTTCCCGGACTGAACCCCTGCCAGTAGGTCTCTCAACTCCTGCTCATCCATTTGCTTTTTCTCCAATGCGGGAAATGCTGGACAGCTTCTCTTTCTGGGTCGCCAAGCCGCCTGAGATTTCTGCGCGCCCCTATTTCTCAACGTCCTCAACGGGAGGTTGGGCGGAAGCGTCGGCAGAGGATTCTGCCTCCCTGGCCTGCCTCGCCCTGTACCGCCGGACGTACACGACGGAGAAGATAATGGCCGCCAAAGGCACGACAATCTGGGACAGAACAAACCAGACGTTGTCTATTCGGTCCATCGTGGGGTTGACCGCGCGCCCAACCCTTTTTTTAATCGGATGAATCCTCCACTGTTGGGGGAGAGAGGCGGAAGCCGGCCGGGCAATCGGAAGCGGGTACAGGAATTTCACCTGCCCGCCGCCGGGCGAGGCGCCCTCTAACAATCCCAGAAGGAGCATCCACTGTAAGAATCCGGTGCTCACGGCGTCTCTATTCCTGATTTCTCTGCAAAGGCGCGAATGTGGTCCGGCGTTGTGCCGCAGCACCCGCCGATGATATTTGCTCCGGCTACCGCAAGAGCCGGGATGTGAACGGCCATTATTTCCGGGGTCTGGTCGAAGACAGTCGTTTCGCCGACGATTATGGGTCTTCCGGCGTTCGGCTCGGCCAGAATCGGCAATGAGGTTAACTGCCGCATCTGGCGGACAATCTTGACGACATCGGCGATGTCCACGGTGCCGCAGTTTGTGCCGATTCCATCCACCCCTTCTTCCTCGAGTTGCCGGACCATCTGCTCGATGCTCACGCCCATGATTGTCCGGTATCCTTTGCCGACATCGGGAGTAAAGGACATGGAGGCGATGACTGGAAGCCGCGTCTGTTTGGCTGCGCGGACTCCGGCGACGAGTTCTTCGAGGGCGGTCATGGTCTGGATGGCTATGGCATCTGCCCCGTCGGTAAGGAACGAGATTTCCTCGCGGAAGACCTCGGCGAACTCGTCCTGCCTCTTTTCCCCCAGGGGATAAACGAACTGGGCCGTGGGGCCGATGTCGGCGACAACGTAGCGGCCTTTTCCGGCGGCTTTCCTCGCAAGGCGAAGAGCGGCGGAGTTAAATTCGCCGACCCTATCACCGAGGCCGTGCCTGTCGAGACACCACCGCGTCCCCTGGAAGGTGTTTGTGAGAATGGCCTGCGACCCGGCTCGGATATAGTCGGCGTGGATTTGCTTGACAACCTCCGGGTGTGAGACGTTCCACTCCTCGTGGCACTCTCCCGGCGCGATGCCGTGGGCATCCAGTTGCGTGCCCATAGCTCCGTCGAGAAGCAGCACACTTTCTTTAATTCTTTCGAGGAAAGGCTTCTTCATTTCTGAGCCCTCAGGGATTTCGCTGCAATTTAGCTCCCGGGCGGACCGTATCCATCAGGATGCTCCAACAGCCACCTCCAGGCGGTCTCTAAGATCACGCCCAGCTCCGAGTATTCCGGTTTCCAGTTCAGTTCCCGCTGGATTCGCGCGCCGTCCGCCACGAGTCGGGCGGGGTCGCCCGGGCGTCTGTCTCCGATTTTCACCGGAATCGTTTTCCCTGTGACTTCTTCCGCTGCGGCGATGACTTCCTTGATCGAGTGCCCCTTGCCTGTGCCGATGTTATACACACGGCTCGGCGTTTGCTGGAGAGCAAGGATGTGGGCCGACGCCAGGTCCAGAACATGCGTGTAATCGCGGACGCACGTGCCGTCGGGGGTATCGTAGTCGTCGCCGTTGATTGTCACAGAATCGAACTGCCCCAGTGCTGCCATAAGGACAATGGGGATGAGATGCGTCTCAGGGCGATGGTCCTCGCCGAGTCCTCCGGCGGCGCCGGCGGCGTTGAAGTACCTCAGAGCGACGTAATCAATTCCGTGGATCTCCCGATACCACCTCAGAATCTTCTCGAAGGCGAGCTTGGATTCTCCATACGGATTCGTGGGAACCGTCGCATCGTCCTCTTGAATCGGTATGCGCTTCGGCTCGCCGTACGTGGCCGCGGAGGAGGAGAAAACGATCTTGTTCACGCCCGCGGTGACCATGGCATCGAGGAGGTTGACCCCGTTCGAGACGTTGTCGCGAAAGAACTTCGTAGGGTCCTTCATGGACTCGCCGACCAGAGCCTCCGCAGCGAAATGAATCACCGCCTCAGGCGCATATCGTTTCGTGACGTTTTGGAGAAGCTGCAAGTCGGCGAGGTCGCAGAGGACAAACTCCGCCCCCTTGGGGACCGCCTCACGGTGACCGGCCTGGAGATTGTCTATGACGACCACCCGATGACCGTCCTCAACGAGGCTTTTGCCAACGACGCTGCCGATGTATCCGGCTCCGCCGGTGACCAGAATCCGCAATGTGTCCTCCTATCTCACATATTGTGTCCTCTCAATCTGCCCCATTCTTGTACCCTGTTCCCACCGCAGGGTCAAGGAAAACCCCTCTATTGGCGTAATCCTTCGGTTTGGAGGGGCATTCACCGCAAAGAGCGCCGAGAGCGCAGAGGACGCACAGGACGATCGGAAGACCTCCCCCCCCGGGCCATCTGCTGTCTCGATGCCCGGATGAAGTTGAACGCGGATGTTGGGGAGTGTAAAGTATAAACTGGGCCAGAGATTTTGGGGGGGGCAACGGCTCCCTGCAATTCGGCATCGTCTTTCGCTCTGAACTCCAGAGGAGGGCACAGAGCATGCACAGGTTGTGTTGGACTGAAAGAATTGCGGTAGGAATGTTGATGGCTGGACTGGCGGCGACGGTCAGTTTCGCCGCCGAGAAGAGTCAAGAGTCGCCGGGGGGTGAAGGTAAGGGCTCGGGCAAGGAGGAGTCAGCGGGAAAGCCAGCTACGACGCTTCCGGCGGATTTCGTCAACTACACGGAGAGTATCCCGGGTACGGACCTGACTTTCGAGATGATAGCGGTCCCCGGGGGGACACTTCTGATGGGCAGTCCGGCTTCGGAAACCGGCCGAAAAGACGATGAGGGGCCGCAGCACGAAGTGACGGTGAGTCCCTTCTGGATCGGGAAAACTGAAGTTATGTGGGATCAATACGATGCCTTTCGGAATGCCTGTCCGGGGCTGCCGAAAGGGACGCCGGAGTGGGAGGAACCTGACCTGGAGGATGTGGACGGAATCAGCGGGCCCACACCCCCGTACGGCGACCCGTATCGGGGGTTTGGAGGCGGCAATAGGCCGGCCATCGGCGTGAGCTGGCACGCTACAATGACGCATTGTCTGTGGCTCTCTAAGGTCACCGGGAAATTCCATCGTCTCCCGACGGAGGCGGAGTGGGAGTACGCATGCCGGGCGGGCTCGAAGGGAACATTCTGTTTTGGAGATGACGTCTCGGCGCTCGGCGAATACGCCTGGTACAAGAAGAACAGCGAGCACCAGACGCATCCGGTCGGGACAAAAAAGCCCAACGCGTGGGGCGTCCAGGACATGCACGGCAATGTGAGCGAATGGTGTCTCGACTGGTATCAGCCGGACTACTACAGTTCCATTCCGTCGGGGAAATGGCCCCCGGACCCAAGAGGTCCTGAAAAGGGGAGCAACCACGTGATCCGCGGCGGGCTGATGGGGAGCGAATCCGATGCCCCTCGCGTGCGCTCCGCGACCCGCGACCACTCCCAGGATTGGTGGCTTCAGTTGGACCCGATGGACCCGAAGAGCAAATGGTGGCATTGTGGGCCGGCGACTTACGTGGGCTTTCGCGTCGTTCGCCCCTTGAAGCCGGAAAAGCCGCCAGTCCGCGAGTCCCGAAGGGGTCTGTGAGCCGAGGCCCCAATGGTGGGCGGGATGTGAGGCCCTGAGACGGCCGGACGCCGATGCCACAACTGGCAGGAATGGTGCGCCCGGTCTTCCGGATAGGGAGACGACATTTTCCCCCCTTCTTCGCGCCTTGCCGAGAAACGGGGGGTAGGAAACGGACCTCTCGCAAAAACGCGAAGGCGCCACGAGAAAACGTGCAGACAGCGCAACAAGATAGGCGGGACAACCGCCGCGAAGGACCCTTGTGAATCCTGTGGCACGGGCGTCCCGCCCGTGTTGGTTCATGGGCAAGATGCCCATGCCACAGCACGTCTCGCTGTGCGGTCTCAGCGCTCTCGGCGGTCAAACAAAACATAGGAGGGCTGAACAATGCGCAAGATTTTTGGCGGTCTCAGCATCGTCTTTCTCTGCGCGCTGCTATTCCCCAATAGGGCTATTCACTTTGGTAAGGTAACCACTACATCTTGTGGTGTCGGCGTTTTTCCGTTCTGATATGCATTGTCAATTGGCCGAACGTCACGGGCTGTGCCGCCACAGCATTCTG
>JAUYEE010000352.1 GCA_030691545.1 bacterium | reverse complement strand
TTTACTGATATCGTTACACTCGTCGAAAGTCTTCAGAGAGGGAAGGACGCCCCACTTTGGTTCAGAGGTTGCGGCAAGAGCGACTACAAACTGTTGCCGGCTCTGTATCGGCACCCAACTAGGACCAAGATCGCCGACATTGCCCGGCTCGAGGGCGAATTGATTACGCGTTTCAGACAAAGAAGTATCCCCTTCCATAATCGTGCCTTGGCTGACGACTGGGATACGCTTTTTTTCATGCAGCACTATGGCGTCCCGACACGTTTGCTTGACTGGACGGAGAATCCTTTCGTAGGCCTCTACTTTGCGGTCATGGCTGCTCCCTATTTGGTTTCTCCTCGCGGACGTCTCCGCTTCTCGCATGCAGCCGCCATGTGGATTCTCGATCCCGTTGTATGGAACCGGCATTCACTCAATCACCAGAGTTTTGATGGCGGTGTATTGGTCCCGGGAGATGACGCGTTAAAGGGGTATCGTCCGACGCCTTCGTTCTCCGGGATGTACAACCATCCCGTCGCCCTCTACGGTGCACACAACAGTTCTCGCATCGTTGCACAAAGAGGGGTCTTCACGATTTTTGGCCAGAACACGATACCGATGGAAAAGGCATTTGTTACAGAAGGATTCCCCCAAGACAGCCTTATTAAGGTAACTCTCACCCGGAACTTCCTGCCGGAGATTCGCCGGTCCGTTCTCATGTATGGAACAACCGAGTCTGTCGTTTTTCCGGACCTTGAGGGCCTTTCAAGAGAGATCAAACGAACCTTCGGCTTTGAGGTGTAACATGAAAGATGTATCAAAGAAGGACTTCAAGATCACCCAGTTCGACGCGCGGACGATCAGTTGGTGGAGAACCCGTCGAACGAAAATCGACTTGGACCCACCTTACCAGCGCAGAGGTCGCCTCTGGTCTGATACAGACAAGGCGTACCTGATTGATTCAATTCTGAACGGGTACGACGTACCTAAACTCTACATGGCCGACTTCACTTGGGGCGACTCGAGTCTCAATAAGAAGAAACTCCCCTATGCTATTATCGACGGCAAGCAAAGACTTGAAGCTATTTTCGATTTCTTCGATGGGAAGATTACGCTTAACGATGACTTCATCTATTTGGAAAACCCCGCATTTCCTCTTGCAGGACTCAGTTACCAAGACATGCAGCGGAACTACCCAGAGGTGGCGGAGGAGTTCGACAACTACAATCTACTTGTTATGAGTGTCTCTGCCCAAGAAGAGCGCCCCATAAATGAACTCTTTGTCCGCCTCAATAGAAGCAAGGCGCTTACAGGGGCAGAGGTTCGCAACGCAATGTCCGGCCCTGGGCCGAAAGTCATTCGCCATATTTCACACCACAACTTCTTTCGTGATAACGTCTTGTTCACTGGCAAAAGGGGGCAGGACCTGAATGCCGCGGCCAAAGTGCTGATGTTTGAGCATTATGAAAAACTCATAGAGACGAAGAAACGTAACCTTGACGCATTCGTGAAGAAAATGGACAAGAAGAAGTCTGCCAGGTTGGAACTATCAGGACGTCGGGTGCTTGATATCTTAGGTAACATGTCTGAAATATTCCTTCCGAAAGACAGACTACTCGCTTCGGCAGGCGTGTTTCCCGTTTACTTTTGGCTAGTGCGCAATACCAGCGAGCCTTACTTCCATCGCGTTCGGGAGTTTCTCGTTCAATTCGAGAAGGCAAGGAAGGAAAACCGACTACTTATTTCGGCGAACCCGAATGATGTAAAAATCGACAGAGAGCTCGTGGGGTATGATGGTTTCAACCGCAGCACAAATGATCAACAAAGTCACGAGGGACGCTACGCAATCCTGAAGAAACGATTCGGACAGCTACGGAACTATCACGCAGCGCCATAAAGCGCCGACAACACTACGGTGCGAAGACACGCTGAGGTTGAGGCGCACCGTTAGGTTGTATTAAATTGATCTCGACTAGGTATTTCGAGGTATTCTTATGAAAATCAAATGGAAAAAACGGGAGAAAGTCTTATAAGTTAGTAGCTTCTTGGTCAAAGGATGGTTGCGACGGATTTGGCATGGTTCATTCCTAAGCAGTGAGTTCGGTGACGAGGGCTTCCAGGAGGTTTGCGGCGGTAGCGCGGGAGGCAGTGAGTTGCGTTTCCAACTGGTTCACCAAGGCCATCAGTTGATCCACTTTGGCCACGATCCGGCGTTGTTCGGCGAGGGGGGGAAGACAGAACTTTGCCCCGGCGATGCGTTTCAATGCCAACTTTGGCTGTGCCATCTGCTTCGTCTTATCAATGAACTGTGCTCGGACGAAATCTGACGCCAGCGCGAGTTGGAAGAAGCGTTTCTCAAACCCTCGAAAAACGATTTTCGCAGCGTTTTCTGTAAGGTTCTGTCCGTCGAGCGCGTCAGGTACGAAACCAACGTCGCCAATAGTCCCAGCAATGGTGATGTATAGGTCTTCTTTGTTGATAATGTAACGAGCGATTTCGCGCTGGACTTCTTGAGAAATGTATCGAAGCCCAGTCTGCGAAATGGTGCCGTTTTTCATATCCGTTACGCGAATGTAAACATGCGGTGTCGGTGCCTCCGAGAAGACTGCTCCGTTAGGCAAACGTTTGCCTCCTTGGACGATTGCTACGTCATGAACGTGAACCCACACCCAGCCGGGCAGAGCTTCTATCAGATCGTCGGGTTCTGAGTATTCTACTTCGTCCGACCGCCTGATAATACGCTCAAGGATTACCGCTTCCTTTGCCGCCTGTACGCGCTCAAGGAGAGAGTCGGCCGGTTCGTCGTTTGGGTCTTGGGGGACGAGTTTGCCTCGGACGGCGAGGGTGAGGATGGATTTGCGGAGGTCGGCGGGGGAGATAGTGTAGGCGGGGTAAAAAAGGTGGTGGAGGTTGGCCGGGGTGGGCGCGTCGGCAAAGCGGGCCAGCGACGCGCGGGCGAGCGCGGCGTGCCGCGTCTCTCGTTCCTGCTGCTGCGCCTCCAGCCGATCACACAACGCAATCAACTCATCCACCTTCCCCACAATCCGTTTCTGCTCGGCGAGGGGGGGGAGGGCGATTGGCAGTGCATACGTTTCCTTACGGCTCAAGCCGGGTTTGATTCCTTTGCCCAGCTCATCGAGGCGCAGGGACGACAATAAATAGTAGGTGAAGCGAAGATCGAGGTCGCTTGGAGGCCGGACAAAATAAGCCACATCGGTGGTCCAAGAGGGCCCAGTCGCTATATTCAACGCACCGGCCGAACCCTTTCGCCCTACAATTATCGCAGGCTCTCTGGTGAGATAGGCGTTATGGGTCCCAACGATTCCATTGGAGCCGTAAACCGGATACTCGCCTGATCCGGATCTCGTTGGCGCTGGAAGATTATCGCCATACTCTAAGGAAAAAGCGTCACCAAAAAATCCAGAACGCCAGTTGGCAGGTAACGACGAGTCGTCATCTGAAGTTCCTGATAGTTTCAGCCCAACCGGTTTTTCTGCGGGATTGTTAGGAACGAGTTTTCCGTCCACTGCGAGGTGAATCAGTAGCTCCCGCATCTTCGCCACCGCATTCGGCGCGTCGGCGAACTGGTCGAATTTCTCGAAGAAGGTTTCGAGCTTCATCCGGCGTTCTCTACTTCGCGGGCCCAGTCGAGGAGCTTCTGGCGAAGCAGTTCCTTGGAGGGGAGGTAGAGCTGGTATTCGCGGGCGTGGATGTTGGCGTCCTTGGGGAGGGTGAGTTTGACGACGGCGTCTTTCTTCTCCTTGCAGAGCAGCAGCCCGACGGTGGGGTTTTCGTCCGGTAGCTTCACGTGGCGGTCGTAATAGTTCACGTACATCTGCATTTGACCGAGATCCTGGTGGGAGAGCTTGTCGAGTTTCAGATCGATCACGACATAGCAACGAAGGAGCCGGTTGTAGAAAACGAGGTCGAGGAAGTAGTGGTCTTCGTCGAAGGTGAAGCGCTTCTGGCGGGCCTCAAAAAGGAATCCCTTGCCGAGTTCGAGGAGGAATTTCTCCAAGTGGGTGATGAGGGCGGATTCGAGGTCCGTCTCGCTGTAGCCCGCCTTCTCGTCGAGGCCGAGAAATTCGAGGACGAGGGGCTCCTTGAGCACATCCGCCGGGCGGGTGACGATCTGGCCCTTTTCGGCGAGCCGCTTCACGCCGGCTTTGTCGCGGCTGAGAGCGAGCCGTTCGTAGAGGCAGGAGGCTTTCTGGCGTTTGAGTTCGGGCACGGACCAGCCCTCGCGGGTGGCCTCGATCTCATAGAAGCTGCGTTCTCCGGGGTCTTTGATGGTGAGGAGGTTGAGATAGTGCGTCCAACTGAGCGGGAACAGGCTGCGGGATTTCCCAACGGGCTGTTGGGAAATCCCGACGGATGACAATTCACCAGACGGTGTCTGGTGAATTCGTGATTCGCCGGCAGCCTGCTGGCTTTTCGCCTCCAGCGTCAATTTCCCAATAGGCTGTTGGGAAATCCGGGGAACCCGATCCTGCCAGACGAGGAAGAATTTCCGCATGTATTCGAGGTTGGAACGCGAGAACCCTTTGCCGAACTCATCCGTAAGCCGGGCCGAAAGTTCCTTCAGCAGCTCGGTGCCATACTCAGCCCGTTTCTCGCCCTTCTGCTCATGTTCCACGATGCCGCGGCCAATCTCGAAGTTCGTGAGCACCTGGAGAGTGTTGACCGTGGAGGCGGCGGCGTGGCGGGCGGATTGGATGAGGGTGCGAACCTGGGCGATGAGCGGGGCAAGGTCGTCGGGCTTAGCCTTCGCGAGTGCGGTTCGTTTTGTGATGGCGGCTTTCTTTTTCATCGCGTGAGGGCCTCCATGAGCTGCTTTTTCAGGGCGTTGCGCGTTTCCGCGATGTGGGCCAGGAGCTTTTCATATTCCGGCAGGAGGTGGTCCACGTCTCCGGGGCCGGTGTCGGAGTTGTGCGGGTTCTTGAGGTCGAGGTTGTAGTTGCCGGCCTTGATCTGGTCGATGGAGACGCGCCAGGCCTGCTCGTTTTCCACGCGGTTGTCCCACCACTCTCTCTCGCACTCAAACTCCTCGATGCGGATGGGTTTGCCCTTGTTGTAGCTCTTGGCGCCGGGCGGATAGGGGTGTTCGTAATACCAGACTTCGGTGGTGGGTTGGCCTTTGATGAAGAAGAGGAGGTTGGTACGGATGCCGGTGTAGGGATTGAAGACGCCGTTGGGCAGGCGGACGATGGTATGGAGGTTGCACTCGGTGAGAAGGGCTTCCTTGATGCGGGTTTTAACGCCCTCGCCGAAGAGCGTGCCGTCGGGCAGCACGAGTCCGGCGCGGCCGCCGGGCTTGAGGATCTTCATGAGAAGTACGAGGAAGAGGTCGGCGGTCTCGCGGGTGCGGAACTCGGCGGGGTAGTTGGACTCGATGCCGTCCTCCTCCATGCCGCCGAAGGGCGGATTGGTGACGATGACATCCACGCGCTCCTTGGGCGACCAGTCGCGCAGGGGGCGGGCAAGGGTGTTGTCGTGCCGGACATTGGAGGGAACGTCGATGCCATGCAGGAGGAGATTGGTCATGCACAGGACATGCGGCAGGTGTTTTTTCTCGATGCCGGAGAAGCAGTCCTGGATGGTACGCTCGTCGGCCTCTGTCTTGGCCTGCTTGCGCAGATGCTCGATGGCGCAGACGAGGAAGCCGCCGGTGCCGCAGGCGGGGTCGAGGATGGTCTCGCCGAGGCGGGGATTGACCTGCTCGACGATGAACTGGGTGACCGCGCGCGGGGTGTAGAAC
>JAUYEE010000331.1 GCA_030691545.1 bacterium | reverse complement strand
CTGATTCCCCACCGTCAACATCTATGCCAAGGTCCCCCTGTGTCTACCGGACGGATACGCCGAACATCTTCTTGCACGCGACGGAAGATCCTGGCTGAGCACCGAATGAATGCGCTGACGTTAGCGCTCAACGACGGGCGGTTTTTTGCGAGTCTGTTGAAGCCTGTTGTTGGGCGGGTTTTTCCCACAAAAACTCAGGGGCAAAATCGGCACCGTTGTCCCATGAAATAGTATTATAGCGAACAGAAAATCTACGAAAGTACGATAGGTCTTTTAATGGCTCGAAAATTGGACCGTCGAGCTCACCGGACAGATCGAGCTCGCCCGAAAGACCATCATCAAATCTTAACCATATTTTGTAACCGCTGATGTATTCGGCTTCCACTACATGAGGAATCATGGATTTACTCCAATGGTTCGATTTGGTTGAGGGGCAACCTCTTTGACGCAAGTTCCCAATTCGCTAACAATTCTTCCCTGTGTAACGCGGTCCACTCAAGAACAAGATTCAATGCCCTTCTTGGGAAACGACCAGAAACGATTCCTGATTCGATCTCAACGGTCACCTCGAACTCGCCGTACTCAGCGTGAAATGAGGTGGCGCATATTCCTTGTAATACATAGAGATTGCGATCCGGAGGAAGACATTTATCCGTCGGACATTATGTCTTTGCTATCGCCGAACATTAAGGTCACCTGCTTTGTCCCAAAGCGAAACGGTGGGAAACAGTCAGGTGGATTGATTTGTTAGACGTTCCTTTAATCACTTAACAAATCAAGCAATTCCAAAAACAAATTTATCACATCCAGATAAACTTCAATGGCAAAATCCATTGCCACTGGCCACGTGTTGTATGTTTCGTCTTTCGCGGCCTCGCTCAATCGATTAAAGTCAAATAAAAGATATCCGATGAAAATAGTACATCCGAAAAATGCCATTACGCGTTGCCCTGCCCTGGGAATAGAAATTATCAACCTCACAATGTTGCCTATAATTAAAATTAGTAGTGCCCAAAAGAGAATTGGCCCAAGGAAAGCAGAGTTCATTCCAGAATACATCCCGATTACTGCTGCACCGGCAGTAATGCAGGAAGTAATGGCTAAAACCTTTCCGCCCAAATTTTCATCAACTGACAGTAAAGATAAGGCCAGCGCTATACCGGTTAGAACGGACCATACAGTAAACAAAGGAAGGCCGATTGATAAGTTATTTGTTCCAACAAATAACAAAAAGAGGAAAACTATTATGTCGATTGTTAATAATAACCAGAAACAAGGTTTTATGACCGCAAAATCAAGATGTAGATCAAGCTGACCAGTTTCGCTTTTTGTGGCGGTAATTCCCAATTTTCCTTGGCGGTACAATTCTCTAAACCAACGTATGGTATATACAGTTGTTGCCCATGTTATAAGAAATTGAAGCGATAATATTGCGAAAGTCTTTGAGAGTAATGTTTCAAACATATTTATCTCCTTGGTTTTTGTGCAACATTGTTCAAGTTGACCCGTATAACACCCCAAACACAACTACAAGTGCGGGATAATAGGCCTGCGAAACACGTCTCGCATCAACCGTAACCATTGGTGTATTGACCCGCAATGATGTCGGAGCGCATCGCCGGGCATACGAACCCCGGACGGGCCACCGTTGAGGACATTGGTGTAGACCATCGTTGTCTTTACCTCCCGGTGCCCCATGAGTTCCTGTACCGTTCGAATGTCGTATGCGCCTTCGAGCAGGTGGGTCGCAAAGGAATGGCGGAATGTGTGGCAGCCGACGTGCTTGGTGATACCGGCCTTGCGGACGGGTACTTTCACGGCGGGTTGAAGGGTCATCTCGGGGGCATGGAGGACTTTCGGTTTCTGGCCGACGGCATGAGAAAAAGGGAGGGCGCGCGCTGTCGGTGCGGACGATAGGCGCGTCTCATCTCTGAAAACGACGACCAACGGCGCTGTTGGTTCGGGCATTGCTAACCCCCCAAAGACCGTGGACTGTTTCCTCGGAAATGCGTACATCGTTCCTATGGGCCTATTATTATGCCGAGCTCCGGAGCCGTGTCAAGCGCCGTCTGCTTGCCCGCGGATAGGAGGAGACCTTTCTCGCAAAGACGCGAAGGTACAGAGAGCGCTGAGAATCAAATGGAGAATACGCTTGGCGCGCTTATCGCCTTGGCGAGAGAAGACGGAGAGGGGAAGCCTCGCGTGAAGGCGCAAAGGTGACTGAGCCGCCCCATTCGCCTCCCCCCAGGTCCTCCAGCTCGCCTCTGGCAGGCCCATCCACTCTCTGGTCACCGTGGGCGAGGGCAGGCGGGCAGGCAAACGGCTCCAGCCCTGCCTGGTGCGGGGCTGCCGGACAACTGGAAAGCCGCTCAAAACGCCGCCCAGGACCTGCCCGCCTAATCCCTCCCGTCCTTCCATGCGTCCCAGACTCCAAATGTGTTCACCGGACGCTTAGGGGAAACGAAGGCCACGCTCGGGCCCCGGGGCGTTCTCACAGCAGCCATGAAGACGACCCCGCGTTGGGAAAAAAGACCTTACAACGCAAACAGGACGGTCTTGGGCGGCTTACTGTCGCTTCGAGGGTGACGCTCAGAGACGAACCACGCGGGCGGAGAAATCCATGTTTCCCGTGCCGTGTTCGTGGGCGTACTTGACGTGGCGAATTTCGTCGGGCGTTCTGTTGAAAAACTCCTTCGCGGCAAAAGCGTCGAGAGCGACGAGGTCGCGACAGGCGACGATGGTTTTCTTGAGGCGGACGTCGTTGGGACTTCCGCCTGCGGGTCCGTTGGTGACCATGACTCGATAGGCATCGAGAATGCCGAGGTCGCACGGGAGAACGGTGTAGTAATCGGCGATTTTCTGGTGGAGGGATTGATGCCACGTGCCGCGGTCGCCGCCGGCGGTGCCCATGAGGTTCTTGAGGGAGAGGGTCAGGCCAGTGGCATTGTGAACCTTTGCGACGGGTAGGTTGATGAGAACATCTGCCTTGACGGCATCCTCGTAAATGGGCCAGCTTTTCAGCTTCTTGCCTTGCTCTATCGGCACCTCGCGGTAAAGCCTGTTGTCAACGAAAGAGACCTCCGCCCCAGCCCTCTTAGCGGCGGCGGCGATGCCGCTTCTCTCGTAGCTGATGCGGTCATCGCGGCAGCCCCTGTCAAAGACTTTGACCTTGCCCGCACCCGCTTCATAGCACAGTTCGACAACAGCCGACACGAGTTGGGGATTCGTACAGCCGCCGAGCTCCGGAGGAGTCGTCCAGCCGATATTGGGTTTGACCGTGACAACGTCTCCTTTACGAACGAGAGCGGAAATCCCGCCGAGTTTGTCCACGGCGGAACGGACGACGGACCGAATGTCATCGCCCTGTCCAACGACGAGGCTGTCGTTCAGAGAGTTCTGGCGCAGAACACGAGGATGTATTTGCCTGGGCCTCCTTCCGCAGCCGATAATCCCGAAGGTGTAAAACGCGGCTCCGGCGCCGCCCGCGATGCGAATGAATGTTCTCCTGGTGAATCTCGCTGCCATCGTTCTTGTTCTCCTGAATCCAACTAACGACTGAAGATTTGTGAATTAGCAGGCGAGACGCCTGCGCTACGACGGATTTGCAGGCGAGACGCCCGGCCACGACAAATCTGCAGGCGAGACGCCTGCGCTACTTCAAGTTTGCGGACAAGCCGTTCACGAGAATCTTGGTTCTTGCCTCGGTGGTGACGTCCCAGACGCCGAAGATGTAGTTGCGGAACACTCGCATAGTGCTGATGAGACGCCTTTGTTCGCCTTCACCCTTATAAAGCTGATAAATCTCCATTGGTTCCTGGGGCAGACCGATAAGCTGGAGCATCTCAGCCGGAGGCGTCCCTTCGGCTCGCGAGTCATTCACAACTTTCTGGAGATGCATGATGTAAGCTGTCCTGGCAGCCTGAGCCTGAGCCTTGTCCGGGTACTCGATGAGATACATGACATCCTTCTCAAGCTTCAGCGTAATTTCCCCGTCTTTCTTCTCCTCAGCAGTATAGGCGGCGAGGACGGCGTTGGTATCTTTGGCGAGGTTTAAGACGTTTTCCTCGGCGATGTACCTTCTCTCAGTCAAGGTCGGATAAGTGTGAAAACAGAGAACGGTGCCCTCGACATACCCGGAGGGCAATCGCCGGACAAGCTGAGGCAACTCGGACGTGGGCTTGATATTTGCCGCAATGGTTTCGGCCAAGGAACGAAGAGGCTTCTCCGCTTCGCCATCTCCGAACCCGAACGCCTGAAGGCGCAGGAAGTACCTCCCCTGGCAGAAATCGAGGTTGATGGGCGAGATGACGGCTGTTAGGCCGATCTTCGTGTGCTGGGACATGATGTTGTCGTGGCAGGAAAAGATGCCGAACGCATCGTCGGGCGTTCCCACGTCGTAAACCTCGACCTGAATCTTCTGGTCCGGGTTGGACAAGGAATACATGACAACGTACTGCTCGCGGAAATCGTACTGGAAAAAACGGTCGGCGGCTCCGTCAATGGAATCGTAGAGTTTCTTGCCGGGGTAAAGGTTGACTTTGCCAGCAAGCTTCCAGCCTTCGGGGAGATTGGTTTGGGGCAGAACTGCTTCGTATGCAGCGCGAAGCTCCGGTTTCTCTTGGGCAACCTCCTCCCTCCGGAGGGACGGTTCTTCTTTCTGACGGCAACTCGCGAAAACAAGGCACATCAATAAGGCGATGAAGAAATTGGTGCAACGTCTCAAGGTCTTGTCTCGCATTCCGGTGGTTCTCCCTAAGCTAAGCAGTGTATTTCATAAATTCGCTCACGCATTCACGGATGAATCCAGATGGTCGAGAAGCCCGGCTGAAGCCGGCTCCGGCCAACAAAGTCCACCGCCCCTCGTACCACCGCCTGAAGGCGGTGGCTAAAAGGGAATGCCGGCTGAAGCCCGGCAAGCCAGGGCGCCGTCCAGGGTGACGCGTCCCCATCCGGGCCATCGTGTGCTGTATGTGGCCGTATTCGCGGAAACCTGCACTAAGACAACCGCAGATGCACGCGGATGGACGCAGATGATTCTCAATCCGCGTCTATCAACGTTCATCGGCAGCTTCATAACGATTTCTCTTCTCGTACAGGGATCATCCGCGGAAGCATCACAGGTGTTCATGGTATCGGATTGCCGCTTTGCTGTCCATACTTCTCGATGTACCTGCGGTGGGCCCTAAGGATTTCTTCGGGTGGGATTTCTTCGGGCTTTCCGAGGAGCAGAGCGAGGAAAACGGTTTTCGCAACATCCTCGACCATGACAGCCGCTTTCAGCGCGGTGACCGGGTCCGGGCCAACTGTAAAAACGCCGTGATTCTTGAGGAGAACGGCCGGGGAATCACCGATGCATTTGACGATTTCCCTTCCGATCTCATCTCCTCCGACGGGAGCGTAACCGCCGCACGGTATCTCACCGCCGAACTCGTCCGCCATCGCGGTGAGATAACACGGAATGGGCCGCCCGAGAGCCGCGAAAGCTGTCGCGTAATTGGAATGTGTGTGAACGACCCCCTGGACACGGGGCATGTGCCGGTAAACGTACAGATGCGTGGCGGTGTCAACGGAAGGCTTCATCTCACCTTCCACAATGTTCCCGTCGAGGTCAACGATGACGATTTTCTCCGCCGTGAGGTTCTCGTAAAGGACGCCGCTGGGTTTGATAGCGACGTAGCCGGTTTCGGGGTCGCGGCCACTGACATTTCCGCTTGTCCAGGCGACAAGTCCGTGGCGCGGCAGTTCAAGGTTCAGGTTGCAGACTAATTCTTTCAAATCTTCCAGCATGGTTGCCCTATCCCTGTTTGTGAGTTTGCAGGCGAGACGCCTGCGCTACTTCTTCTCCTACACATTTCTCTGCGTCCTCTGCGTCCTCTGCGGTGAATCTGCTATTTCAGATCGCTGATCGCGGATTCCCTTTGTGCAGCCCTCTCGCCCAAACCCCAAACCCTGGTTATGCTTGTTTTCATTCCCGTTTGCCCGGTCGCCATCTTTCGGGGTCTATTGGCACGCCCGATGCGCTAAGCTTTTTGACAGCATCGGAATATGAAAGACCCTCGAGGTAGCCGCCACTGGCGTCGGTGAGCCTCGCGGAAAGCTGGCATCGCTCAGAGGTCCTGAAGACCTTGAAGAAAAGGAGGTTCTCTCCGGGTTCGATCTCGAGGGCGGCAGATTGTTCCTTTCCCGGTTGGAGGCCGGTCGCCGGCAGAGAAATCAGACGTTTGTTGTTCAGCCAAACCTCAAGAGCGTCCGAGGCCGAGACGCGAAGGGTGGCGGCGGTCTTGTCGCTTCTCTCCAAAAGCGGAAAACAAGCCGCGTAGATAACGCAGTCGGTCGGTTCGAAGATAGAAGCCAGGTCAAGGAAGAAGCCGCCGGGGTTAGCCATATCCACTTGCCAACCGACTTGTCCGGAGCTGGCCTGCCAGGTGGCGTCAAGGCGAAGGACTTTCTCCGGCCGGAAGGGGTTCTCGGGGTTCGCGTCATCCTGCTTACTGAAGGGCCCCGCGCAAAGATAGATTTTCGCAAACGCAGCACCCTCTTTGAGGGCAGCGATTTCACGGGCAAGAAATTCCTTGAGGCGAGGATGGTTCTCGAGGGTTCGGAATCGCCCCTCGTAAAGGCGGAGGAGCTCGCTCTCGAACAGGTTGAGCCGCTGATTCATGAGCGACCCGTTTGTCGGCTCGCCGTTCGGGTGAAACGTGCCATTGTACCAATGGTCTATGAAGGTAGGATGCACGTGCGATTTGAGGGGCATCCGCTGTGTCCGTATGGCGAAGAACCTCAGCCGGAACGTGTTATTCAACACCTCCCAGACCTGTTGCCGAAAGGACGCGTCGTGCGTCTCTTCCAGGATTTTCTCAAGTGCCTCAATCGCTGTGCCCAATTCTCCGTCGCGGATCATACGAACCGCCATGCGGAATTGGCGCCGGTCCTCCGGCTCACTCTTGCCCTCGAGGAAGCGCATCCGGTGAAGAGGGTCGCCGATGTAAACCTGTTTCCAGGGAAATGTGAATCGCGGATGAAGGAACTCCTTATTGAGAAAAGCTTTGCCGAGAGGCTCGCCATTCACGGCGGCAATCGCGACGGTATGGGAAACATTGAAGGATTGAGCGAACGGCTCGGAGATGGCGCCGAAGTAAATGAAAGCGCCTCTCCGAAGCCAGGCGCCCGCGATGGTGCTTTCGTCGTACGGATTCACTGCGGAAAAGCTGTGGGCGAAATAGACGATGCACGGAGCGCTTTCCGGGATGTCCGACACTTTTCCGTCCCCCCATTCACGGGAGCCGCCTGCCGAATTGATGTGAACGAACCCGAACGGATTGCGCTTTCCCACAAGCTCTCGCCACTTTGCCAACGAGGATTCGCTCTGCCTGACCAGGACGCTCGGAATGCGTGTCTGCATGACCCACCAGCCCTCCTGTGCGCGCAATCCCCATTTCTCAGGCCAGCGGTCAAAGTAGAGGGCAGAGTCCACGCCCAAGAAGATGCTGCACATGGCCTGGTAGAGGGACATGCCTTCTTCTGCCTCAAGCAGCCGACCGACGTATGCGTAACAGGACCCGCGAGCTTCCGAGGCCACAGCCTTTTTCGCCTCCTCCCCCACCCCCGACCCCTGCCCTCTGATCCCTGATCCCTGACCATCCAACCTGTTAATCCCGTCATCGAGGCAGAGGCGTTGCTTTGTGCCGGTGGTGACGTCGGTTCCGGCGTAACCCAGCGGAAGGTCGAGCGCAAGGGTGATGTAGTCCACTTCGTCGCCGAGGTTCTTGTATGGATAACCCCATTGCTCAAGCATCTTGATGACGCTCTGGCGAATCTCTTCCTTCTGTTCGAAAGTCAGGTCGCTCGTGGGTTTTGCCTTTCGGACGGAAGAAGGAAGGCGAAGGAAGTCAAGAAGTTGACCGTGAGCGGCTGCCAGAGCCAGCGCCGCCGGGAGTTGAGGAGCCTCGAGATCGGTGAAAACGATCCCGGGGGGCTTGCGCCCTGTGTTGTCCAGACGCTCCTTGAACGCCCCACGGGAGAGGCCGCGGCGAGAGTCGGTGATGGTTTGCTCACTCCACGCGGCGCAGACCGCCGCCCGCAAGGCGTCCTCATCAGTGCGTCCGATGTCTATGGGCTTGGCGAGGAGGACTTTTTCCGGTTTGTAAGCCTCGATGAATTTCTCGAAATGGGCGTTCCGGGTCAGAAAAATGGGGAAACGCTCGTCCCCGTTCCACTTACTGAGGTAATAGATGAAGGTGGGGAGGTCGGGGACGACATAGACGACTCTCTGCGTTTCTCCAGAAGAGGGGCGGGGAGTTGCCGGGAGCGCAACGGAGGCGCCGAACGCGAACGCGGCAAAGCATACGGTCAGACTGAAGACAATTGGTTTTGGGTGGAAACCGTATTTCAACGGGCGCTCCGTCGGCTCAGGATTCTCCTTGTGATAGATGAAGGACAGGGTGTCGGATTTCTTGACCCGGTCCTCGCCTTTGGCTACATTATACACAACGTTGGCGCATTTTTCAGGGTTTGTGAATTTGCAGGCGAGACGCCTGCGCTACTTTTTGACGCGGCGGGAAGGGAGAGAGGTCTGCCCGCACAAGAGCAGCCGGTGGGAAGTGTCAATCTCATGACGCGTGCGCTGCGAATTTGCAGGCGAGACGCCTGCGCTACGGCGAATTTGCAGGCGAGAGGCCTGCGCTACAAGGAGAAAATGATGCCAAAGCTCTTCGGCAAAGCGTATTCGAAGAGGGAACTCCTCCGCAGGATAGGCAACCTGTCACAGATCGGCGGAACGCGCCTTTACGAGTTGAGCGACGGGCCGGAAAAGGGCGTTCGAGCCGTTGATTTCCGGACGGGAACGGGATTCGCGTTCACAGCGCTGCCGGACCGGGGACTGGATATTTCAGCGGCGAGTTACCGGGGGATGTCTTTAGTCTGGAGGTCTCCGGTGGGAGAGGTATCTCCGAGCTTCTACGAGCCAGAAGGGTTGGGGTGGCTGAGGACGTTTCACGGGGGGCTTCTGACCACATGCGGGCTGACGCACGTGGGGGCGCCAGGCCGGGATGGAGGGGAGAGCTTCGGCTTGCACGGGAGGTACTCGACCATTCCGGCGCGCGATGTCTGTGTGGACGCGAACTGGCGAGACGACGAGTACACGATGTGGGTGAAAGGGGTTGTGAGACAGGCGGTGCTGTTCGGGGAGAACCTGACCCTGACGCGGAAAGTCTCGGCGAAATTAGGAGAATCGTGTTTGACGGTGGAAGACCTTGTCGAGAACAGCGGGTTCAATAAGTGCCCGTTTCTGATTCTGTATCACATCAACGCGGGCTTCCCCTTGGTGGACGCCGGAACGCAACTGGTGACGACCTCGGCTTCTGTGACAGCGAGAGACGAGGAAGCGGAGAAAGGGAAGGAGGAACACAATGTAATGTCCGAGCCGGTGGCGGGATACCGGGAGAAATGTTATTTCTTCGAGATGAAAACCGACTCGGAAGGGTACGCCTACAGCGCGCTGCTCAACGAGGAGTTAGAGCTGGGGCTTTACGTGAAATATCGAAAAGACACGCTGCCTCATTTCGTGGAGTGGAAGATGATGGGAGAAGGGGCGTACGTCGTCGGGATGGAACCGGCGAACAACCTGTTGAGAGGGCGAGCTGCTGAGCGAGAGGCGGGAACTCTCGTCGAGCTGGAGCCTGGGCAGCGTGTGAGCACGTTTCTGGAAATCGGCGTGCTGTCAAGTCGCAATGAAATCAAAGAGTTCAAAAAGTCAGTGACAGGGATTCTTAAAGCTTCATAGTGGGTCGAAACAAAGACATGAGATATTTGAAGCAACATAGTGCGAGGAAAGGACTTGGTATTATGCGACAGGCGGCTGCTGTCCTGTTGGGCTTGTTGGGGTGGGCGGTGTTCTCCATCGGAGAGCTTCTCGCGGAAGAGGGGCTGGTCGCAGAACAGGACGCCTTGTACAGCGAGGAGGAGCTGGCTGAGCTTGAGAAAGCCGCCTCCGAAGTCCGTGAGCTGGGCTTTCAAAAGGAGGTGGACTACGAGGTCGTGGATAAGTCCAGCCTCCGGGGGGTGATTGACGAGCGCGTGAAGGAGGAATTCCCGGCGGACAAGCTCGAGAGGATTTCCCTCGCCTATGCAAAGTTGGGGTTGATCGAGAAGGGGGTGAGCCTGAGAGAGGCAATGCTATCTCTGTATAGCGAGCAAATCGCGGCCTTTTACGATCAAAAGAAAAGAAAGCTATATTCGATCAAAGGTCTTCCGTTCTCGAAGGAGTTTCAGAAGGTGCTGATGGTGCACGAACTGACACATGCGCTCCAGGACCAGAACTTCGACTTGACCACGCTCCCGCTGGAATTGGAGGACAACGACGACCGGGCGATGGCGGCGCTGAGCCTTGTAGAAGGAGATGCAACGCTGGTGTTCACTCAGTATGCCACCCGGGAGGTGAGGCTCAGCCTTAAGGACATCCTCGCGGTGGTGACGACGGGCCAGAAAGGGCTGACGGAGGCTCCGTACGCCCTCCAGAAAAACCTGATGTTTCCGTACTTAGAGGGCGTTCGGTTCGTCACGCGGCTACATACCGAAGGAGGTTGGGAAGCGGTCAACAAGGCTTTCAAGAACCTACCCGAGTCCACCGAGCAGATCATGCATCCGGACAAGTACCTGAAAGAGCGGGACGACCCTGTCGCGATTGTTCTGCCGGAGTTCGGTTCTGTGGGGGGGAAGGAATGGGAACTACAGGAAGATAACGTGCTCGGAGAACTGAACATAAAGGTGCTGTTTACGCAGTTTATCGGTTCCCTTCGAGCGACGAGGCCATCCCGGGGATGGGGCGGGGACAGGTTCAGGGTATATCGCGTGAAGGGCGACAACGACACGATCCTCATTTGGGGAACGGCATGGGATACGGAGAAAGACAGGGAGGAGTTCGTGACCCGTTACCTCCAGGGAGTGCGAAAGAAATACGGCAAGAAGGAGTTCCGGACGATCGAGGAAAAGGACAGCGCGACGCTGGTGTCTGACGAGGTCGTCATCTGGCTGGGGTGGAGAGGAAAAGAAGCCCTGGTGCTGGAGGCGCCCGACGGCACAACCCTAGCCGGAATGCTGTGGAAGTTCGTCCGTGGAGGAAGCGGGTTGGGTATAGTGGAGGAAGCGCCGGCGGCCTCCGCTCGGGACGAATAGACATTGGCGGTTGGCGCCTTGGATAGCAAGCGGTTGACACAGGGGTCAACCGCTACGGCAGGAAGGGCTGTGTGTGCGAATGCGATTGGCCATTCTGATATCAATCTGCGTAGTGATTGTGGCGCTGTCGGTGGTGTCGTTTCTGACCTACGAGAACTGGCGGACGCACCGGTACGACCATCTCATTATGGAAGCAGCCGTGGACCACCAACTTCCGCCGGGCTTGTTAAAGGCAATCATGGACGCGAGGGGGCACTTCAACTACTACACCATGGGGGAAAAGGGGGAGGTGGGGTTGTTGCAGGTTCCTCAGGAAGGTGTCGCAGAGTACAAGAAGGCAAAGCTGAGTCCGGACTACGAATTCGGGTACGTATGCATCAACAAAGCGCATCCGCCGCACACGGGAATCAAGCAGAACATCCGGGGGCCGTGCAACATCTGCAAGTCGAGGCTGATTCCCGAGATGTGGTATCCCCGGCAGAATGTCGAGGTGGGGGCCTGGTACCTCGCCAAGTTGAAAGCCGATATCGAGGGCGCTGACGGCAGCGGAAAACGAAACCTCGAGGATGCAATTCCGCTGATGGTCGCAGCGTATTGCCTCACGGACAAGAACGTGCGGGCTGCGACAGACAATTTCCGCAATCCGGTTCTACCCCCCGGGCTTCGCAACTCCATCCGCGACATTCTCGAAAAGTACGAGCGGTATCGGCAGCGGTTGTGAGAAGACATCACGAACCCGGAGTGGCATGGGCATCCCTGGCCTCTCAGCGTGGACGAGCGTCCGCGCCGGTTGTGACGATACCGGGGCGACAACGCTCCCTTCACGCGCTCGGGCAGGCTTGCCCATGATCCACGGGCTGGAAGCCCGTGCCACAGCGAACCGTCGTCTCGTCGCCGTTGAAGGGGAAAAGGCAGTACGAGCAAGGCTTATGGGCAGCAAAGGAACGAAGATTATCACAATAGACCCCGCGAAGTTTGAGGAATCCCAGCTACTCCCGGCAGCGGAGGCGGTCAAGGAGGGGAGGCTTGTCGTGTTCCCAACCGAGACGGTGTACGGGGTCGGATGCCGTCACGATAAGGAATGTGCCCGAGACGAGATTTACAGGCTGAAACACAGGGAGCGCTCAAAGCCTCTGGGAATGTACTTGCTCTCGGCGGCGGACCTCCGAAATCACGCCGTGATGACGGGGGCTGCCGAGAAACTGGCACAGGCGTTTCTGCCGGGGCCGCTGACCATCGTGCTGGCGGGGCGGGATGGGGACAAAATTGGTTTTCGAGTTCCTTCAGATCGGGTGAGCCGGGCGCTGATTGCGCTTTCCGGGATTCCCCTTGCGGGCACAAGCGCCAACCTCAGCGGCCAGGCAAGTCCTGTCACCGGCGAGGAAGCCCTCGCAGCGATGGAGGGGAAAGTGGACGTTATCATCAACGGCGGAAAAACCGAGTGGGGGCGTGAATCCACGGTCATTGATCTGTCGGGAGAACGACCTGTGGTTCTGCGCGAGGGGTGCATTTCGCTTAACGAGTTGTCCGAGGTTCTGGGGGAAAACGTGGAAAAAGGGTTCTAAAGGTGGAGGGAGTGTGTTATGGTACGGGGTCTTTCGGCTCGCACGAGTTTGTTGTGGAAAGGGAGGCGAAGGGCGGTTCAGCAGGGGACGGGGCACGGCGAGTTCGCCTCGCGTTCCGCCCGGTGTCCGCCGAATGAGTTTTCCTTGGCAGAATGAACGAACCAAAAACAAAGACAGTCCTTTTTGTCTGCACAGGGAACACCTGCCGAAGTCCGATGGCTGTGGGACTTCTGAGGAAGTTGGCCGGGCCGGACACGTATCGGATTCTCTCGGCAGGAACCGGCGCCTCTCAGGGGGTGCCCCCGAGTTTGTACGCAAAGGAAGTGATGGAAGAAGAGGGGATTGACATCTCGGGGCACCGCTCGCAGATGCTGGACGGGAACATGTTGGAGGAGGCAGACACGGTGCTGGTGATGGCGGAAACGCATCGCCGGCGGGTGACTGACTGGTTCCGGAGCTATGCGGCAAAAGTGCGGCTTCTGCGGGAGTTCGACCCGGTGAAGGATGATCCGGATTATCCGAGCATCCCGGACCCGATGGGGCAGGGGAAAGAAGCGTACGTCAAGTGCAAAGAGATGATCAAACGTTCTTTAGAGAGGGCAATACACGAATTATGAAGATAGCGCTCGCAGGTGACCACGGTGGGTTTCACCTGAAAGGGGTGATAGCGTCCCACCTCGAGTCGAAAGGACATAAGATCACCGATTTTGGCTCGTACACGCCGGATCCTGTGGACTACCCCGACTACGCGTTTGCGGCTGCCGAGTCGGTCGCCCGGGGGGAGAATGACCGCGCTATCCTCCTGTGCCGGACGGGGATCGGTGAATCCATCGCAGCGAACAAAGTTCGTGGGATTCGCGCGGCTCTCTGCTTGAATGAGACCCTCGCCCGGACGAGTCGCACACACAACAACGCGAATGTCCTGTGCCTGGCGGGCGATTACCTTGACGATGCAACATCTCTTCGAATCGTGGACGTGTGGTTGACGGAGAGGTTTCGGGGGGGACGCCACAAGCGAAGATTGGACAAGATCGCCTGTTATGAGGCGCTGGACCGGAAGCTCGATAAGGCCTGTCCAGAAAAGAGACATCGGCGGAGTGCTCGCACTGCCGCAAGACGTCGGTCAGGGGCGGCAGGATAAAGCCTAGCAGGCCACCACCGCCAACCGTCCTCTGTTCTTGTCCAGGCTGGAGACCATCGTTAATTCACAAGACAGCCGCGACGCCTTCCGCACACCGGTCTCGGTGGAAAAACGCGAAAAACAGCCCTCCGGCAGAAAAATCCCATTTTCACGTCAAGAGATCAAAATGGTCGTCTCCCCTACCCTTCTCGACTGCAACCGCCCCCAGGAGGACCGAGGATGCTTGCAGCGCTTCATCTATTACGAGCCGCCTTGTTAGGTATCACCGTTGCGAGCGGCGTCATCGCGGCAGAGAGGGCGAGTGCGCCGAGCGTCGCGCCGCTTGACCGGCGAGGCAGAATCCACATCCCCATCGGGATCGCCAACTCTCTGGATACCCTCAAAACGTTTGTCGAAGCCGAAGGAAACTTCTCTCCGGGGTTCGGGAGCTACGGAATCTATTTCTGGGTGTTCGACAAGGCGGGCGAGAGGCTGTTCGCACCGACAATCGAGGGCGTCGCTTGCGAACATGGTCTGGCGGAAGGAGGGCTGCTGATTCCGTGGTCGAGATGGCTCGCCGAAGACATTACCGTACGAACGGAGGTTTGCCATGTGGTGCGAGAGTCCCCTGCCGGTCGGGTTCACGTTGTCGGCGCCAGAGCATTCCTCACAAATACGTCGGATCAACGCAGGCAGGTTCTGCTGTATGTGGCGTTGAGGCCGTTGGGGCCGGCCGGTTGGAACGTGAAGGAGTTATCCGTCACTCCCGAAGCGGACGGGCTGCTTGTGGATGGGCATCCGGCGCTCGTCGCCGAGGAACGACCGACTGCCGCCGGAGTTCTGGGAACGGACGCGATAAGAGACTTCGCTTTGCGGGGGGAGATGCCGGAGGGTAAGTCCGCAACCTCGGAGAAGGGGGACTGTTCGGGCGCCCTGTGCTCCGACCTTGTCCTCTCACCCGGGGAAACGAGCAGCGTCGGGGTTATCTGCCCGGTTCTCGCGGGTCGCCGTGCGGCAAGGCACAAGTGGGTGGACCTCGGTCAGAACGCTCTTGCCGACGTCGCTGAGTTGAACCCGAAGGGGGGAGAGGAATTTGCAGGCGGGACGCCTGCGCTACTCGGTGGGATTCTGCAACCGGACCCGGGACTTGACTATTATCGAAAAATCAGGACCAGCGATTTGTTTGACGAGGCCGAAGAGCACTGGAGGAAAATGGTGGAGCGGGTGCGCGTGCAGTTGCCGGACCGGCGCTGGAGCGAGAGCCTCGCAGCGATTCTGTCGCACGCGAGTCTGTGCATGAACGAGGGGGCCCCGGATGTCGCTGTCGTCAACTACAATGTGTTCAATCGGGACGGCGTGTACGTCGCGAATATGATGCAGAAGGCAGGGGTGTTTGACCTGGCGGAGAAGGCGCTGGACTATTTTCTCTCTCATCCGTTTAACGGGCGGGCATACCCGGAGGCGGATAATCCGGGGCAGATTCTGTGGTGTCTCGGAGAGCACTGGCTCTTCACGCGGGACGAGGAATGGCTGCGGCGGGTTTACCCCTCGGCGCGAAAGATTGCAGCGATGATCCAGTACTACCGGACGACAGAGGGGCCGCACTGGGTGAGCTCGACGAGCCTGGATTTTGGGCCATCGCTGGCGGAGGACAGACGACAACAGTTGAGGCCGGGGCGCTGCGATGGTTACCACCCCGAATACACAGAGGCATTCGACATCGCGGGCTTGCGGGGAGCGGCCATTCTTGTCGAAGCGCTCGGTAAAACCGACGAGGCGGCGGAGTGGCGCGCACTGGCGGATAGGCTTCTCCGGTCTTACGACGAGCGGTTCGGGTCGCGGTTGCCAAAGGACTACGGGAGCTTTTCGGTATTGTGGCCGTGCAGACTTTACCCCCTGATGGAGGGAAAGGCGCGCGAGCAGTTCGAGAGCATCGGCGGACGAGGGCCGAATGGTTGGCGCTATTTTCCTCTGGCCACAGCCCACCAGGGTTTACTCGCGGGCAATCGGGAAGCTGGCTATGCGACAATCGGGAAGCACCTCGAGCACGTGCAGATGCGCGGATGGTATGCGTTTGACGAAGGGGGCGGAAGCAGCTCCGGCGGTTGGCATCGCGTGAGAACGACCTGGACACGAAGCGTGGAGAAACCGGGCGACAACCTCAGCGTCGCCATGCCCCACGGCTGGGCGATTGCGGAGTTCTGGCTTCTGATGCGCGACTGTCTGGTTTTCGAAAATGAAGCGCGCCTTGTGCTCCTTGCCGGGATACCGGAGGCATGGTTCACAGATAAAGAGGGGATGGCGGTCGAAAACCTCCCCACGCATTTCGGGAAGCTGACCATGCGCTGGACGTCAGGGGAAAACGTCGCAGTTTTAACGATTGGCCCGGATATCAAACCGCCCGGTGGGCTTGTGCTGAGCCTGCCGGACTCTCTGAACGCGACGGTTTCGATAGAAGGCAAGCCCATCGAAGGGAGATCGAAGGGGGAGTTCCTCGTTCCCGTGGGCACGGAAGAGGTCCTTGTACGTTTTGCAGATTGAGGTATCCATGGGGAAGTGGAGGGCTCGCATCTGCGATGGGTTAGACGGGCAGCAGAAAAGAAAAGAAGAGGGGGCTGAGGCGGACGAGAGAGGGGCTTCTTCCGGCATCGCCGAAGTCACAGGCGACCCAGATTGAGATTAACGTCTCCCGACAGCTTTCTTTCCGTGCAGGTGAACAGCCTCAAGGACATCTCCCAGCGCCGCCCGCATCGGTAGCACTCGATGCTCACGTTGAGGCGTTCGTCGGCGAGCATGGAGAAACTGAGAACCCCCTCCGCATCGTCGGGAATTCTGTGTCCTCTGGGGCAGATTACTTCCGTCTTCATTGCCGCGACTCATTCGAGACCCTTTGCGCGCGCCACGCGCATACACCGGTAGAAAAATCCGTGCCAGCTCTCGACGGGTGAGTCCGCGAGCCGCCTGGGGTTGAATATGCCCGGGAGACACACGGCAGCATCCCCTACTCCCCCCCCACGCAATAGCTTCTTTCCTGCTGGTTTCCTGACACCGAGGCAGGAAAAAACCCTGGCGATCCCGGGGAGGCGGTTCATCGGGTCCTCACGCTCTTCTGGGGATTTTTGCGCGGCTTCCCCACGTTTTTTTATCTAGGACGGGATGGGGCCCCCGCGACCGCGAGTTGCGAGAGAGGAAACACAGACCCTCACAAACAACGCGTCCCTGAGCCGGCTCCCTCCCCCTCTGTCACAAGGACCAGCCGTCGCGGTATTCGCGGCGGAGGGCGCGGTCGGCTTCGGGACTGTTCACGATTTTCATAGCTATGGGATCGAACTCGATCGCCTGATCGAATAGCGTGGCGACGTTGCCGAGGAGGACGAATTCCGCCAGCGGGCCAGCATAGTCGAAGTTGGACATGGCAGGTGGACCGCCGCGGCATGCGTCGAGCCACTCTCTTTCGTGTCCACGGGATCGCGGTAGGGTACGCGGTGGACCCTCAAAGCCCTTGAACTTGTCGGCAGGAAGCAAACTGAATTCCGTGTTGTGGGCGTTCGACAGGAGCATGCCGTCCTTCCCGATGACGAGAATGCGAGACCAATCCTTCCACTCGTCTCCGTCGTCGGTTGTCCAGTCGAACGTCCGGCCGACGAGCTCTTCGAGCTTGCGGCGAATTCCCTTCTGTTCCATTCCGTCGCGTCCGTTGTACCAGGTCAGCGCGACGGCGGGCAACTCGCCCCTCGCAGGAACCTCGTAGCGGATGAACTCCCATCGCGGGAAGGATGTCTTTGTGATTTCTGAGACCTCCGCCTTCACTTTAATGATAGGCCCGGATTCGCCCGAGGACTTCGCATACCAGAGAGAATCAATCTTCAGGGCCTTGAACGCGACGTTCATGGTATGGCAGGCCCAGTTGCCGAGCTGCCCCGCACCGAAGTCGCGCCAGATGTGCCACTGCAACCAGTCCGGGTGAAACGGGCGATAAGCCGCCGGGCCGAGCCATAGGTCCCACTTCAGATAATCCGGGACAGGTTGTTCCCCCTTTGGCGGCTCGCGATGGCCCGGCCCTCCGCCCGTGTTCCAGACCAGAACCTCGCGGATTTCGCCGAGAACGCCCGCCTGGATGAGTTCCACCGAACGCCGGAACGCCTCGCTTGCTGTGCCCTGGTTGCCCATTTGAGTGGCGACCTTGGATTTTCGTGCGGTTTCGCGGAGGGCCCGAGCTTCCGCGACATCATGGGTCAAGGGCTTTTCGCAAAGGACGTGCTTGCCCGCTCTCATCGCGGTGCTACTTATGATGGCATGGGTATTGTCGGGAGTGGCCACCGTGACCGCGTCAATCTCCTTGTTCATTTCATCAAGCATTTTGCGAAAGTCGTGATAGCGGCGAGCATTCGGGATACGGTTGAAGGCTCCTTCGGCTCGCCGGTCGTTGACATCACACAGGGCGACGACCTCCTCGCCGAGGCTCGGAATCGTGCGGACGAACCAATCACCTCGACCGCTGACCCCGACAATCCCAATACCCACCTTCTGGTTGGCGGCGTAACTTGAGACCGGGCCTGAATTGGAAAGAATCAGAATTCCTGTTCCTCCGAGAACCGCGCTGGAAAGAAACTGTCGCCGGCTGATCCGAGATTTCATGATGTGCTGCTCCTCAATTATCAGGTTCTACCTGGCGGGCCTTTTCGAGACACGAGACGATGCGTGCACTGCAAAGCTCACAGCCTATTCCGCGTCATCATAGGACAGGACGCCCGCCCGGTCAACGGAATGAGAATTCACGATTCCGAGGACAGAAAGGAAAACTACGGCAACAGCCGTACAGCAGCGAAGCCGTGACCACGAAGGTCAAGGGTCACTTTGCCGTCAACGACGGAAAGCTCGTCAAGGTCACGCTCGAGGAGGTCCGTACGAACGGCGCGTCGAAAGGCCGGCGCCTCGACTGTCAGCGGCCCAGAGTGTCCGGCAGTCTCCCAGAGTCGCAGGATGCAGCCGGGAAAGGCTCTGCCATCGGCCGGTTTCAGGCAGGTGGCAATCGCTCGCGCCGGGTCCACCGAGATGAACCGCTTGACTTCCCGTTCAGGACGGCCCCATCTCGCCAGGAGCGGGAAGGCTACGGATCGGCTCCACAGGGCGGCGTTTGCGCCGTCGTAGTCCATAGTATGCGCGCGCAGGGCGTAGCGGAAGCGAAACTCGGTGACGCCGTGTTGGTCCTTCATCACCTCGCGGTAGTTCTGGTCGTTGCCCAGCGCTTCAAAGGTGATTAGGTCGAGGTCCATTCGCAGGACAAAGGCATCGAGCGGGGCAATGGTTATGCCCGGCCCTTCGGGTAGAGACACATCCACGAACCCCCGGACAGCGAAACGGCGAGTATCGGCGCCGGGAAGAAGGTCTCCTTCTGGCTGCGGGCGCGGGCGAATCACGGCGCCCGTCGTTTCGATACGCAGCACCGCATCGTCCCTCAATACCGGAAAGATATGGCACATGCGCTCCTGCCGCGTCGTCGTCGGTTTCGTAATGCGTAACTCGAAATCCACACGGTCCAGGTCCGAGTAAACGGTGACGAAGTTATTGACCTGAATGCCAGCGACTTTGCCGGAAACATCCAGGCGCGCGAGGACAGGTCCGACTGAGACAACTTCTGTCCTTACGTCCTGAAGGGTGTGTTCCTCGTTGTTGGAATAGACTGTCTGGCAGAGGGTGCGGTTACCCTCAAATTTCACCACCTCGGCGCCGCTCGGTTTATGAATCAGGCTCGCAACCCCTCCGGTTTTCACATCCACCTTGACCCGATAAAAAGGACTCTCGAGTTCCAGAGGCGTTGCGCGCAAGGGCACGCTCCCTTCGAGAGTTCTCGGGAGAGAATCGAGAGGGAGCCGCTGCAACGCGAAGGCCGGTATCTTGTGCGAGACGAAATAAAGAAACCGCCTCCCGTCTTCTTCCACGGTTTGGCAGTTGAGTTCACGCAGGCTTGCCTCGAGCGTTGCGGAGGAAGACGGAAATTCAATCCGAACGAGGTCCGCCCTCGGAAAGCTGAGAGGGTTGAAAACAGTGACATCGTGGTCGGACTGCGCGAGGCCCAGCGCGTCCCAGGCGTGTCGGGTCAGCTTTTCGCTGAGAGCATTCAGTTCTTCACTCCACTGTTTCCGGAGGTCGGCGTTGTGGCGTTTGTTCCTGTCGTCGGTCCCGTTCCAGGCATGGTCGGAGAGCATCGCCCAGCACCACTCGGCGCGCTCGCGGTCGCGGCGTGTCGCCTCATGAATCTCAGGCTTGCCAATCATCGCAACCGAGAGAAGAGCTTCTGCCGAAAGAAATGCTCGCTCCCCACCGCGCATATCAGCCACATACTTCGCCAGGGAGACAGGCCAGACGTCCCAGGAATGTCCGAAGCAGCCGCGGTAAACCGGCAGAAACGGAGTTTCAGCCTGCACTCTATCCGCCGCCTCGCAGAATTGCGGGAGGATCGCGTTGACGAGCTTCGGATGGTCGCCCGGAGTGTCGTTGTACTTGATGATCGCCTCGGCGAAGCCGCGCGCCTGGCCGCCGCTCCCCGGTGAGATGTCGCCGTGGGTGCCGCTGGCGAGAATTGCGCGAAGCGGATACGCGTCGCCGAGTTGCTTGTAATGAGGCGCCCACTCACCCGCGATTGCGGCGGTGTTGCGCAGCAGGTGAGCGCCTTGCACGTAGCTGGCTCTCCCGGAAGCCCACGGGTCCATGATGACGCGGAGGCGGCTGCCGTCGGGTCCTTCAAACAGAAAAAGCGGCGCATTGCGAAGCCGGTCAAAGGTCGAGTCGTACTTGTAGAACGGATTGGAGAGCCAGCGGATTCCGCAACCGGCAAGGATCGAGGCAATGCCCCATGGCAGAGAGGGCTCTTCGATATGTTCCGCCACATCCATGCGTATTCCCCATTCTCGCTCGAGGCACCGCGCAGGGTAAAGGGTCCGGAGGACGCCCTCGACACTCTGAAATCCCCAGAGAGAATTGCACAGGAAGGGACTGACGAATACTCGCCCTTCTTTGATTCGGCGGATGAGTTCTTCTTTACGGTCCGGGTAGTGCTCGACGAAACAGATAGCCTCCTGCGTGACGGCCATGTTGTAGCGGTCGCGGTTCTCAGGCTTCTCGTGGTCGGTGCGGTTCATCTCGTCGAGATGAGCGCGAACGATGTCGGCGAACGCCTGCCGCGTCTGCTGTTCCGTGTAGCCCCACGTGTAATCGGGGCAGTTGTCGTTCGTGATGTAAATTGACCAGCGGGAGACGTGGTCGGGCTGCTGCGCGCTCAGCCCGCGTGATGTTAGAAACAGACAAAGCACCGCGAACGCGGATATGGGAACCATTCTCATTCGACCTCACCTTGTTGCCCAGTCGTGAAAGCCTCGGGAAATTGGCCCGGCGCGCTTTCAAGACAGTGGCTCGCCCGGACGCGTTGGTCGCAGAGCGCGTCGGGTGGAAGATACACTCCACCACACCCGAAATCCTTTTGCCTCGGTTCACTCGTCTTCGAAAAGCGACGGGCGTTTGGTCCCGGTGGAGGGCGGTGGCTCATCGTCTTCAAAGAGGCCAGACCGTTTTGTCCGGGTCTCCTTCTTGCCAACACCGACAGGTTGCGTCCGCGGCGCCGCTGCACTTGTCGGGAGGTGCCTCACGCGGAACAGGTCCTCTCCGCGATAGGCAAGGTATTCCACGGTCCCATCGGGACGAAAAGCGGAATCGCCGAACCTGAGGTCGTCATATGCCGGTCCGGGTTGCCCGTCCACGACACATAAATAGGGACCTTCAGTGGAGTTCTGAGTGGGGGTGCCCGCGTAGGCATAATGCCGACCATCCGGGCTGAAGAGAAGGCCGCGGACGTGGCGATATTCCGTTTTGATAGGCTTGCCGTCCACCACGATGTCGAATGTCTTGTCAGCTTTCAGTCCGGCGTAGGCAAATCGCTCGCTGTCCGGGCTAAAGGTCAACTGATCAACAAAGGTGTAAACCGGCCCGGGCTGACCATCCAGAATCACGAACTGTTCCTTGTCGCCTCTGGCGGCCTGGTACGCCAGGCGCTTGCCGTCCGGGCTGAACACAACCTCGGAGTAGGACAGGACTTCCTGTCCGGGTTTGCCGTCTATCACCAGGACGTAATTGGCCCGGCCTTTGTATTGGACTTCATATAAGATGCGTGCGCTGTCCGGGCTGAACATCAGGTCGTTAATGTCCTCGAACTCAGGACCCGCCCGTCCATCGCACACTACAACGTCCTTCTCGTTCCTCTCGCCCTGATAGGCGAAACGTTTCCCATCCGGACTGAACTTGAGGTCCCAGACCAATTCGTACACTGGCCCGGGCATCCCATCCAGCACGGGGACCGAAGTCCCGGGTATCCCATCATCGGTGCGCCAGTTGTCCTCGCCGACATACGCGACGCGCCTGCTGTCCGGACTGAATGTCAACCGAATGAAGCGTTCAAACGGCGGGCCAGCTTGCCCGTCAACGACCATGAGCGACTGGTCGTTCTTCCCTCCCTGATAAACGAATCGCTTCCCGTCGGGGCTGAAGGTCAACTCCTGGACGCCGTCCCACGCGGGACCGGGCTTGCCGTCAATGATTGCGAACCATTTGTCGCCATGCTTGGCCCCATAGGCCACTCGCTTCCCGTCCGGGCTTATGACCAGACCGGAGACCTCGTCATAGGACGCTCCGGCTTTCCCGTCAGCGACGATGGAGTATTTGCCCCCTTTCCTGGCTTTATGGGCTACGTGAGCCCCATCTGAGCTGATTTTTACGTCACCGACATAGTCGAACGCGGGGCCCGGTTTGCCGTCAACAACCGCGAATTCCTTGCCCGTTCTCGTCGCCGCATACACCATGTGCGAGGCATCGGAGCTTATTTCCGGCATGCTAACGGAGTCAAAGAGAGGACCTGGAACCTGGTCAACCACGACAAGCGCCTTGCCTCCCTTCTTCGCACTGTACGCCACGTGAAGCCCGTCTGAACTTAGAATTGGGTCGCTAACTTCCTCGAACTCGGGCCCGAGCTTCCCATCGAAAGCTATGTACCACTTTCCACTTCCGCCTGTAACCTGATAGGCGATGTGCAGGCCATCCTCGCTCCATTTGCCCTTGATGAAGGGGCCCTCGCTGATTTCGCCAATCCTTTCCTCAACGGCCTTGTACGCGGTTGGCCCATCGGGGGAAGGCTTTCCTGGGATTGTCTCGGTAGGCTCAGCGGCTCCCTCGTCCTCGAAAAGCGGCGAGCGCCTTGTGCCGACCCCTGTGGCCCCCGGAGTCGGCGCCGGTTCCTCGTCCTCGAATAGGCCGGAGCGCGTGGCGGAAGGTACTGCTTTCGCGGGCGGAACCTGTTTTCCCGGGACAGGCTCGTCGTCGTCAAAAAGGGTGGAACGTTTTGTCCGCTCGGGCGTCGCAACGGGTGTTGCTTCGGTTGCGACGGTCTTCCTCGGCACTGCGGAGGAGACCCACGCGGGGGAGGTCTGTTTCACACGATAATAGGCCCCCTCTTTGTAGGCCAGATATTCCACGGCGCCGTCGGGGCGGAACGCCGGAGGCCCGAAGCTCAGCTTCTCGTATTTCGGTCCGGGCTTGCCGTCAACCACGACGAGCTCCATCCTGCCGTCCGCACCCTTGTACGCGAGGTGAGCGCTGTCCGGGCTGAAGGCCAGCCCCCAGATCCGATATTTCGGTTTCTGTTGCTCCCCGTCATAAACGAGGATCGTCTGAACCGCCACGTACGCCAGATGCTTGCTGTCCGGGCTGAAGGCGAGTTGGCCGCCGTACGTGGAGACCTCGCGGAAGGATGGCCCGGGCTGTCCATTCACGACCATGAACTGCTCATCGCGGCCTTTGGACGCCACATAGGCAAGACGCCGGCCATCTGGGCTGAACGTGAGCTGATTCACAGCGTCATACCCGGGCCATTTGGGCTTGCCGTCCACGATGACAACGTAGTCGGCGTTCTTGTCGGTTCGGCCGGCATAGGCATAGTGCTTGCCGTCGGGGCTGAAATCGAAGTTATCGGTTCTGTCGTACCCCTGTTCCGTCACGCCATCCACAATGTAATATTGTTCCCCATGGCCCCAAGCGATGCCGCAGGCGAGACGTTTTCCATCGGGGCTGAAAGTCAGTCCTCCGTACGTCGCTGCTTTCGGCCCGAGCTTCCCGTCCACGATAAAGCGGTACTCGTCGCCCGTGCTGACTTTGTATCCGAAGCGTTTTCCGTCCGGGCTGAACGTGAAGGCCGAGACCTCATCGAACTCGGGCTGGGGTTTGCCGTCAATCACGAGGAACTTCTTCTCTCCTTTCGGGACCAGGTACGCCATGCGCTTCCCGTCGGAGGAGAAGGCGATCTTTGTCGGGTAAGATATGGACTCCAACGTGTCATATTGCGGGCCAATTCGGTGGTCTATGACCACGTAGCCCTTCCCAGCCCTCTTTGCCCAATAAGCCACTCGCGTCCCATCGGGACTTATGGAAAGATACTCGACCTCGTCGAATTCGGGTCCGGGTTTGCCGTCGAGCGCGACGAGTTGTTTGTCGCCTTTCTTGACCACGCAGGCGATGTGGCATCCGTCGTCGCTGAAGTCAGCGCTCTCGAATGCATTTTCGTCAGGGAGCTCGCCGAGCTTGGTCTCCTCGTGGCGGACCTCGACGTCTGTGGACTGCTTTAACCCGGACATTGCCGTCGAGGTTCTCGAGCCGCCTGCAACGGCGGGTTCATCGTCCTCGAAGAGCTTTGCCTGCCCTGATACGTCCTCGAGATGTGACCCCCAAGACACAAAGAACAGAAGCCAGATACATGCAACTATGCTGGGACGTGTTTTCATAATCCGCTCTCCCTTTCTACGTGTGGACCGGATGCCGAAGCAACGAGCGTTGCGGCGACATATATCAGCCAAACATATCGCTTTTGCCTGGGCGCGGCGACTTTTTTCACAGGTCCGTTCCGTACGCCCTGCCTTTTTGTCTTGGCGATCAGGACGGCAGCAGCGTGCGATTTCACGGTGCGTGAACCACAACGGCACAAAGGCAGACAGCCGCTACGGCTTGAAATCGGCGATTTCGTAGATGGTGCCGGATTTGCTGCTGACGCGGCGGACGGCCCATGTGGGAATTTCCCAACAGACATAGGTCCGCCTTTCGACCTCAGTGCCGTCCTCGAGTCGAGCGTCCTTCCTGTAAACCTCGCACTTGTACTCCGTGCTGGAAATCTCGATGGTCGCGTTCCCTTCCTTCTCGCCCAAGTCCTTCAGGCCCTTTTCAAATTGCTCTTTCGATATGAACCGCTGCTGGACGCGCTCTCCTTCACGAACGACCTTGCCTTCTTCCATTCCCATTGTCTTGACGGTGACGGTCTTCTCGTCGGCCTTGATGACATCCATAAAAAGTGTCACGGGCACGTTCCCGAAGACGTCTGGCCGAAAGGTCTTTATCCGGAGGTGGGTGCCCACTCTGGCATCAGCCCACTCGCCCTTGACATATCCTGCCGGCGGTTCTGGAACGACCAGAGTCTCCTTGCTCGGAGGCTCGGAGACCTCCGGTTTCGTTTCAGTCGTGGTCGTCGTTTCCGGCTCGATGGTCACGGTGGTAACTTCCGGTTCTTTCTCGGGTTCAGTGACGACTGTCTCCGGCTCCGTGACCTCCGGGCGACGAAAGGCGAGACTGCTCGGGTCGAGCTCGAGTTTCCACTTGAACTGTCCTTCGGGGCCCGTGTCGTCAATCACGATTCGTCTGGTGAAAATGTATCCGTCTCTATGCGTATAGGTGAAGGTCAGGTTTGCCTTGAGGTCGTCGGTTTTGGGCAGGCTCACCGTGCGGGTCACCGACTTGACGAAATGTTTTCCGTCGGCGCTCTGCATTTCGTATTCGGTGTGAATGACGAGGCCATCGTCGAACTGCATGATGTCCGCGTCTCTCGCGTAATCCTCCGAAACGAGCATGATTTTTGCGGCGTAGTTGGGGTCGTCGGAGCCGTCGAGGACATATCTCTCTCCGATTTTCGCGGCATAGGTGGGGTATTTCTCCTCAACGGGCGTGACCCCCAGTACAGTGATTTTCATGGCCCACTGAACCATGTTCTGGAGCCAGGCTTTTCGACCGGCGGGGATATCGCCTTCGAGTTGGGTAATGACCTTCGCGTTGCTTCGCTGCCAGGTGAGCGTCAACTTCCCGATCTGTTTTTCATCCTGCTCGACGGAGAACGCGGCATCAAGACCCTCAACATCGGTCTGAGCGAAGGAATAGCTGGACTCATTCATCTTGGTGAGGACCTGCTTCGCCAGAGCTTTGGCTGCGTCCGTGTGGGGAACAGTTGCTTCGGAGGAGGCTGATGTCTCCGCCTGGGCCTCTTCTTGCTCAAATAGACTTCGCTCTCCGGCGGCTCGCTCCAGCGTCACAGAGGACGCGGCAAAGATCGTCGCCAGAATCCACGCAAACACGACCAAAGCATTTCTCATCTTTGACTCCTTTTTCCAAACTAACAGGGCAGCAAATTGCCTCGCGCGCGACAAAAGGGGACGTCCGCGCGCCGTGGGTCCAACCGTTGAGGTGGCATGGGCATCTTGCCCATGATTCACGGGCTGGAAGCCCGTGCCACCTCGTGCTACTCTCTCGGTTCCCAGATGAACTGGCCTGTTTTGTTGATGTAACCAATCTTGTCGCCGACCTGGATTTTCGCCAAACCATCCTTGAAAGCCCAGGCCCGATCCCACTTCTCGCCTTTTGCCTCGATCAGTCTCCTCAGAGGGTTCTTGCTCACGAAAAACACCTCGGTCTCGCCCTTCACCTCGGCCTCGACGACCGCCCATCCTTCCGAGTGCTCACCGGCCCACTCAAAAAGCGGTGGGATGACTTGCTCTCCATGCTTATCTATGTACCCGTACTTCTCGCCAATCATGACCGGAGCCAGCCCTTCTGAGAAGCTGAACGCGTATCCGAATTGCGGCTCGATGAGCATCGTCCCTGTTACGTGAATGAAGCCCCACTTCTTGCCATCGGTCGTGACTGGCGCCAAGCCGCCGCCAAAGCTCCAGACGTTCTGGAACTGCGGCTCGATATACATCGCGCCCGCCTTATTCATGAAGCCCCATTTCTCGCCGACCTTGACCGCCGCCACATTCTCCGCAAAGCCATAGGTCGCATCGAATTTCGGCTCTATGACCGTCTTCCCGGTTTTGTCAATAAAGCCGATCTTGCCGTTCAGCTTCACGGGAGCAAACCCCTCCGCAAAACTCCAGACCTCCTCGAACTGAGCCTTAATCGCCATTTTCCCACTCTTGTCAACAAATCCGTATTTGCCGCCGAGTTTGACGGGCGCGAGCCCCTCTGCAAACGTATAGGCTTCGTCGAACTGCGGCTCGATAACGATTTTGCCGCTCAGGTCCACGAATCCCCATTTTCCGGCGAATTTCACCGGACCCAGGCCTTCTGAAAACGGTCCGGCGGCCTCGAACTTGGCCCCCACGACGACTTTCCCAAGCCTGTCAATGTAGCCCCATCTGCCATTCATCACAGCCGGATAAAGCGCCTTGCCCATGATCCGGGTCAGGGGGTCCCAGATGACCTTGCCGGTTCTATCAATCTTTAGCCATCTGCCGCCGGACTCCACCGATGCAAGCGAGCCAGAGAATTCGACCGCAAAATCATACTGAGGTTTGACAACGAGCTTGCCGGTCTTGTCCACGTAGCCCCATTTCTCCCCGGCTTTCACCGGGGCCAATCCGCCGGAGAAATTCCCGGCCCGGTCGAACGCGGGCTGAATAGCCCACTTTCCGGTCTTGCTAATGTAACCCCACTTCTGTTGGACACTGACTCGGGCGAGCCCTTCCGAAAAGGCCTCCGCGTCGTCAAAGGCGGGCTGAATAACCATTTTGCCCGTTCCGTCTATGTATCCGAATTTGTACCCCGAAGCCTCTCCAAGCTGCACCCGCGCCAGACCTTCGGAGAACGGACGCGCCCAATGGAACTGCGGCCGAATGATCGACTTCCCCTTTGGGTCTATATAACCCCACTTGTGCTCTCCAATCGCGACAGGGGCGAGCCCGCCCGAGAAGGCGCCGGCGTCCGAGAATTGAGGACGGATTACGGCCTTACCCTTCTTGTCAGCGTACCCCCATTTTCCGTCAATGTAGATCGTCGTGAGCCCTTCCGAAAAACCCCGGGACCCGATCCCTTGTCCGGTCGCCAAGATTCCTTCCGCTATGAATTGGCCAGTCCTGTCAATGAAGCGATACTCCTTGTCCTTGATCCTGACCAGGGCGACTCCCTCCCTGAAGGGCTCCACGTTCTCAAACTGCGGCAGGATCACGATTTCCCCCGTGTGGTCTATATACCCGAACTTGTCGCCCATTCTCACGCTCGCAAGACCTTCGGAGAACGGGTACGCGGTGTCAAAGTCAAACGGAATGACGATTTCTCCGTTTTTGTCAACGTAGCCGCCCTCACCGTCCATGTTGACGTCGAAGAACTCGGGGTATTTCGTTGGCTCGGGAGTCGGTTCGGGTTTTGTCGGTTCGGGCGAAGGAGTCGGAGCCTGCGCAACGGTTGTTGCCTCCGTAACCTCCGGCTCGGGAACGGCGCCTCGGTGAAACGCAACTTCTTTTAGGTCCAGCGCCCAGCTTGTCTTACCCCCCGGTTCGATGTTGTCGAGAAGGACGCGATTGATGAACGGAAAGCCCTCCCGCCGAACGTAAGTTAACGTGAACTCATTTTTGATTTCTTCGGCTTCGGGCTGGCGAGCCGTCCGCTTCATGGACTTGACGAAATGCTTTCCATCCGCCGTCTCAACCGTGTATTCGCTGTCAAGCTCGAATCCGTCGTCGTATCGAAGGACATCGCGCAGGAGGCGAAAGTCCTCCGAGACTAACATCGTCTTGGACTCGACGGACGGGTCCTCCGAGGCATCTATCAGGTAAGTGTTGCCCTTTCTGGCAGCGTAAATCGCATAGTCCTCCTCTGGCGAGGTCCACGACAGAACCGTCATCCTCATGCACCACTCCATGGCGCCGCGAAGCCACTCCTGGAATTTCTCGAGTCCCTCGGCGTTAACCGCCGTTGCGATTTGCCCGTCGGTTCGGTTCCAGCCGAGCATCAACTCTCCGGCTGCCTCGCCATTCTTCTGAAGCAGGAAAGTCGCTTGAAAGCCGTCGAGGTTCGTCTGCAACAGGGAGTAATGGGACTCGTTGAGCTTCGTGAGAATTTCCTTGGCCAGGTCTTTGGCTTCTTGAGTCTGCGGGACCTCTTCACCAGACGGCTCCGCCTTTGTGAACGCGACCTTGTCCATCTCCAGAACCCACGAGCCTTTTGTCCCAAAGCCTGTGTCTTCTATCGTGAGCTTTCTCACGAAGGGAGGCCCATATCGCGCCGTATAGGTGAGAGCAAAGCTCACTTTTCGTTCCGGCTCGTCGGGGATTCGTTCAATGATGGTCATTGAGGCGAGCCATTTTTTGCCCTGTGCATCCTGGGCTTGCCAGACGGTTTCCTTCTCCTGGTCGTCGGGGAGGCGGATGATTTTTCTTATCTGGAGAAGGTCGTTCGAGACGAAACTGCGGACCGATTCCGCCTCGCTCGGGTCCACGGAGTAATCGGCGATGACATAGCCCTCATCGGTCTGCGCGGCGTACAGCCCACGCGGCACGAAGCTCCTGGAAAGCGATTCGCTCAGGGCGGCCCAGGAAAGCTGTTCCAGCCAATCCGCGCTCGGGTATCCGGGTTTGCCTGAAAACTCTGTTGAGATACGCCCCTCCTTCGCATTCCATGACGCCTTCAGACTGCCGACGCTCAATGCCGCCTCTTTGACTGTGAAGCTGGCCTCGAAGGCCCCGGTTCCCGTGCCTTTCAGGAAATAGTAAGACTCCCTCAGCGTTCCGATGACTTGCTGGGCCAGCTTCATGGCTTCTTCAGTGCGCGGGACCTCAGTTTCGGAGGCAATCGCGGTCTCGGTGTTTCCCTCACCTTCGTCAGATAAACTCGATTCCGCCGTCGCAGCTCCCGACGCAAAGCAAAAAGCCGCCAGCGATGCCGCACAAATGCGAATCATTTTCCATGCTTCTTTTCTCATGCCAGACTCCTTTGGTCAATCCTCCACAGCAGTCACGCCGCTCACAAGCCTCGGCAGTCAATGCCCTTTGGGATGCCCAGGCGTTCCTATTGAGTGGTCTTTCTCTCAGCCGGGCGCCCAACGAGGCGCACGTCCTTGAGCTGAGCCGTCGCCGACCAGAAGGCCTCGGATTCCATCGTCACAGTGGCCACAATCCTCTTCAGAAACACGTTGCCCTGTGTATGGGTGTAGGTAAACGCATATTCGCCCTTCACCGAGCCCAAGGACGGATGGTTGACAGTGGCGGACAGGGACTTGATGAACAATTTGCCTTCCGCCTCCTCTCCCTCGCAAACCGTCTCCATCGAGACTTCATTGTCACCCATAAGAAAGACCAGGAAACCCCGGAAGCGCCGCCCATCGGCGCCGAGGAAAAACAAGTCGCTCTTGACGCCAGAATCGTCCTTTGAGGCCTGCTCCGAGGCGTCAATCACAAACTCCTCTCCAACCTTAACCGCATAAACGCCGGGACCGGGACGAGGTCTACCCTCAAAAGGGCCGCGTGCAATAAATGGAAGGATTAGCTCTTTCAAGGAAACGCTCATCGTGCCTATTTCCATCTCTCGCCTCGCTTCGGCGACTTTTGCCTCGCCCACAGACAGCCCGAGTAGAAAGTCCCCCCCAGCCGGCGCTATGAACGCTGCCAACAGCTCATTCGGTGGGTCCTTCCTCGAGCGCTTCTTGCCGCGTGGCGACTGGCTCTCTCCCACCAGCAGTACCCTCTCGTCCTTCCGGTTCCACGTGAGCTTTGCCGCGCCCGCCGCGCCGCTTTCGCACTTCACCTCGAAAGTCGCGTTGAAGCTGTCAATCCCGGCTCGCTCGAGAGAGAAATACGAACCGGTCAACTTGCCGATGAGCTCTCGGGCGAGCTTGTTGGCTTCTTCCGTGCGCGGGACCTCGACCGGCTCCTCTTGCAGACTCGTCGCACCTTCCCCTTCTTCAGACAGGCCGCGCTCCGGGGCCGCCAGCCCCAAGGGAAAGAGAATGGCCGGGGAAAATGCAACAAGGACTCGCAGAACAACACGCGGTTTTTTCATCTCCGCTCCTTTATGACGCAAGACTTTGACAACTCAGGTTTACAGGAGTCCGTAGGTCAGGAAAATGCCTCTGATCGAGGCGGGCCTACCGCTACCTTGCCAGGAGACCGTGGCTGTCGGAGACTGAAACGGACTCTGCCGCGGCACCGCTGTCTGAGTTCCGGCGAGCCGGGTTTCTCTCATGCGCCTCTGGACTATTTCGGCGTGTCTTTCTCGAGTTCTTTTCTCAATTCCTCCATTGCGTCACGAAGCGCTTTGTCTCTTATTTCCTCAAGCTCCTTTATTTTCAGTTGGAGGTCCGACTCGATGTCCTTCTCTTCGTCCTCCTCCTCGATTTCCTCCTCTTCTTCCTCGGGGGCCTCCACTTCCTCGAAGGTCACTTTGTCAAGCGTCACTTCAAGGGAAGTTGTTTCACCGTCGCCGGTCGCCTCCACCTTGATCCTCCTGAGGAACGGTGTCCCCTCCTTGCGAGTGTAAGTGCAGGTGTATTCGGCTTTGCCGATTTCCTTCTCACCCTCGCGCACTGTGAACATGGTTGAGCTGACAAAGAGCTTCTTGTCGCTCGACACGCCCTTGTACAGCGTGTCAGCGATTTCTCCTCCCTTCGAAATCCGCAGCTCGTTTAACTCAATTAAATCCGTCGGGACGAAACAAATCTGGGCCTGGATGCCGCTTTCTTGCTTGGAGGCATACTGGCTCGCGTCGAGGATATACTTGTCGCCGGATTTCACCGCGTAAACTCCCGAAGACGGCGGGGCAGCAGCGCTCAACGGCCCCTCGACGAGAACCTTGAACATCTTTTCCCCCACTAATTCTTCGGCCATACTTCTTATATCATCGTCTTTGATCTTCTCAGCGTCTATGGAGAGCTCGTTCCCCTTGCGATTCCACGATACGGTCATCGTTCCGGCCGATTTCGTGCCAGCCTTCACGGTGAACGTGGCTTTAAAGCCAGGGACCTCCGTCGAGATGATATTGAAATACGCTTTCGCAATCCGGCTGAGGACTTGGCCTGCGAGTTTCCTGGCTTCCGCGGTCCGCGGGACGTTGATTGTCGCGCCGGCGGTCTCTTCTTTCACTTCTTCCTTTTCCGGCGCCTCCTCTTCCTCTTCTTCGAACAGACTCTTCTGCGAAAACGCGGCTCGAGGCGACAGTGTTACACTCAACAGAAACGCCACACAGACAACTAAAGCAGCCCAGACGTTTCTCCTCATTTCAACCTCCTCCTCTTTTTTTTGACGATGCGAACTTGTACGCGACTTCAGCACCCGCATCGGCGGGTTCGTTATCCTTATTCAATGTCCTGCGCGGTCGGTGAGGGACTCTTATCCCAGCGCCTGTCTTAGGCGAGCATGGCGTCCGTTTGTACCTTCTGGTTTCTACGCTTTCACACTCGGCGGTCCGTTCTATTGGTTTTCTTGGTCTCCGTCATTCAAGCTTTTTGAAGCCCTTCTTGGCGCCGCCGCAGGTGGGGCACACCCAGTCGTCCGCCAAATCCCTGAACGGCGTGCCGGGGTCCACGTTGCCTTCGGCATCGCCTTTTTTGGGGTCATAGATGTACCCGCAAGCGGCGCATTTCCAGCTACCCAGCGCTGCCATTGCCTCCTCGAGGGCCTTTCGCGTCTGCTCTTCCAGGTCTTTCAAAGCTTGTTCCCGGGCTTCCTGGATGTCCTCGGGAATATCCGGGACATTTCCGCCACCCTGGAAAGTCGCATCGCCGAACTCGATAGTCCAGTGCATGACATTGCCCATCAGGGGCTGGTCCACCAGGACTTTCTTGATGAATACTCCCCCTGCTTTGCGAGTATAGGTCCAGGTGAAATTCGTTGTTTCATAGTCCCCGCCAAGCGGTCCTGACTTGGGCTGCGTGGCGGAGCTTATGAGAAGCGCTCCGTCGGCTGCCTCTCCGTTGAAAATCCATTCCAGGACATCCCCGTCCTTGTAGGAGCGTATCTCCTGCACACGGCTGAAGTCCTGCGGCACGCACAGGATGCGAGCCTTGAGGTTGTCGCTTTTGGCAGCCTCGGTCAGGTCAATAATATATAGCCCGCCGGACTGCACCGCATGGCCTTCGGGGGCTTGTGCACTCGTCAAGGGACCGAGGACAAAGGGCATCAACGCATCTATCGCTGTTAGCTCTGTCGCCATTCCGTGGATCAGTGTTGCAACCGGGTCCTCGACCTTCTTCTCGGGTTTGGCATCCACGTTTTCCGGGTCACCTCGCTTCCAGGCAATCTTGATGTTGCCAACATCGTAGTCGTCCTTCTTGACCGAAGCCGTGACCTCGAATCCCGATACGCTCGTTGAATGAAACACGCTGTGATACTTCTTTTGGACGGACGCGAGGACTTGCGAGGCAAGTTGCCTGGCTTCTTCGGTGCGAGGAACCTTGGTCTCCTGAGCGAGCTTTCTCGCTTCGTCCACGGTGGGAACTCTGGTCGTGACGTGCGGTTCCGGTGTTGTCGTGGTCTGGTCGGGTGTGCCGGTTTCGGGAGTCTCTTGCTTCCTTCTGAAGTGTACCTCCTGAAGCTCCGCCTTCAAGGAAGCACGCTGTCCACCCTGCGCAATTCCCAACAGCGCCGTCCCGAGGAACATCACCCCTTCCTTCTGCGAGTACGTGAAGGTGTATTCCTGAGTTTGTGGGTCCTCCCCCGGAGTCGTGATCGAGTGGGTCACCTTGTTTACGTAGTGTCTCTCCTCTCGCACGTCTCCCTCGAACTTGGTGCGCCGGGTCTCTCCGTTTTTCATTGACGTGATATTGTTGACGAGGCACAGGTCGTCAGTTACGAAGGTGGTGGACAACCTGATGAAGGGATTAAACGGACCGTAAAACTCGGTCACGTCAATGAAGGTCCCCAGGGGCTGCTTTACTCCATAGACCATTCCGGCGAAGGGGAAGGTTCGCTCTGCCACGACAGAGAAAATCGTTTTCCCGAAGAGCTGGACCTGCTCCTTCATCTTGCCAGCGGCTTCAGGTCCACCTGGGCCTGCACCGGAGGGATTGAAGGTTACCTTTGTCCTGCTGACGTGGTAAGGGAAGGGAGATATCACGATCTCAGTTAACTCCTGTCGTGTGTCCCAGCTCACGTTCATCGTTCCGAGCGGCTTGCCGTTTTGCTCCAGTGCGTAGGTTGCCTCGAACGCGACCACGTCGGTCTGCGTATTGAGGTTATAGTACGATGCGGCGAGATCGATGTACACGTTCCCCCCGACCCTCATCGTCTCCGCGTTCCGCTCCAATTTCCCGAAGCCGGGGATGGCTGTGGGTGGCTCGCCCGTATCCTCCTTCGGGGGGACCGTGACCTTCGTTTCGTCCGGCGTCCAGTCCTCGGTGCCGCTAAGTCGTTCGAGCTTCACATTGTCGAGTGTTGCTGCAAAAGTGACCTTCCGGCCCGACATGTCTCGCCTGTGTCGGATGGTCTTGATGAAGGTCGCGCCCGCCTGTTGACCGTAGGTCCATTTGTACTCGAGCGATATGGGCTCGTTACCCGGGGTGATAACCCAAACCGCACTCGTGGTGACAAGCTCCTTCCCTTCAATTTTCTCTCGGTTGTCCACTCTGAGGGTCATTGTCCCATCCTTCCGGACGAGGGCCGTCCGTGACTGGAGCAAATCCGCCGAGACGAAAAGGAGACTGGTTTTAACGTCCGGATCAGACTTGCTGGCTAATTCCGTGGCGTCCACGATGAATTGGTCGCCGTCCTTCACCGCATAACAGTCCGCGTAGTACTCCATGGCGGGCGGGCGGGCGAAGATTCTTACGATCTCCCGCCCCATGTCTGCTGGGATTAGTTTCAGCAGATTCTGGGCAGCCGCACGCGTGTCTTTCTGCTCGATTATCTCGACCGAGAGATCGTTCGCTACGTCCCATTTCAGGCTTGCGATGCCTAACGGACGGCCCAAGAAGCTCACATTCAACCTTGCCTCAAATCCAACGGCCGCCAGGTCCACGAAGGAGTAAGACCCATCCTGAAGCGCGGAGACGACCTTTTCGGCGAGCTTCTTGGCTTCCTCCGTGCGCGGGACCTTTGCCTGTCCCGTAAGCTTTATCAGTTCGTCCGGGCTTGGTACGGGGCCCCAGTCGCCGTCCTCGGCCTCACGGGCTGCCAGCGCCTCCTTTCTGAGAGTCACGTCCCTCAGGACTCCAGTCCAGGGAACCTTCCGCCCCCCCATGCTCTCCTCTGTCTCAAACCTGCTTACAAAAAGCTCTCCATCTTTTTTGACGTACGCCAAGGTGAAAACGTTCTTGTGGGGTTCCGAACCCGGATACAACACCGTCCATGTGAAAGACGTAACAACGAATTTTCCCTCCCGCGGCTCCATGTGGTGGCTCAGCTCGAGAATTGTTCCGTCCTTTGCAACGAAAATCTCCCGATACTCGGTGAGGTCCTCTGGGATGTACGCAACCGCCACCACGGCGTCCACGCCCCCTCTGGGTGCCTGTTCGACGAAATCAATAACGTATTCGTTGCCCGACTTTATTGCGTAGGCGCCCGGACCGGGGGCCGCCGCACCCACATCCAGGAGCGCGGTCAGCACGGTACGACCGTGCAGCTCGGCAGTGTTTTTTATGGCCTCAACTTGCTCTTTCGTGGGTTTTCCCGGCAGCCCTTCCAAGCCTGCCGTGACGGTGAGTGGACGGCCCAGATTGCACGTCACTTTCAGCGTGCCGACTCCCTTGCCGCCCAGTTGCATCCCGTATGTCGCTTCAAACCCGGTCACGCCTGTTGACTTGAGACTGTAGAATTTCTTCTCGACGGCCTCGAGAACCTGCTGGGCGAGCTTATTGGCTTCGTCCGTGTGGGGGACTTTGACCTCTCTGGCGAGCTTGGCGCGCTCCGCGGGGCCTGCGTCAATCCTGATCCGAGCGACTTCCTTCTCGAAGGTCACGCTCTCAAGGGCAATTGTCCAGTCGCCGGTTTCTTCACCTATTGTGCCGCTCCATTCCAGCCTCTTGACGAACGGCACCCCATCTTTCTTGGAGTACGTCCACGTGTATTCTGCCTTTTCGGGCGCCCCGCCGGGCTCCTTGACTGTCTGAGTCGCCGAACGCACGAACAGTTTTCCTTCGGACTCCTCCCCGGCGTACAAGGTCTCTGACGTTTTCCCGTCGTTCATCGTGCGAGTTGTCCGAACCTGGCGCAAATCTGGTGAGACATAGACAAGCTCTGACCTGACGTTGGGGTCTGCGGCCGAGGCGTATGCGGTCGCGTCAATAACGGTCTGCTTAGTCGTCTTTGTGGCATACACATCTGCGGCGAACGAGTAATCGGACAGCGGCCCGCCCGAGATTACCCTGGCGATTTGTTGACTTACGGCCTCCACAGCTCCTTTTGCCTCATCGTCAGCCAGGTCAGGCTCGATCGAGACGCCCCCGAAAGCCTCCCACTTCAACTTGAGGCTGCCAACCCGCCCGCCATCGAGCTCCACGGTAAAACTTGCGTCGTAAGCTTTCACTCCCACCGCGGCGATGTCGTAATAGGCGTTTCCGACTGAGAGGATGGTATCCTTAGCGAGCGTGCTCGCCTGTTCGGTACGAAGAATTTTGACCCTTGGCGCCTCTGCCGTTTCCACGGGGCGTACGACGGTTCTGGGGGTCTGAGTCGGCGTCTCCTGGGTCGTGGGGAGCTTTGCCGGCGTCTCCGGGGCTTCGGTGGGCTCTATCACCACCGTTAGAGGCTCGGCACGCTTCTCAATTTGCCAATCGCGGAAGCTGTATTCCTGCTGAGTCTGAAGCACTCCGCCGCCCGTCGAGGAGGTGCTGGCGATCGTCACCTTGGACAGCAGTGGAATTCCATCCTGTGTCACGTATTCGTTGACCGATTTGTCGGTTGAGCTGACATGTTCCCCGGCGCCAGAGGTTGTCTCGGCGCCGGTGACGAGCCATTTGCCGCCGGTCCTGACGTGCTTGAGGTTAGTAACGACGTCTGACCCATCCATGGCCCGCGTCTGCGTACTGGTGATTCGGAAGTCGCTGGAAACCGTGAGCCGCATGGGCACCGGCGGCCCCTTTTTCGGGTTTACAGTAATCTCGTATCCCTCGCCTTTTCTCTCGGCCTTCACGGTGGATTGAGTCAGGAGATTCACGACGTTGAGCGTAACGAGGCTTTTGAGGCCTTTGTGAACGCGGTCCATCGCCATCTTCATCATTATGTCGGAAGTGGCCACCGTCTCCACCTTTACCTCATCCTCGGCAACCGTTCCGTCGTCGTTGGCGTCTTCCCAGGAGAGACTGATCTGTGCGGTTGAAGGCGGCCCTTGAGGCACTGTGAACGAGCCAAGTTCCGGCATCGCGATTTGCGGTGTCCTGAGAACCATGTAAACCGTACAGCTCGCTTTTCGGGCGTAGCGCAGGAGCGTCCCGAAATCAAGATTGCTATCAATGACCTTGGGGAGCACTTGCTTCGACAGCTCGTCCCAGCTTGAGGTGTCAATCGCCGCCCCGGCTGTCTCCGCACCGGCAGTTTCTTCCGGCTGGGTTGTCGCCTCTTCTGCCTCTTCATCGAACACAGCGGGGTGCGCGCAGAACCCAAGTACCGCAACGGCCAGCAGCGCCCCCAGACTCCATGCCAAACAGGACAGCGGGCTCTTAGCCTTCATTATGAACTCCTTCTCCTCTCGGCGATTGCGCCTCACGCTCCCACGTCAGGGGGGAATTCCAAACCGCCGCTATTGCGGCTCCTCCTCATCGGTCGGTTCATCCGGTGTCTTCTCCTCAAGCGCCAGTGCACCAACTTCAAGAGGCTTGTCTCGCTTGACGAGTTTCCAGTTGCTGAGGGTGTATTCCTGGTGTGTTTGAAGGGTGCCAGTGGACAAGGGAGTGCTGCTGTCAACAACGGTTTTGGTCACCAGAGGTAGCCCCCCTTCCATGCGGTAGGTGAGGACAGATTTATCCCTGGCTGCGAACGCCGTGGCGCCCCCTGAACCCTTTTCAACCTCGGT